>JAWLHT010000065.1:0-19536 GCA_041690195.1 Candidatus Latescibacterota bacterium
TTCGCTGTACTCTAATGATAGTGAACGATGCAGTGGCACAGAGGTACAAAGGCACAAGTGAAAGGCCGCAGGGGCGAGGCATGCCTCGCCCGCCCTGAACCGTACACTCCGGCATGGGCAACCGGTTCCCTTCTCCCGAGTCCTTCTTTCATCACTCGTTTCCCCACACAAAGCCGCGAAGCGCCCTCATTGGCTTCTGGAGCAGTCCTGATCAATTTTACCGTCAAGAAGCCGGATGACACGATGGGCATGAGCGGCCAGCTTCTCGTCATGGGTAACGAAGATGAGGGTTTTGCCCCGGCGGTTCAGGTCCTCGAACAGGGCGAGGACTTCCGCACCGGACTTGGTGTCCAGGTTCCCTGTCGGCTCGTCGGCGAGAATGATATCCGGGTCGTTCGCCAGGGAGCGGGCCACGGCGACCCGCTGACGCTGTCCGCCCGACAGTTCCGCCGGACGGTGCCCGGCCCGGTCCGAAAGCCCCACGCTGTCAAGCAGATGGTTGACCTTCTCCCGTCGTTTCCTGGCGGAAATTCTGGCATAGAGCATGGGCAGTTCAATGTTCTCGTACGCAGTGGCGAAGGGCAGCAGGTTGAAGCTCTGGAACACGAAGCCGATTTTGCGGTTGCGAACCTGGGCCAGACGGGTTCTGCCGAGTTGGTGTACCGGAGCGTCATCGAGGAGATATTCGCCCGCTGTCGGCTGGTCCAGGCATCCCAGGATGTTCATCATGGTGCTTTTTCCGGAGCCCGAAGGGCCGAGCACCGCCACGAATTCCCCTCTGCCGATATGCAGAGAAGCCGGGCCGAGTGCGTTCACCTCCACTTTGCCCATCGTGTAAACCTTGGAAACATTATTGAGCTGAATCACGGCAGACAGTCCTTTCTCTATTCTGTGTCATTCGTACCGGAGCGCATCAACAGGGTCAACCAGCGAGGCGCGCCGCGCGGGGAAGAACCCCGCCGCGAGTCCGATGATATTCAGGATACTGACGCATAACAGCGCGATCATGCCGCTGAACACCGGCTCGGGACGGCCCAGGACCGAGGTGAAGCTTTCCGGCAGTGGGATTAGAGTGAAGACTTCAATGAGTCCCAGCGCCATGAGCACGCCCAGCGCTCCTCCGATGCAGACGGTCAGGATCGCTTCGGTGAGAAACTGGAAGACAATCAGTACGGGATGGGCTCCAACCGCCATCTTGATACCGATCTCCCGGGTCCGTTCCTTGACCGTAACATACATGATGTTGGCCACGCCGATTCCGGCGATGAGCAGGGTCAACCCGCCCATGAACCCGAAAAATATCTGCAGTCCGCGAAAAACCTTCCTCTGCATGGCCATGGATTCAAAGGTGTCCCAGGTTTTTATGATATCTGTGTCTTCCGGGTGAAACCCCCGCCGCCCGGCGATGAGTTCCCGGAACGAGTCCTGCACCTTTTTCGATGTTTCCTCCGAGCTCGGTTTGAGGAGCGCGATGTTCACATACTGACGGTTGAAAAGGGTCCGGAATGTCGCGGCGGGAATAAAACAGGCGCCGGCGTCCGAACCGCTGTACATCGCGCTCTGGAATTTGTGCCGCATCACTCCGACGATCGTAAAGGGAGTTCCGTTGACCAACAGGGTCGAACCGACCGGATTCGCGCCTTTTCCAAAAAGCACGTCGCGCACCTCGTCCCCGATGAAAATCATCCGCCGTCTCCGGCTTTCGTCCAGTTGGTTCAGAAACCGCCCGCCGGGCTCCGGATACAGGTTCCGCATGGCGCCGTAACAGGGGTACACTCCGCGGACCTGACGGGAGGTTGTCTTTTCGCCCGCCTTCAACTGCACTCCCCATCCGGAATATTCGGCGCTGATGGCAGCCATGTCCGGTATCCTTTCCGCCGCGTGAATGTCATCCTCGGTGACCCGGACCCACCGGCCGGGGCCGAATCCCCGGTAGGTCATGGAGCTCTGGTTCGGCCAGCAGACCACGATCCCTTCGCCCATGCCGGCCATTCCGGTATACATCATCCGGTACAGTCCTTCTCCGACCGAGAGCATGAGCGCGATATTGGTCATTCCCCACGCCACCGCCATGATGGTGAGAAACATGCGGAGCTTCTGGTGGCGGAATTCATAGAGATATGAGAGTAGGAAGTGCATGGTTCCCCGCTTTATGAAAGTGCCTGAGTGCCAAAGTGCCTGAGTGCCTAGTGGAAGAGAGACGGAACTCTGCCGTTCAGAAGTCGGAAGACCAATGCGTTCTTGCTTCTGTTCTCCTGAATTCAGGATTCCGGCTTTCGCCCACTGTCCTTTTCAGAATTCCAGTGCCCGAACCGGATCCATATCCGCCGCGCTCCGGGCCGGCGACCATCCCGCGGCGAATCCGATCAGGGCGAGGAGCGAAGCGGTGACGAGCGCGATGGTGAAGTCGATGGACGGTTTCCCCATGACGGTCTGAATTCCGGAGAGAGCCGGAGAACTGAAGATGGTAACGATGAACCACGCGCCCAGAACCCCGATCGAGCCGCCGATGAGCATGATGAGAAACGATTCGAGCATGAACTGGGCCAGGATCATGCGGGGAGTAGCTCCGAGCGCCGATTTGACGCCGATCTCCCGCCGCCGCTCGCGGATGGTTACATACATGATATTGGCTACTCCGATACCGCCGACGATGAGCGTGAACAGGCCGCCCATGAAAAGGAATGCCTCGAAACCGAGGAAGAACATGGAGATGAACCGCGTTCCTTCGGAGGTATCCCACATCCAGATGGCGTCCTTGTCTTCCGGCAGGAAGCCGAACTTTCTTCCCAGAATGGCACGGATGGATTCCTGGATGCGCGGAGTGTCGTCCGTGTTCCGGGCGCGGAATATGATCCGCTCGATATTTTTTACATTGAAAACGTCCTGGCAGGTGGAGAAAGGCATGAAAGCGATTGATTGGTCGCGGTTCATGTAGGATGAGTTCTGAACCTTGTGTTCCATGATCCCGATGACCGTGAAAGGCATTCCGTTGATCATGAGGGTTTTGCCGACGGAATTCACACCCTTCCCGAAAAACTTGTCCGATATGTCGGACCCGAGGAATACGACCCGCCGCCGGTTTTCCATGTCGAGCCGGTCGATGAACCGGCCGCCCTTCCGGGGGGCGAGATTGCGCAGTATGCCGTACTCGGGATACACGCCCACCAGGTTGTAGCTCTGCCGGGTTCCGCCCACGTTCATTGTCATATACCGCTGTATCTCCGGGGAGAGCAGATCGATTCCCGGGATGCTGGCCCGGAGGAAGGCCGCAGTTTCCTCGCGGAGCCGGATGTGCCTGCCCGCGGGGAGGCCTTCGCTGGAGAGGGAAGTTCTTCCCCCGCCCATGATAACGATGTTGGCGCCCATGCCGGTCATGTTCTTGATGGAGACTTCGCGGAACGATTCCCCGAGCGCCAGAAGGAGAATGACCGACATCGTTCCCCAGGTGATGCCGGACATGGTCAGGAAACAGCGCAGCTTCTGCTTCCGCATGTCGTCGACAAACTGGGAGACCATTTTCAGATAATATTCAAACATGATGTGTTCCGCTCGTTTCGGGGACTATTTATCGATGACCTTGTCTTTTTCGGAAAGGCCTTCCACGATCTCCACATTTAAACCGTCGGAAAACCCCAGCTTCACCGGCTTCTGCATCAGACTGTCGCCCTCGGCGGCTTTCATGGACACGAAGGTCGAGTCTCCCCGGAACTCCACCAGACGCTCCGGAATGTTGAGAATACTTTTCTTTTCCTGGACGACCAGGTCGGCGCTGGCGGAGTATCCGGCCCGGAGCTTGATTCCCTTGTTGTCTATGATGCGGATTTTTATGTCGAACACCACCACGTTGTCCTTCATGCGGCTTTTGGGGCTGATGAAGAAGAGTTCTCCGGCCAGGGTTTCCGAGGGCAGCGCTCCGATGTGGATGTCCGCACGCATTCCGGTCCGGACCTTCCCCACGTCGATCTCGTCCACCGTACCCATGAAAATGAGGTTTTTCATGCTGGCGAGCCGCATCAGTTCGGTCCCCGGCTGGTATGAGGTGAGGGGTACCACCGGGTCGCCGAGGTTTACCATCCGTTCCAGGATCGTGCCGTCGGTCGGAGCGCGGATTACCGATTCCACCAGCACATCGCCGATTTGGGAGGTCCCCTCCTTGAGGAGTTCGAGCCGCTCACGGGCCTGCTTGGATCGTACTTCGGCCTCTTGGAGCTGCTTGCGGTTGTTTTCCAGCTCTTTCCCCGAAATGAATTTTCCCTCGTACAACGCGGTTGCCCGCTTCAGGTCCACCTGTGCGTACTGGCGGTTCAGTTCGGCCAGTTCATGCTGTCGCTGCGCTTCCGCCACCTCGATGGGCGTGGGTTCAGGCTTGACCGTCAGGAGCGGCTCTCCCCGTCTGATCTGCTCGCCGACCTCGTGGAACACCTTCTCCACGATTCCCGAAACCTGCGACTTGATGATGATCTCGTGGTCCGGAGCAATGGTTCCCACGGCCAATGCTTTTTCTGTCAGATCGCCGCGAATAACAGATATTTCTGTATACTGCACCTTCGCTTTCGCGCTCCTGGCCCGCAGGAAAAAAAATGCTCCCGCTCCGGTAACCGCGAGTATTACTATCCAGACGAATACTTTTTTCAAGTCCAGCCTCCCTGTTTTCGGTGAATTGTCCATGATCTGTTCTTTCAATATGACGAGACCCGTGGAAGGATAATTTCAAAAAAAACCGGAATTTTCCTGTGTATTCCATAAATGGGTTCCCCATGGCGTTTACCGGAGGAGGCATGTCGGCAGCACCTGTACCGGTGTACTCTCTTGAGAAGTGTATTCCCCTGCTTTATAGGACTTGAGGCAACTAATTGTACCACAATATTCTGTTGCTTTTGTGTCTATACTGTGTGATACTATGGAATATGGAAGCTGATTGAACTCGGAACGCACTAACATCCTGGAGCGGTTGCAACGGACGACCGGACTCGAGCGGTACTGGAGCGAGGCATGAATAATCGAACAAAACTGGTAACGGGCGCGTTGATCGCGGTATTTGCAGCATGGGGAGCATTTCCCGTCGAGGGACTCCCCGCATACACGGTGAAGCGAGCGACGGAACGGGTGGTTCTGGATGGTATTCTCGATGAGGAGGACTGGACCTCGGCATCCTCCTTCGGTGATTTCGTTTTCCCCTGGTGGACTGCCGGAGAGCAGGAGCAGACCGAGGCGAAAATGCTCTGGGACGACACCTTTCTGTACCTTGCCTTTGTATGCCGGGACAGCCATATCTGGGCGGACCACTACGACACTAACTCGGCAACGTACAACGACGATACCGTGGAGTTGTTCTGGAATCCCAGCCCGGACACACAGAATTCCTATTACCAGTTCGAGATCAACTGCATCGGAAACCTCCTGAGTGTCTGGAAGAACGGGTCATCGCCCCGTCCGGTTATCATGGTGCCGCATATCAGCCAGCGTATCCAGGGTACGGTCAATAGGGATTCGGATACAGATTCTTTCTGGACCCTGGAGGTGGCTATCCGCTTTTCCGACTACCCGGAGATAGCCGGCGGAAAGGTTCCTGCTCCCGGAGACAGGTGGAGAGCCGGACTGAACCGGTGCGGAGGACATACCAATCCTCAGTACAGTCAGTGGAGTCCTTCCAATACCGCGACACCGAGTTTCCACCGTCCCGATGACTTCGGGGAGCTCCTCTTTTCCGATGAACCAGTCCGAAAGCTGACGGCGACCGGAGAAGCAGCGAGGGAAGTCCCTGCGGTTCTGGAAATCCGGGGGAATTATCCCAATCCCTTCAATCCGTCCACGGTCATCGAGTATACCCTCTACCGTTCCGGAACAGCGACACTCGAAGTGTTCAACGCGGCGAATCAACAGGTTCGCAAACTGGCGGACGGGTATCATGCAGCAGGCGACCACATGGTGGTGTGGGACGGTAAAGACGAGTCCGGTCGTCCGTCGTCTTCGGGAACTTATATCATCCGGCTTCGTGCCGGAAAACGGGAAGGCGTTCGTAAAATGCTTCTGGTGAAATAGATTTTTTCAGGGACGGTGTTATTACACACGCCGATTTGTATTCCCCCCGGGAAAAATGGACACCTGGACCGGAGCGGGATGTTTTTGCAAAGGTGTCACTGTGCAAGACAGAAGAAAAGGCAGGAAATCATGGTGAATCGCAGATCATTCATTCGGATGATGGCCGCGGCGGGTGGAGCGGCGACACTCAACCCGGTGCGCGTTTTGGGGTCTCGGTATCAGTCCACCGGGTATTTCGGGGCGCACCCCTTTGTTGACAACCATCCAGACTCCGTTTTCATTTTGCGTACGCAGATTGAGTCGGAATCAGACACCGGGGCCAGAGCGCAGGCCGGGCTTGACTTCGCCCGTTCCGTGATTGTACCCCGCGAAGACGGTGTTCCGCTTACCCACCTCGTACCCATAAAGCCCAATATCCGGGTTGACCCCAACCTTGCGCTTGCCAAACCGGCAATTGTGGATTCCCACTTTGTCGGCACCGATGTCTATTTCACGGAGGGAGTTATCGGGGGACTGAAGGAACTGGGACTTTCCCCGGAGCAGATTTTCCTCCGCGAAGTGAATGGCACGGCAAACGGCTACACACTCGGGTATGCCGAGATGTCCCAGCGTACCGGAGTGGACCTGCGGTATCTGGGCGCTTCGGTCGGCACGATCAGCGAAAACGACCTGGTCTGGACGGATACTCCCGACGGGTTGTTTTATCGGAAAATGCCCCATCTCTGGCCGGTTAACGCTCCCGACACCTGGCTGCTGAATATTGCCAAACTCAAGACCCACGGCATGGGAGTGACCCTTTGCGCCAAAAATCTTCAGGGAACTCTCGCCAAGCCTTACCAGCAGCACTGCGCCGGTCCCACGAGCACGCTCGGGATTCAGTCCGCCCACCGGAACCCAACATTCCAGACCGACATAAAAGCAAATTTCGATCGTCACAAGGCGGACGGCGTTCCCCGGTGGGATCGCCCCGGTTCAGATTGGAACTGCGGGCTCGGAATGGAAACCTGGGCCTCCCGCAATACTGACAACAACGCCGCGCTCAAGGATCGGGTGGGGCTCCATGTCATCGAGGGAATTTTCGGGCGGGACGGCGACTTTTCGCGGGGTCCCAATCCCCCCGGCGATGACAACAACAAGACAGGCGATCCCTGGAATTATCCGATGAACTACATCATTTTCGGCCGGAACGCGTATCATGTGGACATTGTGGGGCACTGGCTCGCCGGGCACGAGCCGGGTAACTTTGGTCTCTTCCATCTGGCGAAGGACCGGGGACTGTCCCGGACCTACAATCCCATGAACATTCCCGTGTACGAGTGGAAGGGTGACGGCACCGCGACGCTCACTCCGCTTGACTCCTTTGCGCGCACTCCGCTGAAAACGTATTATCTCCAGCGAAGCTACAGCGGCCAGACCGAACCGTTCTGGCACTTGGCCAACGAGCCCTGCGAGTATCCATCCGAGTCTCCGCTGGGCGTTGAAGAGAAAACAGGGCCCCGTGCTTTCGTCCTGCACCAGAATCATCCCAATCCCTTCAACCCGAATACTTCCATTGAGTACACTCTCCCGAGGGGCGGGAGTGTCAGGCTGGAAGTGTACAATGCGACCGGCCAGCTTGTGAGCGTGCTCGTGGACGGATATCGTCCCGCCGGTACGCACATGGCGGTATTCAACGCCGCGGGCAAGGCCTCCGGAACTTATTTTTACCGGTTCCGGAGCGGCGATTACACACTCACCCGGAAGATGGTGCTGTTGAAATAGTATCAGGTGGCGCGGAAGCCGGAGCTGGAAATGGCTTCGGCTTCCGCGAAAAAAAGCGATGAAGAAGCACATATGCAAAGATGGCTGACTCGGGCCGCATCCCATAACGGGTGGCCGGTGAGAGAAAGCCGAGCCGCAAGAGGACAGAAGAAAGAACGAACTGAGCCGCGGCGGGGGAGGGTTAACAATGGATTTTCGGGGCGGGGTGACTGCTCTTTTCGCCGGTTTTTCCGGAATTTCGCTGATATGGTGCAGCGATGTTCTTCCTTTGTTACCCTGTTCTTCCTGACTCCGGTTATTCTGTTTCCATTTTCATGGCAGTATGATGCCGAAGGGAGAAACCGTGAGGTCCCGAAGGGAAGCTCTGAAACTTATGGCCGCCGCGGGCGGTTCCATGGCTGTGGGACCGGTCCGTTCGCTCGCCGCCCGTACCCAGAGCACGGGATATTTCGGTCTGCACCAGTTCATCGAGAACCATCCGGAAGCGGTGTTTATCATGCGCACGGATGTGGACCAGAAAATGAACACAGAAGCGAAACTCCAGGCCGGGCTGGCCTTCGGGCGGAGTGTGTTCGTTCCCCGGGAGGATGGCGGCATTCCACTGAACACCGCGATCGCGGTCAAACCAAACATCAAAACCGGCGATCCCACCAAAAATACCCTGGAGACAATCATCGGCCATGTCGCCGACCCGTATTTTGTGGAAGGAACCTTCGAGGGCATGAAAGAACTCGGCATCGCGGGAAGCCAGATCCACATGCGCGAAGTAACCCAGCCGCAGTTTTTCGACGACATGGGCTATGTGGATATGGTCCGGCGGGTAGGCGCTTCATTGCGGACCGATATTGGCAAAGCGGTCACCACACTCCAGGAGGGGCGTGATTTCAATTGGGTCGATGTTCCGGGAGGCGTCTTCTACAAACGGATTCCCTACCTCGAGCCGCTCAACACTCCGAATACCTGGATGCTCAATATTTCCAAATTCAAAGCCCACGGCATGGGGCTCACCCTCTGCTGCAAGAATCTCCAGGGATCGGTGGCCAATCCTTACCAGCAATTCTGTGCGGACTGGGGCGCGGCTATGAGTATCAATGCCAACGACCGCCAGTTTTCCGCCTACACGGATATCCAGGCGAATTACGAGCGTCACCTCGCCTCCGGCTCGGTTCCGCGCTGGGATCGTTCCGGGAAAAATTTCAACTCCGGGCTGGGAATGGAAACCTGGGTTACCCGTACGCTGGACAACATCTCGGTCACTCCCTGCGGCCTGCATATTATCGAGGGTATCTACGGACGCGACGGCAACGGGAATCTGGTATACGGCCCCAATCCTCAGGACCAGGCGCATGAGTTCAACGCGTACGGTCAGAGCACGACCGGCAAAGCCTGGGATTTTATGAGCAATATCGTCATTTTCGGCAAGGACATCTTCCGGACCGATATCATCGGGCACTGGCTGGGAGGGCATGAGCCCGGCAATTTCGGCCTTTTCCACTGCGCAATCGACCGGGGTATGTCCAACGCTCTGGATCCGCGGAAAATTCCGGTGTACCTGTGGGAGGAAAACGGAACGGCCACCCTCGTCCAACTTGATGAACTGCCGCGGACTCCATTGCTCACATACTACCTGACCCGGAACTATAACGGCCAGACAGAGCAGATTTATCACCTCTGCGATGAGCCCTACGATTACAGCCAGGTGCCTCTGAGCGTGCAGAGTCCCGGTGGAGATGCCCCCCGGAGCTTCCTCCTGCACCAGAATCGTCCCAATCCCTTCAATCCGAGTACCACCATCGAATATACACTGCCCAAAGGGGGGAATGTCCGTCTGGAGGTATACAATTCCGCTGGCCAGATGGTGGATGTGCTCGTGGATGGATATCGTTCCGCCGGAGCGCACATGGCGGTGTTCGACTCCCGGAACAAGGCGTCCGGTGCATACTTCTGCCGTTTCCGGTGCGGAGGATACTCCGAAACCCGCAAAATGGTGCTGCTCAAATAGTAATCCGAAGCGGTTGGTCCTGCAGGGTTGAACAGATTTGGGTCAAGGGAACGGGACTTCGCGCGTCGGGTCAGCGTTTCGTGCGGCAATACATCGTCTCTTCAGAAACCGTCGTTCACCCCGGACCGGGGTGATGCGGCGGTTCTCTTTTATGCTGGAATATGGTTCGGCGGTTTACCATGGGGCGGAACGAAAGCCGTTACGACTCGGAATACCAGACTGAATCAAGCCGATAGCTGTAAAACGTGATGCATACGACTGCATTCCGGGTGAATGGACGTCGGTAATTCTCTTCATCTTGGGAATTTTCAGGAACATGATTGCATTATCCGCGCGCAGTGCAGGTTTTTTACGCGCGCGCCACGGTATCCGGGGTTTTGCTTATGAGCAAGGAGGTGAGCGCCATGAATACTCTCTCAACTTCCCGGCGTGCGTTTCTGCGGAGCGCCGGAGCGGCCGGGAGCGCCCTGGTTGCGGGCGTCCCGACGGTCACGGGAGAACCCGCCGGAACGGGACGGGAATGTCCCTGGTTCCGGAATACCAGCCGCATGCTGCATCTGGATTCCCATTTCGCCGGTTTCGAAGAAATTTACCGTGATTTCGATGCAGAGCGGGCCGCGCGTATGTACGCTGATGCCGGCTTCCAGATGGTAAGCTACTTCGCCAAATGTTGGGGCGGATATTCCTATTACCCCACCGGAATCGGTATCGTGCATCCCACCTGCCGGGCGGATTTCACCGGTGAAATGACCGCCGCGCTGAAAAAGCGAGGTGTCCGCCGCATCGTGTACTTCATGATGATGACAGAGCGCAACCTGCATCGCGACCACCCCGAGTGGGTGAATCATAATGACCCCGCCGCCTGGGCGCCGGAAAACATTAAAAAGAATGATGTCGCAATCATGTGCTACAACTCGCCTTATGTAGACCGGGTCGCCATTCCCCAGATGAAGGAAATCCTTGCCAGGTATGACGTGGACGGTTTTTTCATTGATATTGTGGTGCAGCAATATTTGGAGTGGAACTGTTACTGTCCCTGCTGCCGGGAATTGTATGGGCAGGAGGTCGGCGGAGAAATTCCTCGCTCGGATTCCGACCGGAATGCATTTGCCTACAGAAAATGGTCGAATCACCGCATGGAGCGGCTCATGGAGCACGTGTACCGTGAAATATCAGGGGTGAAGCCCGATGCGGCCATCATTTTCAATTATTCCTGGATGTTCACCTATCCGGTTACTCCTCCCGCCTTCATTCCACACCTGACCTGGGATACTCCGACACCAAACGTGGGAAACTTCTCCTATAACTTTTCACTGGAAGCCCGGTATCTGAATACCCTGCCGGACGTTCCGTTCAGCCTCATGAACACCCGGGGGAACAACTGGGGAGAATACAACCTCCGGGAACCGGAAGCATTCCAGCAGGAATGCGCCATTCTGCTTTCCGGTTGCGGCGGCAACTATCTATCGGATATTCCCTATCCTTCGGGGAATCCCGACCCGGCGGTGTACGATGCGTTCGGAGGTGTGAATCGCCGGTTCCAGCGTCTGGAGCCGATGCTGGCCGGATCGAAGCCGGTACGGGAGGTGGCGGTGCTGCATTCCGCCGATTCCATCTGGTCGAAATCTCCTCTCCGGCCCAAGCCGAGCTGGAATTACACTCCCCCGTATCACTCTGTAGCCGGAGCGCACAAGGCGCTGACCGAACTCCATGTCGAACTTGGGATCATCAACAGTCAGGTGTGCCTTGATTCACTTGGGGAGTACCGGGCGCTCATTCTTTCCGACCAGAGGATTCTGAGCGAACGCGAAGCGGCCGGAATTCGAACGTTTGTGCGGGATGGGGGAGCGCTCCTGGTCACCCACGAAACGGGAACCCGGGACCTGGAGAACAGTAGTCTCGACGACTTTTCGATAGCGGATCTGCTGGGGGTGAAATTCATCGCCAGCGTTCCAGACGCCGGAAACTGCTTTATCCGGGCCACTCCGGACATGGGGAGGTACGGCGTACCGCTCATGGATGTCGAAGCGGGTGGAGGCTACACCCTGGTGAAGCTGACCACCGCCAGAAAAACGGCAGATCTGGTACCGCCATACCGGGGAGCGAAAGCCGGTCCTCCGGATGAATCGCCCTGCGGTCCCGGAGTTACGGTGAACTCGTACGGCCAGGGAATAGTTGTATACTGCGCCGCTGACCTGTTCGGCGGGTACTACCGCAAGGGGACTCCCAACATGCGGAAACTGGCGGACTGGATGCTGGGGCTTGCCTATCCGGAAGGTTCGCGTCTCTTGGTCCTGGAAAACACCCCGGTTGCCGTGGAGGCATTCTATACCGAGCGCGGAAACGAGCGGTTCGTTCACCTGGTCAACTATTCCGCCGACAAGCGTGACACCGGAACACCCCAGGTGCAGAGCATTCCCGAGGTGCATGGCATCACGGTCCGGCTTCGGCTGAACGGACGTCCATCCGATGTGGAGCTCATCCCGGAAGGAACACGGGTAGACTTTACATGGTCCGACGGCTGGCTGCGGTTCAGGGCGCTTCCGCTGGGGATCCATGCCGTATATCGTTTTCGATGGGCCTGAACGGCGCTGGGTTTACCGGGAGAGGTGAATTGCGTGGGGGATACGTCAGATTGTTTTCTGATCTTGCGGAGGGGTGGAGTCTGTTCGGGAGAGGAGGGCTGGAACGCCGTCGCCTGCTCTCCCCGGACCGGAAGCGGTCATGTGGCTTTTTTCAATAGCGGTTTCGCAAATGTGAAGCTCTTGGCCGGAAGATCGTAACCCTTTACCATTCTCACCCCTGCTGTACAAAGCTGAAGCCTCGCTCTCGCGAGAGGCGGGACCATGCAGGCTTTGCATACGGGTATGCGCCGGTTCATGGGAGTATGAATCAGTTGGTCAGCTATGCGCCGAGCGCCCGGTGAAAGACATACCGCTATTCGTCCGGAACCGGTTGTTCTTGGACAATGGGACGAATCCCCCGTGAACCGCACTCGGGACAAAGCAGGGGAAAAATCGTATCGGTAGGAGTCCAGGTGTGGAAGAACCGATACCCGCATTCGGCGCATTGAATCTCAATAACCTCACTTGGGCAGTTCATGGCAATCCCTCTCGCGCGTGAATACCGTCCACTTGCTGACTTTCCGGTTCGTGACGGAGGTGAATAAGGTTCGCCGTCGGGAAAAACCCCCCATTCCGCTATTTATGACTTCCGACCCTTGAATCTGCCGATGGAAGAATACCGGTGAAGATATCCCCGGGGCTTATAGGCCGTTCCTCTTATCCATAAAAACGACACTATTCCGCCGCTCCTCCACGGTCATTTTGCACCGCGTCGAGTGTAATTATGTCTGAATGTCAGGGAATTTCACGCAACTGGAGTATTATACGAAAACGCTTTCGATCTCTAAAGAATGGCTTATCCAAACCTGCCGATATACCGTATCTCCGCTTGGGAAGGGGTTGCCCCCCGGCTTTCTTTATGTATTGATCGCGTTTTCGTATTATGCCCTGGAGATTTCCTTTCGGAGGTCCGTCCATATCATCCGACCTCTACGGGAGATGTAGTATCGCGAGTTGCATCCTTGGGGGAAGATGGTCCTCGTACTGCCTGCCGAACCCCTGACACGCGCAGAATACCGGTACTACCCGGCAGAAAGCGTTGCTGTCGAGAGAATCGGCGAGTATTTCTCCTGGAACACATTGGGCGGCGTGAACCCAAGAGTAATATATATAACTAACTACGCCGCAATATCAGTGTAGATGATTAATATGTCAAGCAAATAATTCGTAAAAACACGGAAAAGCTTACACGTCACACGAAAATCCCGGTGATATGTGGATAATTGATTGATAAACAATGGATAGCATCGGTATAGGCGTCCGCTGTATTTTGCCTTTAAGCACTTTTTTGCATAAGGAGAGAACGTTGGCAAGTTTTTTTTCGGTGAAAAAAGCGAAGAATCCAGCCGCTGTCCTCCTGAATTTATCCGGTGGATATCCGGGGCATGCAGTTTTCATTGTGCCTGATATGGCATGCAGACAACCGGATTGGCCAATACGTCTATCGAGAGCAACAAAGCGGGGCTGAAACCCCGGACAGGTTTCAGCCCCGCGAGGAAACGCATCGGTCTTCGGATCACTGTTTTTCGAGACGGATGGTACCCCGGGTTTCCCGCCCTTCCGCCTGAAACAGGAACGTGTATTTTCCCCGGGGGTGTTTTCGGGTGTCCCAGGATGCGAGGTGTACGCCGCTGTTACGCATTCCCTCGACAGGAACGGCGATGACTTTGCCGCTGCTGTTCCGGATTTCCAGGTGGGCATGACCACGACGGGGGACTCGGTACTCGATGGGGAGATACGGGTTGGCCAGGGTGACCATGCTCCGGTCGAGAACGGCTGCCCCCGGCTCGGCCGGGACCGGTATGCTCCGGACTCCGGGCGCCGAAGAATAATCGAAGGGCTCATCGCAGATATGATACTTCGGCTCGTTGCCCCCGGCATAATCCCGCTGGAGGTAATACGTCAGAAGTTGCGTGCGGGGTATTTCCTCCAGGGGCGTGAGCACCGCGGTACCCTGATCCCAGAAATAGACCGGAATGCTCCGGGGATCGAGAACATCAGAAAGCTTGCGTTCCATGGCGAGATGGAAGAAGCCGAAATTGCCCGGCTCGTGCCCGGCAAGCCAGTGTCCGATAATGTCGGTGCGGAATGGGTCCTTTCCGAAAATGATGATGTTGGAAAGGTAATCTCTCGCGGTGACTCCCGGAAGGGAGCCGGCTTTTGAAAGCGGTGCATGGGGGCCGTTATTGCCGCAATCGCCGTCCCGTCCATATATGCCTTCGATGACATTCAGGCCTGGCCGGGTGACCGACAGGTGATCGAGGGTCCGCGTAGCCCATGCCTCCTGCCAGATTCCTCCGTTCGGGCCGGGACGGTCCCAACGGGGAATGCGGTTTTCCCGCACGTGGCGCTCGTATGCCGCTCTCGTGCGCTCTACTGCGTCTTGGTGACGGTACTCCGTTGATATGCCCAGGTCGCTGTCGGCCGGTCCGCAGAGACGGGTGAACGGCCGGGTGATAATTCCCTGGAGATTTTTACAGCAAAGGGTGACTCCCATGCCGTGGGTTTTGAATTTGGAAACGTTCAGGAGCCAGGTGTTCGGCCCGTTAACGGGCTCGAGCTGGGGTATTTTTTTGAACCATTGACCGTTGGGTACATCGGTCCAGGAGAAATGCTCTCCGGCGCGGAGCGGTTTGTCAATCTCACCAGCGATATCGGTGCGGAAGTCTATGCCGGTCCGCTGTACCATGTCAAGGACACCGTATGTACCGAAGGAGTCGCCGCGGTCGTTTTCGCGAAGGTAAATATTGCGTCCTGAAACACCGGTCAGCAGCATGCTCTCGAACATGCCCTCCGCGAAGAAGGGGTCGGTAATGGTCCCGAGAATATGTTCAAGAGGGTACTTGCCAGCATCGGTGGTTTTCAGATTCAGCTTCACCGGAATGGATGTTCCGGGGGGAATGCCGCCTTCGCGACAGCGCACGAAGACGCTTCGCCCGAACGCCTTTCCCGCTTCGCGTTTTGCCGCTTCGTCGAGCTTGTGCGGTACATCTGTCCGCATGATAAACACTGCCTCGGGATGATTCTCGACAAAGGGGTGCAACCCGAATCGTCCGGAAACTCCGGTGGGAGCGCCGAACACTCGTGCGGGAAGGGCCAGCCCCATCGCACCGAGTGCGGATGATTTCAGAAACGATCTTCTATTCATTGCCATGACAGCCTCGCAGTCTTGTGTATTCCCGGGGGGACATTCAGGCCCATTGTCGTAAAGATAAGCGATTATTAGTGGACGGGTGTCTTGAAATATAACTCACCCCTCGTTCCCCTCTCTCGCAAGAGAGGGGATGACTCGTTATCGGCCATCTCAGTGCTTCCGGTGGCTCAATTCCCCCTCTCTCTGGAGAGAGGGGGCCAGGGGGTGAGTTACCGGCCAACGTCTCCATTGACTACCTTTGGTATTCATGCGTGCCTGCGGTTTTCTCTTATCTTTACGACAATGACATTCAGGCCCCGGTACCGCTCATGCTTCCAATGTACGGCGCCAGGGTCCTGCTTCTCGCCAGTTCAATGCCAATGTGGTGAAGGTGGAAACACTCGGGCAGCACGATACTGCATCCCCGGGACATCTCCCTGTTCCAATCGCGGGATATCTCCACTTTGGCTGACCCGTTTACCAGCCCCGTGCTTCGAAGCGCGGACGGATGGAGTTGTTGTACTCCGTACCGTTCTTCATGAAAATCCCTTTCCAGAAGTAAGGGAACAGGTCACGGCTCGCCATGACATCAGTCCACTCCGATACGAGCAGCCAGAGTACAAGGTCTCCGATAACACCGGTGGTGGGGCATATCCGGCGGTCGAGCTTTTTCACCGGGACAACTCCCCAGCTATCGGGGGAGTAGCTGCTGAAAGCGACATCCACTTCTTTGTATAGCCGCGGGCCAGAGGCGTCGAAATCGGTGGAGAAGGGGCAGATTGCGACGACATGGGCCCCTTTGCGGCGGCATTCCCGCGCCAGGGTGATTTCGCTGTCGTTGTTGGAGGAATAGGAGCCGATGAGGACGATATCGCCTCTCTTCACCTGGGTTGCCTGAAAACGCCGGGTAACCATCGGACCGGTGGCAACTCCACAGGCGTCGGATACCAGCGCCGGTTCACCGGCGACCCACCATTTCGCGCCCCGGATAACCAAGTCGGCGAGATATTTCCCGGCGGAGGCAAACTTGTGACGGTCCTGTCGCGTCATCAGGGCACGGTCAATGCAGGTGTCGATGTACGCGCGGGCCCAACCACCCGTATCCTTGCCTTTGGACGCCTTCAGGCCGGCCATTTCCGCGGCTGCCATCCAGTACACCGCGGCCTGGGCGATGCCGCCCCCCGGAATGACCGCAAAATCCGGATTTTTGGATGTCCGGACCAGACCGTTGTACCAGGGAGTCTGGCTGTCGACCATGACCGAGGCGGCATCTTCCATCTTGATCAGCTTACCCTCGAACTCGATCTGGTATCCCTCTTCCGGCGGAGTCTGGGAAAAAGGATAATAGTTCACGGTCACACCGATCACCCGAACGCCCTGTCGCATGGCGACGATGTTTCCGGTGTTGATGACATTGGTCAGAATGACATCGTTGGATTTGAGCTTTCCATAGGCGTCTTCTTTGGCGTTACGCTCCAGGAAAGCGAACACGCCGGGCTGGCCGGTGCGGGTGAGTGCGGTTTCATCGGTGGGGAAATGCCCCGCGGTGATCTGGGAGTATACCGTACCGCCCTTTCTGCTCCGGTCATAAGCCGTGCGCATTTCCCGCTCGATTACCGGAACCTGGCTATCGCGGAGTCCCTCGAGGATTTTCATGGCCCCGTCGAAATAGTCATCGCAGAAACTCCGTCGGGATGATACCGGTTCTTGGTCGGCCGCGCGGACCGCCGGTACGGACCCGGCGCTCAGTCCTCCGGCGAGCAATGCGCCGGTTTTGAGCATGCTTCTCCGTGATAAAAGTCCCATGATTTCTCCTGTTGAGGGGGATGGAAGATGTTCAGCATTCATACTGGGAAAGTATACTGCGTGCAAAGGGAAAAGCAACAGCGAAATACAATGTGTGTCCGGATGGGAAGAAAAAGCCGGGTGTCCGAGCCGGTGTGCACCTTCCGTACATTCAGGGAAGACGGGAGCGAACGGGAAAAAAAGTTTCACCGGCCAAGCGGGAACGCTTTCGCGGGATAAACGTCTGGAGGAAACCGCACGGGAGGAGACCGCCGCCGGGAAAATGGCTTGGAGAAGGGGCGGGTGAAATGTATCTTGTTGCCGCAGGCGAAGAATGAGCTCTCTCCATGGCGACGGCGACTGGCTGCCGGGGTGTTTGTTACTCAGTGGGGGAGCCGATTCCTGTGCGCCATTCTCCGAGGTTTGCGGGAAACGCGTTTATGTTGCGTAATGCCGAAGTTTTCCAAAGGAGTACCCGATGATGAAATTTCTTGCCATCCTGTCCGCCGTGTTGATTCTCCACGTGTCCACTCCCCTTGCGGAAAGCGGAGCGGATTATTACCCCCTCCGGGAGGGATATTCCTGGGTGTACTCCCGGACCACGGGAGCGGGTAAAGGCGTCGCGCCGGAAGTTATCACCAGGACGGTCGACGCATATTCCATCGGGCAAGGGAACGGCGAGGCAAGGGTGCGTCTTGACGACGGCGCGGGAGGCGTATCCTATATCTGGCTCAACCGGGAGACTCGGGGCGGGACATATCTGACGGCCATGAGCGGTGGACCCAACCGGGAACAGGCGTCGGTGAACCTGACTCCGCCGGTCGCCCTGATGCCGCGTGATGTCACCGGCAGGGGAACAATCTGGGAAACGAAGATAGATATCGCGCCGGGCGTTAGTGTCACCTCCCGCAGCACGGTCGAGGCAACGGGTGAGACGGTCCGTGTCGCGGCCGGGGTCTTCCGGAACTGTCTGAAAGTGCGCGGGGTGACCATCGACGAGTCCGGACGGGAATTGGATGTGACCTACTCCTGGTACGCCCGGGGAGTGGGAGAGGTCCTGACAGAGCAGACCGAGCCGGCGGGCCGTCGCTTCCGATCCGAACTCACCGGATACACGGTGAAGCAGCAATAATGCCGTCAGCACCGTAATAAAAAAATGCACATCCCTGAAGATGTGCATTTTTTTATCTGGAGGCGCCATCCGGATTTGAACCGGAGATGGAGGTTTTGCAGACCTCTGCCTTACCACTTGGCTATGGCGCCGAAACGTCTTGTTTCAGAACCGAAATATAACCTTTTCCTCCGAAAAGTCAACGCATTTTTCGAGCCTCCCGGTCGAACCTACGCTTTTTCACCGGGTTGCGCCACCGGTTCTCCTTCATGGTTTCCGGGGAAGTTTTCATGGAGCGACCTGAATATCATACGGGCGCGTTTCTCTCCCATGCCGGGTACACGGGAAATGTCCTCCATGCTCGCCTCCCGAAGCGCTGCTACAGAACCGAAATGGCGAATCAGATCTCCGGCCATTTTGGGGCCGACCCCTTTGATTTCCGTGAGGGATGAGGTCAGGGTTCGCTTCTCCCGGAGTTTGCGGTGGTAGGTGACCGCAAACCGGTGCGCCTCGTCCCGTATACGCTGGAGCAGATGTATGGAAGAAGACGTCTTGGGGATGTTCTGTGCCTCGGATGCTCCGGGCAGGAATACTTCCTCCAGTCGTTTGGCCAGCCCCGCGGCTTCCTGGGAACCAAGCCCGATATGCTGCAGCATGGCACGGGCGCTGGAGAGCTGCCCCTTGCCGCCGTCCACCAGGAGCAGATCGGGGAGTTCCTTCCCTTCGTTTATCCGCCGCGTGAAGTATCGTTGTACGACCTCCCGCATGCTGGCGAAATCGTCCACCCCGGCAACTGTCTCGATTCGGAAATGGCGGTATTCCTTCTTCTCCGGTTTGGCATCGCGGAAGAACACAAGAGAGGCGACCGTGTCACTTCCCTGGAAATGGGAGATGTCTATACAGGCGATGGTCCGCGGCGGCTTGTTCAGGTGCAGGTCGCGCATGAGTGCGAGCAGGGTGCTGGGAATGGTTTCCTTGTAGCGGTCCCTGGTCTCAACCGTTTTCTTCATTATGGTTTCGGCGTTTAGTCCGGTCATGCGCAGAAGACGGGCTTTCTCGCCTCGCTGGGGGTAGA
>JAWLHT010000066.1:0-19360 GCA_041690195.1 Candidatus Latescibacterota bacterium
TTCCGAGTATCGCCCTGTCGTGTAATCTTTGAAATCAATATGTTCTGAAAGGAGTATGTCATGCCGGGACTGGTTCTGCTTCTGGTTATCCTGTTCCTGCTGTTTCTTGCGCTTCCCGCCTGGCCGTACAGCCGTGGATGGGGGTATTATCCCAGCGGTATATTCGGTGTGCTGCTGATCATCCTGATCATTCTGCTGCTGCTTGGAATTATGTAGCATCCGCAGCGCATACATCACCGACCGTGGCTCTCCGTGTCTGAGGGAAATGGGTGGTACGGAATACCTGAGATTTCCCTGCCGCCAGCAGCATGGATATGGCGCACGAGGTAGCCTACAGGCGGTCAGCATATCTATCCATAATCTACACAAGGAGATGATCGATGAGGCGAATACTTTTTCTGTTGATAACCTCGCTGATGCCGGTCTCCGCTCGCGCACAGGAAGTGGTGCCGTTCGCTACGGCGCCCGCGGCTATTCTCGTTTCGGGCTTCCACTTTTTTGCCGCATTGGTTACCGGGTTGGCGCTCTCGGTCGCATTCCAGCTCGTTTTCACCAATCTCTCGGTCGCGGCTGGAATCAGCGCGGCTGGCCCGATCCGGGAGTCGAGAGTCCCTGATTCCTCTCGGGAAGAGGAGCACAAGGGACGGGGTGTTGTCAGAACTGTGCGCTCTTTCAGCAACATGTTTGGGATCTGGTCGATGGTCACAGCGAGTATATCGTTGTTTTTCGCCAGTTGGCTGGCAGTGGAACTGAGTCTTACGGCCAGCTATCTCGTCGGTGCTATCATCGGGCTTGCCGTCTGGGGCTTCTTTTATGTCTTCATGATGGTCCTGGAGGCCACCGCGCTGACTTCGATGGTGGGATCGGTTATCGACGTCGCCCGGGCCGGGTTTAAGAGCACGTATGAAACGGCCACTGCGGCTTTCCGTAAATCATCTGAGGACCGGGCCGCCGATTCCGCGGTGAAAATCGCTGAATCAGTCCGCAAGGAAATCTTCGGGAGTATGGATTCCCATGATATCCGCAAGGCGATTGATTCCTATGTCAAGGAACTTGACCTTGACCGTTTCCAGCCCCAGAACATCCGCCGTGAACTTGGGGAACTGCTCAATGACGCGGAGATTACCGCAGTCATTTCACACGAAGGACCGCTGCTCGACCGGGAGACCATCACCGCTCACCTGGAGACCGAGAAAGGAATGAGTCGCGAACGGGCCCAATCCGCGGTGAAGAGTGTTGAAAGCGCCATTGCAAAAATCCGTGAAGAGGCCGGTTCGGGGAAGGACCGGACTTCGAGGGTGGTCGATGCCGCCATGCGGATCGCCGGGATTTCAAGTGAGGATGCAAAAATGTCCCGCGAGCGAGTGGAGAATTATCTCCGGGCCACAGGAAAGGAACAACTGAATCCGGAGGGGATCAAGCGGGACCTGGAACGGCTCGTAACCGACCCCCGCGGAGGGGTGGATTCCATGCGGGCGAGACTTGCCAGCCTGGACCGGTCCACGGTTACGGCGGTGCTGGAGCAACGCCCGGAAATATCTCAAGAAGAGGCGCAAAGAATAGTGGACACTATTTACAATGTCTCGAATGAACTCCAGGGCAAAGTTCAGGAATCAATGCGGTCATCCCGGGAGAGCGCTGTCGGAAAAATTCATGCCTACCTGGATTCCCTCCACCGTGAGGAACTGAGCTACGATGCGATCAAAAACGACATGATCCTTCTTTTTCACGATCCCCGGGCCGGGGCGGACGCGCTGATTACCCGTCTCCGCTCCATCGACCGGGACACCATCAAGTCAATTCTTGCTTCGCGGCGCGACATCTCGGAGGAAGACGCCGACCGTATTATCGTCCGGATTGAATCAGCCCGGGATGATGTTATTTCACGGGCTGAAAAAATGCGGGACGAAGTGGAACAGCGTCTCCGCGAGGCGGAACGGGAAGCTCTCCATCAGGCGGAAGAGGTGCGCAAAACCGCGGCGACCGCGGCATGGTGGGCTTTTGGAACTGCCGTGGTATCGGGGATGGCCGCGGCACTCGGGGGAATTGTTGCAGTCGCGACTGGAATTTGATGAAAGGAACCGTGTTGTCGCGGGTGGCCACGGGTGGGGTCTGATTCCCACGAATACCGCCGTTGTAAGGTCCCGTCGCGGTCACTCATAGTTTCAGAGCCAACTTTGCATTCTCTCTCCATCAGTTATATGAAAGGAGTACGTCATGGCCAACATGAAGGATAATCCGCCCAACCGGGCGAGTATTCGTGAATATGCTCCTCGATTCGCCAAACGGCTTTCCTGGGGTTCCATTATCGCTGCTACTTTTGTTATTCTCGCTGTACAGATCACGCTTACCCTTCTGGGAATGGCGATCGGATTCAGCACCATCAATCCTACCACCGAGCAGAGTCCCTTTGCGGGAATAACCACGGGTGCCGCGATTTGGTGGGCGCTCAGCTTCATTATATCGCTCTTTATCGGCGGTTGGTTCGCCGGCCGTCTCTCCGGTATACCAAGCCGGTTCAGCGGAGCGGTGCATGGCATCATCTCTTGGGGATTCGCCTCGGTGATCATGGTTTATTTTCTTACCACGACACTTGGTGTGTTGATCGGTGGAACCTTCGGTGTGGTTCGCAGCACCATAGCCGGAACGGGACAGGTGCTTGCAGCGGTAGCGCCTTACGCTGCTCAGGCAACCGGCCAGGCGGCGGAAAGCGCCGATGTGACATGGTCTCAGATTCGCCAGGAGGCCATGCAACTGCTACGGGGTGAGGGGGATCAGGCTGCTGCCGGGAATGAGGTGACGGAGGCATTGCGGCGTCTCCTGCAGAATCCGGACCAGGTAACCGAACAAGACCGAGAAGCGTTTGTGGATGTGCTCGCGGCCCGGACTGAACTCTCGCGCGAGGAAGCCCGGGACAGGGTCGATTCCTGGATCAATTCCTACCAGAGCGCTCTGGCTCAGGCGCAGGGCACGGCATCAGATGTGGCGCAGCAGGCCGAGCAGTATCTGGAGCAGGCCGCTGGCGCCCTTGCCACCGCGGCCCTGTGGGCTTTTATCATGATGCTGCTCGGAGGTATCGCCGCGGCAGTCGGTGGCGCACTCGGTTCTCCGTTCGACGAAGGAACCCGGGCCTACTACACGGAACGTCCCATGGGCGCCGAGAGAATAGCCACGGAGTATCCACAGGAAGTTGGAACCCGCTGAACCCGTCACGGGGATAGCCGATTACTGATGAGCGGAAGGTGTGCGGCTGTAAATGGACCCAGCGCCAGCCGCACACCTGTATACATCTGCTTCCGAGGATGTGCCATGACCTGCGTGAATTATCAGGTATCCGGTTTGAAGGCGTGTTATTCTGAGATGTCACAGTTTCGGGCCGACCTGTCACTTGGGCTTTCACTGCCTTCAGATATATTCATCTTTCCCCCATGCATGCAAAGTTTGCACGGTTGTAAGGAATGACCGTAAACCTGGAACCAGCTTTTCGGAAAGAAACATGCGATGGAACCGTTCTGAAACCAGCCGATACGGGATCCAGAACCTGTCCAGGGCGGCGGCAGTTGCAAAATATGCGTCTCATATGAAATTGTACATGAGTATGGAATGGGGAAAACCGTTCTGCTCGTTGAACCGTGGCGATAAAGCGTTAAGCCGGGGGGACCGGCCGGGATGCAGGACACATCCCCACTCGCAAGAAAAGACGAGGTCAGAATGCATGTATCTTCCCGGATGGAAGAGATACCGGCCGGAAGGCCCCGCACGGTTACTCTGACCGGAGCTCTGCTGCTTATGGAATGGCTTGTTTTCCTCGGGCTGGGTATACTGCACCTTGTCGTAATCTTGGATGCTTATCAGGCATCGGACGAGGTGATCTGGCTTCTTGACAGTTTGGAGGTGCATGGGGACCATGCGCGACTCATGAGCGTTCTCCTTTCCCTGCTTGCTTTTACCACGCTTCTTGCTGCACTGGGTTTTTTCCGCGTGTGGTATCTGGCCTGGCTCATGGCGACCGCGGCTCAGGGAGTAGCTCTGCTCATCTCGATAGTGCTGTACTTCACCGGGAAGCCGGTGTTCATATTTCCGGTTATGGTTCTCAGCATTATTATCGTTTCATATCTTAACTATCCCGAGGTTCAGGAGACATTCCGGTCACGGGAGACGGTTTTCTGCCGGAAGGTAATGCAATGAACACGGAGTCGGCGCGCTCCCTGTTGCGGCGGTTTGAACCGGTTCTCCGTTTCACCCGCGGAGAATCATTCTTTCCCATGGATATCGAAGCATATGTCGAAAGATCCAGTTTCTGGGTGCATCGCCCCGGCGAAGAAGCTGAACTGCTGGTTCCCAGGGGAGAACTCACACTGGATATGCTCGCGGAACCCCGGGCGGGTGGATTCGACACCGTGTATTTTCTCATGTTTGTGGATCCGCTTACTATCACCCAACTGGCCGAACTACGGCTGCGGGGGGGAGGTGAGGCTTACGCCGGGAGGAGCCGCTTTCGAGCCGAAAGCGGACGGCTGGCCCGGGTTGGGTATTTTTCCCGCCTCGTTGACACCCTCTTTTCGCTCACACTGCTTACCCGGGGAAGGGTGACCGGAGATACCGCCGCCGCCGCTTTGCTGGCTTACGACCAGATTCCAGCAGAATCAATTCGTCACCCATACTACGGCCGGGTATTGCATGAGGGGGGATGGGTCATCCTGCAGTACTGGTTTTTCTATCCCTTTAACAATTGGCGGTCGGGCTTTTTCGGGCTCAATGACCACGAGGCGGATTGGGAGATGATCAGTATATATCTGTGGGAAGATGAAGCGGGTGAGACGCATCCAGAATGGGCAGCCTATGCCGCCCATGATTTCGAAGGGGACGACCTTCGCAGGCGCTGGGATGATCCGGAGTTGTTACGCATCGGGGAGCATCCCGTCGTGTATGTCGGCGCCGGGTCACACGCGAGCTATTTTCTGGGAGGTGAATACCTCGCTGAACTGGAACTTCCGTTATTGTCCCCGGTAAGCAGGTCTGTGGACAGAGTCGGAGAATTTGTTGGGAGACTTGTCAGGCGGGAGCGAAGCAGACGGTGGAGAAAACCGGCTGAACATCATCCCCTGCGAGTTCCGTTTGTTGATTACGCCCGGGGTGACGGTCTTACCATCGGACCGGGACAGCACCGCGAATGGGATGAGCCGGTTCTGCTGGATCCGGTCCCGGGGTGGGCGATGCACTATCGCGGCCTGTGGGGCTTGTACACCAGGGATATCATTTCGGGAGAGGACGCGCCGGCGGGTCCCCGGTACAATCGGGATGGGTCGATTCGAACTTCCTGGTATGATCCGTTGGGATGGGTCGGCCTGGACAAGGAATCAGTGCCTCCCGAGATGCTCGATCATATTCTGGCGCGGCGAAATGCAGTAGAGGAACGGAACAGGGCTCTTCATCACGCAATTCGACGGAAAAGTGCGGTGCTGCTTTCCCGGGGAGCGGAGAGCCAGGCCCTTCGGGGGGAAATACATCTGCGGGAGGAGTATGCGGCGAACAAGGCGGTAATCGCCGCTGTTGCGGCCGAACTGGACGATATCCGCGCCCAGCTTGCTGCGAATGAAGCACTCCTCGATGCACTGAACAGATATGCCGCCAGGCTCAAGGATGGGTATCGTCCGCTTCCCGGCTCTCATCTGCGGCATCCTCCCCGCCCAACTTCCGAATCGGAACTCTGCCTGAGCCGTATAGCGGAAACCTGGTCTGCCGTGAGCATAGGGCTGGTCATGTTGGGAGTGGTCGGACTCATTGTGTTCGCACGGGAGTATCTGGGTGTGGGGCTGGCCGCGCTCGTCATCATGATTACCGTTGTGGAAGCAGTGTTCCATCGCAGAGTACAGAAACTCATTGATACGGTTACGGTGTTTCTGGCTGTTGTCTCCTTCCTGATCCTTTTTTTCGAGTTTTTCCGGGAAATCCTGGTCATACTCATTCTTCTCGCCGGAACGTATATCCTCGTTCAGAACCTTCGGGAACTGAATACCTGATCCATTAGCGCACAATTAAAAGCGGACAGGCGGTATTACCCTCATCCCGGGCATTGCGGCACGAAACAGCCGGAAGAATCCGTACTGGCGTTCCTGCCAAGACTGAAGATGAGCCGAGGGTGAAGCTGGGGGATAATAGACTGTCCATCTTTGCCATTTTTCCCAAGCGCTTCGCGTATGGATTATAATGAAAAGCATTGCCATGTGCCGCTGGTTTAACACAATGCTTCTACTGCGGGACCCCCTGCCGTGACCCGCCCGTACCGCTTCCGGTACGAATGAGAGGCCGTTCTTCCCCCGACCGGCCGGGATGGGTGCTTTTTTCAGTGTTGAAACGCAACTGTCATCACCTGTGTAAATCGGCAATTTGTGTATTTGTATTGTGGCATTGGCCGCAAAACATTATAATATAAATATAGACTGATATAAAGAGCAAATCTTGCCTCCTGCTCGGCTGATCCGAGCGCTTGGGCCAGCAATATGCACTTACACCATAGTGACGCATGGTTGCTTGGCGAACTGTTTCTCCGTATGGGTGGTCTGTTCACCATTACTCCGGCAACAAGATTGTGAGCGGTCCGCCGGTTATCCCTCGCCAAGATATGAAAGGGGTTCGAAAATGAAAGCAGTCGTGTATCACGGGATCGGAGATATTCGTCTGGATGATGTTCCCGACCCCAAAATAGAAGCTCCAACCGACGCCATTGTCCGGGTCACCGCCGCCGCGATCTGCGGTACCGATCTCCACATGGTCCGGGGTACCACACCGGGAATGGTCCCGGGTACCATCATGGGTCACGAGGCGATCGGACTCGTGGAACAGGTCGGTCCTGGAGTCAGGAATCTGAACGAGGGAGACCGGGTGGTAATTCCTTCATCCATCGCATGCGGATACTGTTCTTACTGCCGGGCGGGCTACTACTCCCAGTGTGACAATGCCAATCCCAACGGGAAGCGCGCCGGTACCGCCTTTTTCGGTGGACCGAAGTCATCGGGGGCTTTCCACGGCCTCCAGGCTGAACGGGCGCGGATTCCATACGCCAATGTCGGTCCGGTGAAACTCCCCGACGGGGTTACCGACAATCAGGCGCTCATGCTCTCGGATATTTTCCCAACCGGTTATTTTGGCGCTGATATCGCCGAGATCATGCCGGGAGACACTGTGGCGGTGTTCGGGTGCGGCCCGGTCGGTCAATTCGCCGTTGCCAGTGCGTTTCTCTTCGGCGCGGGGCGCGTGTTTGCTGTAGACCACATCCCCTCGCGTCTGGAAACAGCCAGGGACCAGGGTGCGGAAATCATCAACTTTGAAGAGGAGAATCCGGTTCAGGTGATTCTTGAACTCACCGGTGGAATTGGAGTTGATCGGGTCATTGACGCTGTCGGAGTGGACGCGCAGCGGCCACATCGTGGACCGGCATCGGGTGATTCGGACAAACTGGAGCGGCAGTTCGAGCAGGAACGGCAGATGATCGCACCCCAGACCAATGTTCAGGGAGGTAACTGGGCTCCGGGTGATGCGCCGTCTCAGGCGTTCACCTGGGAAATTGAAGCTCTTGACAAAGCGGGTACCCTCGCCATCATCGGGGTATATCCGCAAAGTATGCGGTTTTTCCCCATGGGAGAGGCATTTGGCAAAAATTTGACCATCAACATGGGAAATTGTCCGCACCGCAAGTACATACCGACGCTGGTAAACATGGTTGAGTCTCACATGGTGGACCCCAACAGGATTCTGACCCGGGTTGTTTCCCTGGATTCCGCGGTGGACGCATACCGGGCCTTTGATGAGCGTCAGTCCGGTTGGCTCAAGGTGGAACTCGTCCCGGGACTGGAGCCCATTCCCGCGGGGAGTTAATCCAGGGGGGCCGCTCCTGTGTGCCGTATCAGATTCGGGCGGCGAGTTGGGCTCCGGAACAGGTGCGGTGTTCCGCTTGGCGCCGCACCGGCATGGGTGGTTATTGACCCTCCGTTGGCGGTGTGACCTTCTCCGGAACGAGAGGATTGTGTATGGAGGATGAGAAGAGGCTGAATGACTCGGGAATGGGCGCGATACCCGGTCTCATGGCCGTAATCGCGTTTATCCTGATCACCGCGGCGCTGAAAAGCGCGCGAAGCATTGTTATGCCGGTAACCATCGGCTTCTTCCTCGCCGTTCTCCTGAGCCCAATCCAGGATGGAATCGCGAGGCGTGTCCCCGGAAAGCTGAAGTGGCTGGGGACGGTGCTGGCGTTACTGGTGTTGCTGTCTGTGTTTGCCTTGATCGCCGGGGGCCTGTGGTTCAGCGTTACCTTGGTAGGCCAGGGAATAGATGTGTATGTGCAACGGGTCCAGGAGGTGTGGTCGTCTGGCATGGGCTGGATGCAGAGCCGCAACATTCCGCTTCAACCGGCCCGTATAGATTTCTATTCGGTCGCCCGGGAACTTGCTTCCTACATCGGTGGCGGTACGCTCACCCTGGTTTCTGTTGTCGCTACGATATCACTGGTATTATTCCTGATGGTTCTGATGCTCATCGAGGAAGAAAGGTGGCGGGACAAGGTCAGGAATGCTTTCGGGCGGAATGCCGGCGCGGCCATGGACACTGTGGGCGCGGTCACCGGAAAACTGCGTCGGTTTCTGCTCATGCATACCCTGCTCAGTCTGACATCCGGCGTGGCGACCGGGGTCCTGCTCTGGGCGCTCGACATCGATTTCGCGTTTGTATGGGGCTTTCTGACATTTCTACTGAATTTCATCCCCTATATCGGATCGGTGATCGCCGCGATTCCACCCATTCTGCTGGCCTTGCTCCAGCATGGGCCGCTGTGGAGCCTGCTGGTGCTCGGCGGACTGATCCTGATCAATTTGATAAATGATAATTATCTTATTCCACTGGTCGAAGGGCATGCGGTTCAGGTTTCGCCCCTGGTGATCCTGGTCGCGGTGGTTTACTGGGGGTGGGTATGGGGCGTGATCGGCGCTTTGCTCGCGACTCCTCTGACAGCAACCATAATGGTGATTTTCGCACACGTTCCTCCGCTTCGTCCTGCGGCGCTGCTGATGAGCGGTGTTTCAGATGAGAAGAAGCTGCGGGAAGCTGCTGGGCTGAAAGGCTGACCGAGCTGCTTCCCGGTTGCCCGTATGGTACGTATCAGCGAGTCCGATGTCACGCTCTCTTGGGGGACGAATGCAAAAGCGGATCCTCTTGGAGACATGCTGGGCAGCAATCGTGTTGATTCTGGCGACTGCAGCGTTACGGGCTGCACGGATCGTCATCATTCCTGTTGTACTCGCCCTTTTTTTTGCGGTACTGCTGCGGCCCCTGCAACGATACATCGAGGGATTACTTCCCCGAAAGGCACGGTGGGTAAGCATTGCCGTAGCTTTGATGGCACTCATGATGACAGCCGCCCTGTTTGCGGGTGGGATATGGCTGAGCCTCAGCCTGGCCGGCGATACGATGCGTTCCTATCTCAAGGGTCTGCAATCGGAATGGATGACGCTGGTGGGTTGGGCCGAAAACAAAGGAATTCCGGTTTCACGGGAGTTATCCCGCCCCGGGTATCTGGAAGAAACGGTGACCGGTTTCATTCGGGCCGGCATGGGCGATATCGTGGTGCTGTTGATGCAGACACTGCTCACGGTTATTGCATTTATATTGATGCTTGCCGGCGTTTGTACATGGAAGGACAAGGCCAGGTCACTTCCCGAAGGCCGGGAAGCGGAAATGCTGGAGACGGCTGGTTCGATCACGCAAAAAGTGCGTCGTTTCATCCTGATACTGGCGGCTGTCAGTGCCATATCCGGAACTTCGGCGGGATTGTGGCTTTGGATTCTGGGCGTTGATTTAGCGGTCATGTGGGGGATTCTCACCTTCTTTCTGAACTTCATCCCCTATATCGGTTCCACCCTTTCCGCGGTGCTGCCGTCGGTGATTGCGTTGATTCAGCTCGGGCCTGCCGAAGCGGTGCTGACAATACTCGGCCTCACCGCAGTCGAACAGGTTATCGGCAACTATGTCGGTCCGCTGATGCAGGGAAAAGCTCTGGCTGTCTCTCCGCTGGTGTTGCTGCTTTCAATTGTTGCCTGGGGATTGCTGTGGGGGGCGGCCGGGGCTCTCCTGGCGACTCCGCTGACCGCTGCGATTATCGTTATCATGGCGCACGTCCCCGCCTTGAAACCCTGGGCCGGTCTTTTGGGGGATGTTCCCGACGGAATGAAAAAGGGTACAGACGCATGAACATGCTGTGAATTTAGGGCGGTACGAAGTAAGGCGCCGCGGTTCGGAGCACTCTGTTGCGGTAAGGATGATACGGATTTCGGCGCATTGGTGCGGTGCTCATGATTCTCGCATGAGTGCAGAACTGCTGCAGATCCCCTCGGGAGCGCGAACAGTATCCGTTGCGTTGTCGTTCCGAAACTTCGGGATGGGTGTACACGGGCAGCCGTTGTCTCCTGGTTTTGTTCATCCGGGGGGAGAATGGTGGACCATGCATGCATACAAGACCCACAGTTGAGCCGTCAGGGAACTCTGCTTCTTTTTACTGTTCAACCCCGGAGCAGCCACAGCGCTCTTCTGTGGACAAGCGTAACCCGTGGGAATGTCAGTGTGTTTGGAACGGGAATACAAATACAGCCGGTATTCCCTCACAGAAAATTCCCGCTGTCTGCCGCACGCGGGAATCGTTCGAGCGAAAGATCGATTATTAATCAAAGGAGGCAGACCATGGAAGTACAAGGAACCAAGATGAAAAGAACCATGTCGGCGAGTTCGCTGAGCGGTGACAAGGTGGTGAATCGGCAGAACGAGGACCTGGGCAACATCAAGGATTTCATGCTTGATCTGGACTCGGGTTGTGTCTCATACGCCGTTCTCTCCTATGGCGGCTTTCTCGGTATGGGGGATAAACTTTTCGCTGTGCCCATGCAGGCGCTTGCGCTTGATGAAGACAACAAGCAGTTCATCCTGGATGTTTCCAAGGAGAGACTGAAGGATTCTCCGAGCTTCGACCAGGACAACTGGCCTGACAGCGCTGATCAGCAATTCATCAGCCGGGTATACGATTACTACGGATACCAGCAGCCGAGCTGGCGTTCGAGCGATATCTCCTCTCGGCAGAGGTGATCGGCTGGCGGATGAAAAACGGTCCATCCCGGAATTCTGCGTGCGAGAAGCACACCACAATGCGGCAGACGGTGGTACTATTCCGGAGGATGGCACTGGTTTGAATCGTAGGGGTAAAGCGTGCCTGTCCGGAACACCGGCGGCACGCCGGACCCTGGAGCGGGTACTGCCGGGAATTGGAGAGGGTCGGGAGCGGTGATGGTGGAAGGGACGGGAAATCCCCGGCTCTCTCTGTGAGCAGATTGTGCATTTTTTCGCTTCGTTGCAGAATTTGTGATGATGTTCATGAAGGAGAGAACTGGATGGCTCGGTTCTATTTGGTGCGGCATGGATACACGGATATGGTGGACCGGGCGATAGCGGGGCGGATGCCGGGGATTCACCTGAACGGCCGCGGGCGTGAGCAAGCCGCCCGGCTGGCGGAATGTATGGGAGGCGTCTCGCTGGACCGCATATGTGCAAGCCCTCTGGAGCGGGCAGTCGAGACCGCGGCGTATCTGGCCGAACCCCGGGGCATGGATATCCGGGTATGTGAAGAATTCAACGAAATAGACTTTGGAGACTGGACCGGCAGTGTGGTTTCCGCACTGGCCGGAGAGCGATGGGAATGCTTCAACTCGTTCCGGAGCGGGACTCGTATCCCCAACGGCGAAATGATGCTTGAGGTGCAGGGGCGCATGATCGCCGGACTGGAGCGACTGGCCGCAGAGCACCCTGATGGCGCGGTCGCGGTGGTCAGTCACTCCGATCCAATCAAATCGGCGATAGCACACTTTGCAGGAATGCCCCTCGACCTTTTCCTGCGCCTGGAGATCAATCCCGCTTCCGTATCAATCCTGACCGTGAATCACTGGGGTCCCCGAATTGTCACAATCAATTATTCGGACGGGATGATTCCCCCCGCATGATGTGTCCGCCCTATAAGTTTGGTTCGGACGGTTTCCTTACCGGGACATTGTACCGGACGCATACTCTTCTCCGGAGAGATCCGGTTGTCCATACCAAGAAAGCATTTCCTGTGCAGAGGCGATATGATCATTTACAGAGAAGAGAAATCTCTGGCCCGTCCCTGTGAATACCTTGCCCGGATTTGTGCCGCGCTCGGCGAGTTCGAACGTAACGGGTATTCCGGGCATCACTGCATTGTTGAGGTGCTGATAGAACTCGGGGAATTCGAGACCGGCGTAATGGACTCTGTTTTCCATACCGAGGATGGCGTCAGCCCCACCGGAATATTATTCCGCGACGCGGGGATTTTAGCCGGACGGCTGTTTCGGCGGAGTTGGGAAGGCCGTAATCAGGGTGACATGGGCGAAATCGTCAACCAACTCCATGCCGAACTGGAACGGCTCGGCAGTTGGCCGCTTCCCTGTTCCTTTCGGGTCGGAATGCCTGAGGGATACGTCTATTACGGCCTTTTTCCCGAAACATATCTGGCTGCCGCGGAACGCTTCCTGCAAGAGACAGAGGCGAGGCGCGCCGTTTGCATCGGGTTGAGAAACATTGGAACGAGTCTTTCCTCTGTGGTCGGGGCGGTACTCGGAGACGCCGGCTGCGAGCTGCATTCGTTTACGGTCCGGCCCCGCGGCCATCCATTCAACCGGCATCTTTCGCTTTCCCGTGATTTCGAGCATCGCCTGGCTGCACTGTCCGGCGCCTACGCGCTGGTCGTTGACGAAGGTCCTGGACTCAGTGGTTCTTCCTTCGGGTGTACCGCCCGGAAGTTATCAGAACTGGGGTATCCCGATGAGCGTATTGTCATTTTCCCGAGCTGGGAACCGGAACATTTGGGGTTTGCCTCGTCGTCCTCCCGCGAGCACTGGAACCGGCATCCCAAGTATTCCGGAAATTTCGATACCGTTTGTCTGGAAAGCGGACGTCTTTTCGGTGTTTCGTCCAGTGAGTTCGTAGACCTTTCCGCCGGGAAATGGCGGGATCTCTTTTATTCCGACCCGCTTGATTATCCGGCGGTATTTCCACAGCACGAGCGAAGAAAATATCTTACCCACAATGGATTCTGCCGCAAACATCTCGGGTGGAAAGCAGATATTGGTCCGGCAGCTTCATCCGTTGGAAATGCCCTATACTCCGGTTGTCTGCTCAAATTTGCCGGGCTTGGGCGGTATGGCCGGGAAACCCGTCGCTTGGCGGAAACCCTCGCCGATGCGGGGTTTTCTCCTCCGGTGGTAGGGCTCGAGAACGGGTTCCTGATTACCCGCTTTCTTCCGGGGAAACCGTTAAGCGGTCAGGAGCGGCAAAGAGGATTTCTCGATACTGCAGTGTCTTATATGGCTTTTCTGAAGCATGTCTTTCCTTCGGGACCGGCCACGTCTTTTGAACAAATCTTCGAGATGGTGCGGGAAAACGTATTCGAGAGCATGGGGGAGCACTGGATCAGCCATCTGGACCGGCTCAAATCTCTCTACGCGTGGGTGGACCCTGACCATGCAACCGCGGTGGACGGACGCATGTTTCCGCATGAATGGATCGAGGCCGGGGAAATTTTTCTCAAAACGGATGGGGCCAATCATTTCAATGATCATTTTTTTCCGGGACGTCAGGATATTGCATGGGATCTGGTAGGTACTTTCATCGAATTCAGGCTTGATCTCCAGGAACGGGAGTTTCTGGTGGAGCGGTATATCGCATTGACCGGCGACCGGGAGATTATTGGGCGGCTACCTTTCTACCGGGTTGTCTATCTTGCCTACCGTCTCGGATATGCCACCGAGGCTGCCGATGCGCTTCATGCAACTCCGGACGGCCGGAGATTTCGGGCTATGGCGGATCGGTACGGTTCGCTTCTGCGGACTGAAATTGCCTATATGTCCGATACCCGATCGGGTGGCAACTTCCCCGTTGTCACCGGTGTGCAGGAACCTGAAGCGGCCGCTGTATCATTCTGAACGCACATGCTCTCGATGCGGCTCTTTGAAAGTATGCGGGCGAACGATGACCACGGATCAATGGAATGGGTGTTATTCTTCTGAAACCCGGAACACGGCGCGATCGGCGGGACTGCGGTACTATCAGGACTGCCTTCCGGGTATACGCCGGATTCGGCGTGGACTCGGATTCGCCTATTACGGGCCGGACGGCGAACACATACACGACCATGCGGAGCTATCGCGTATTCGCAAACTCGCTGTTCCTCCCGCGTGGACGAATGTCTGGATCAGTCCTTTGCCGGAAGGGTATCTGCAGGCTTCAGGACGCGACTCCCGGAACCGGAAGCAGTATCTCTATCACCCGCGCTGGCGCGAGCACCAGAGTCACGCCAAGTATGACCGCATGCTCGATTTCGCCGAAGCGCTTCCCAAAGTCCGTCGGCGGGTATCCGCTGACCTGTCCAGGTACGGCGTTTCCCGGGAAAAAGTACTCGCGTTGGTGGTGAGACTGCTTGAAGTTACACTTGTCCGTGTCGGGAACCGGGCCTATGCCCGGGACAATGATTCCTACGGGATCACCACACTTCACGATGAACACGTTGATATTCAAGGCGCCCGGCTTAATTTTCGCTTTCGGGGGAAATCGGGCAAACTGCACCGTATCGGTTTTCGCGACTGGCGTCTGGCCCGGGTTATCCGTCAGACCAGAGACATTCCCGGTCAGGAATTATTCCAGTACCTTGATGAAAGCGGAGAGCCGCGGGCGATTGAATCAGGTGATGTGAATGAGTACCTTCACTCGGTGTCTGGCGCTGAAATCACCGCCAAGGACTTTCGTACCTGGGGAGGCACGGTCCGGGTGGTTGCCCGTCTTTGGGAACTTGGTCCGGGAGGTTCCGAGCGGGAAACAGTCCTGAACCTGACCGAGGCCATCAAGGAGGCCGCGCATCAGCTCGGAAACCGTCCGTCCACCTGCCGTAAGTACTATGTGCATCCCGCGGTGGTGGAGTCATACCGCTGTGGGCGGCTTATCGAAATTCTCAGTAGTGTCAACCGCGAGATCGAGCGTGAACCGGAACGCGCTCCGTTTGAATTGAACGTTTGCGAGGCCACGGTTGTCACTGTCCTCCGGAATCATTGGGAAACGGGGGAATCACCGGAGCCGGCAGATATGCCCTGACCGGGAGAAGACGGAGAGGCGCGATGAAATACGATTGTCTGGTAATCGGAAGCGGTGCGGCGGGAAACGCCGTATCCGCTGCCTGCGTCCATGCCGGTTGGAAGACGGCTGTGGCGGATTCGGCTCCGTTTGGTGGAACATGCGCGCTCCGGGGCTGCAATCCGAAAAAGGCGCTCACCAGCGCTGTCGTGGCGCTGGACCGTGTGAACCAACTCCGGGGAAAGGGGCTGGCCGGAAATGAGAGGATAGACTGGGCCGAACTCGAACGGTTCGAACGTTCGGTGGTTGATCCGGTTCCGGAGCGTTCGGAAGAACGCCTCAGACGCCTTGGCATACAACCGGTCCGGGGACGATGCCGGTTCACCGGGCCCAATTCTGTCGAAACCGGTGGGGAAGAGATCGAGGCCCGGTTCATTGTTATCGCTTCGGGAGCCCGTCCCAAGCCGCTCGGCATTCCCGGCGAATCCCACATGATCACCAGCGACAGCTTTTTCAAGCTGGAACGCCTGCCCGAAAGCATGGTGTGCATCGGCGGAGGATACATCTCTTTTGAGTTTGCCCACATCGCGGCTCGTACAGGAGTTCGGACTGTCATTATCGAATCATCCGGCCGGGTGCTTGATCCTTTTGATCCGGATCTGGCCGATATGCTGGTGCGGGCATCCCGGAAAGCGGGAATGGAAATTTGGACCGGCATGCCGGTGGCAAAGATTGAGCAAAAAGGCGACCGGTATATTGTCCATGCGGGAAAGAATGGCGGTCGGTCATTCGAAACCGGTGTTGTTCTTCACGGGGCGGGGCGGGTTTCGAATGTCACGGGTCTCGATCTCGACCGGGCCGGAATCCGGACCGAAAATGGAGAAATAGTGGTGAACGAGTTTCTGCAGAGCGTGTCAAATCCGTCCATATACGTTGCGGGCGACGCGCATGCCGGAAGTCCTCAGCTTACTCCGGTAGCGACCATGGAAGGAGAGATTGTGGCGCATAACCTGCTCCATGGAAATTCCGCCCGTCCTGATTATACCGGGATTCCGTCCGTGGTATTCACCTCGCCTCCGTTGGCCATGGCCGGGCTGTCAGAGGCGGAAGCCGCCGGGAAGGTGGACTGCACAGTTGTATTCAGGGATACCTCCAACTGGATGGTTTTCCGGCTGGAGGGAGTCGACTGTTCCGGAATAAAACTGATCGCTGAACGAAACAGCGGCAGCATAATTGGCGCTCATCTGTTGGGATATGGAGCGGACGAGGCAATAAACTCTCTCGCTCTGGCCATCCGCCACAAGATGCGCGTCGGCGACCTTCGTGAAATGCCTTGGGCCTATCCCACGGTATCCTCCACGATCCGGTATCTGGCCCGCGATAGTGAGAAATCCTTGAAAAGGGGGGAAACCCCGGAGGTGAGCCATGCCTGATAAAACCAGATATATCCGATGGTTCAGTGAACTCGGGAATGATGATGTTCCTTTGGTGGGAGGAAAGAATGCTTCTCTCGGTGAGATGATCAGAAGCCTGAAAGACAAGGGGATCCGGGTTCCTGACGGGTTCGCGACCACGGCGGATGCATACCGGAAGTTCCTGGATGACAATTCGCTGAACGAGCGGATACGTTCTGTGATCGACGAAATGCACTCCGGTAGCAGGACACTTCATCAGGCAGGCAAAGATATCCGGCAGGCTTTTCGCAACACCCGCTTTCCGGATGCTATTGAGTCGGAGATTCGGACCGCTTATCGGGAACTGAGCGGGAGATATTCTTCCGGTGATACCGATGTCGCGGTTCGCAGCAGCGCAACGGCGGAGGATCTTCCCGGAGCAAGTTTCGCCGGTCAGCAGGAAACGTTTCTCAACATATCCGGCGAGGATGAGCTTCTCGATGCGTGCCGCCGCTGCTATGCGTCCCTGTTTACCGACCGGGCTATCAGCTACCGCGAGGAAAAGGGTTTTGAGCACATGAAAGTCGCCCTCTCGGTGGGAATACAAAAAATGGTGAGATCCGACCGGGCCGGGGCCGGGGTAATGTTCACTCTGGATACCGAGACCGGCTTCAGGGAAGTGGTTACCATCGATGCGGCGTGGGGGCTGGGTGAGAATGTGGTGCAGGGTTCGGTAAATCCGGACGCGTACCAGGTGTACAAGCCGCTCCTTGGCCGGGAAGGATACCGGCCGATCATTGAAAAAGCGTTGGGGGAAAAGGCTTGGAAAATGGTCTATGCGTCAGGGGGAAGCCAAACCACCAGGAACGTGGAAACCCCCTGTCGTGAGCGGAACTCTTTCGTTCTAGAGGATCGGGAAGTTCTCCAGCTCGCGGAATGGGCGGTAAAAATCGAGCGGCATTACGGTCGTCCCATGGACATCGAATGGGCAAAGGACGGGGATGACGGCAGTCTGTATATCGTCCAGGCACGTCCGGAAACAGTGCAGTCCCAGAAGAAGTTCGATGTTTTCCGGAGTTACGCCTTGAAGGAAAGGGGGGAGAAAATCATCGAGGGGCTCGCCATCGGACAGGCAATAGCCTCCGGCAAAGCTCAGGTGCTCCGGGATGCCTCAGAAATTGAACGGTTTGAGGAAGGGGCAATTCTGGTGACCGGGATGACCGACCCAGACTGGGTTCCGGTCATGAAGAAGGCGGCGGGAATCATCACCGATCATGGGGGGAGAACCTCACATGCGGCCATTGTCAGCCGCGAACTCGGAGTTCCTGCCGTTGTCGGTACAGGGAAGGCCACCGAGGTGATCCCCGACAACGATGAAATCACGCTCTCCTGCGCCGAGGGGGAAACCGGCGTGATCTATCGGGGGGCTCTCGAATTCGAAACAAATGAAATCAGCCTGGAGAACATCCCCGAAACCGAAACCCGGATCATGATGAATATTTCCAGTCCTTCTGCAGCTTTTCGCTGGTGGAGGCTTCCTGTGCGGGGTATCGGACTGGCACGCATGGAGTTCATCATCAACAACATCATCCGTATTCATCCCATGGCGCTGGTCCGGTACGACGATATAACCGATCGCGAGACGCGCAAACGGATTGACGAACTCACCCGGGGGTATGAGGATAAAACGGAATACTTTGTGGACCATCTGGCCCGGGGTATCGCCAAAATTGCCGCGTCACGCTATCCCGATCCCGTGATCGTCAGGCTGAGCGACTTCAAGACCAACGAGTATGCCAATCTCATCGGCGGCAGAACGTTCGAACCAGAGGAGGAAAACCCCATGCTCGGCTTCCGCGGCGCTTCCCGGTACTACAGCGAACGTTACCGCGAGGGGTTTGACCTCGAGTGCCGAGCCATACTTCGGGTGAGGGAAGAGATCGGGTTTGACAATGTCGTGGTCATGATTCCCTTCTGCCGTACGCCGGAAGAAGCGGACCGGGTGCTCGAAATCATGGCGAAAAACGGACTCCGGCGTGGGGAAAACGGTCTTCAGGTATACATCATGTGCGAAATACCATCCAACGTGGTGCTGGCGGACCGCTTTTCGGAGCGCGTTGACGGGTTCTCCATCGGGTCAAACGATCTCACCCAGCTCGTACTCGGGGTGGATCGGGATTCGGAAGAGCTGAAGTACCTGTTTGATGAGCGCAACGAGGCGGTCAAGCGCATGATCGCCCAAGTCATCGAAGCCGCGCACCGCGCGGGGAAAAAAGTCGGCCTCTGCGGACAGGGGCCCAGTGATCACCCGGAACTGGCCGGTTTTTTGGTTGAATCGGGAATTGATTCCATTTCTGTCAATCCGGACAGCGTGGTCAATGTGATCCGGGTGGTTGCGGAAACCGAGGAGCGCATTGGCGCTCCCGTATCATGAATGAAACGGATAAGGAGGCACACCATGTCAGTCGTCAAGGTAATCGAAGTCATGGCACAGTCGGAAAAGAGCTGGGAAGATGCCACCAGGATCGCCCTGGATGAGGCATCAAAAACGGTAAAGGATATCAAATCCATTTATATCAAAGAGTTCCAGGCAGTTGTCGAGAACAACAAGATCACGCAATTCCGGGTGGATACTAAAATTTCCTTCATCATTCATTCGGAGATTCAGGAACAACACCAAAAAAAGCAGGAAGAGCATGCGACCTCCCGGTGACGCGGGCTTTTGTTTTTTTGCCCTTCAACGGCGTCGCCCCGGCAAGGTATACCTGCCTAACCCGGCAGGGAGGGTGTGC
>JAWLHT010000067.1:0-11728 GCA_041690195.1 Candidatus Latescibacterota bacterium
TAACAAGGGGGATGTCCGGAGGACAGGGGGTTCAGCTCCCCGTGAGTGCCCATACGATACATCCGTTCCAGTATCACCCCTTAAGTTTACGACAATGGGAACGAGGGGTGAGTTATATTTTTCAGGCCTGAATCACAAAGCAACCGTTCACTACTATCTGCTTATCTTTACGACAATGGGAACGAGGGGTGAGTTAGATTTTCAAAACCCCCGCTCACCCCTGCCGGCTTATGTTCATCGCTATGGGGAAAGGGGCAGGGGAGTGAAATTGCCGAAAATACCCCGTCAGGTCCAGGTCCGGGCGCCGTTCAGGTTTTCGTAGAGTTCGTCGGAAGAGCGGGAATCCATGAGCCGCTTCCGGGTTTCCTCATCGGATACCGCGTGCGAAATGGTGGAGAGGCAGGCAATATGTCCCTGCACGTCCTGGGTCGGCGATATTATGAGGAAAATGAGCCGCACCGGCTGGCCGTCCACCGAATTATAGTCAATTCCCCCGGAGAGAAGAAGCACGGCGGTGATGATTTTCTGGACCTTGTCGCTTCGGCAGTGTGGTACGGCCACCCCAAGGCCGATGCCGGTGGAAAGCTTGCTTTCCCGGTCAATGATGGAAGTGAGAATGGAATCGCAGTCGGGGATGTGAAACACTTCGCAGGTCCGGTGGACGATGAGGCTTAGTGCCTCCTCTTTATCCAGCGATTCATCGGAAAAAATGACCGTTTCCCGTTTCAGGTTCTCAAACATGCCGTTCCTTTCCTCGAATGAAATGAGGCGAAACCCGGGCCGAATTCCGTATACGCACCGCCGCGAAAGGCTGCGGGTGCTTGTCGTGTTTGACTGGCCGGATATCCCCGTCGCGGTAAAGCGATGTCGGCGGAGCCGGGCGCTCCCACGGAGAGGGGTATTACCGGAACCCGGAACCCGGATTAATTCCGGCGTTTTCTGATTCCGTGCTGTCCGAAAGATTCGGAGGCGGAATCAGTGGTCTTTCAGGATATCGTATATTTCTTCTTCGCTTTTGGCGTTCAGGATGCCGTTGCGGAGGGAAGAGTTTTTGAGGAGCAGCGCCAGACGCGCCAGAACGCTCAGATACTCGCGGTGCGAACCTTCCGGGGCAGCGATCATGATGATGATGTTTACCGGAAGATCGTCAAACGCCTCGTAATCGATTCCTTCCTTGACCACGCCCACCGCCATGGTCATTTCGGTAACGCTTTTCAGCCGGACATGAGGAATGGCGATCCCCAGGCCGATGCTTGTGCTCATGATCCGCTCCCGTTCAAAGACTGCCCGGTCCAGTTCCTCGGGGTCCTTGATGGCATCGGATGTGGAGAGGATGCGGCCGATTTCCTTGAGCGCTTCGGTCTTGTCCTTGGTGTGGAGAATGCTGATACGGTCCAGGGACAACAGCTTCGAAATCCTGATCATGGAGCACTCCCGTTCGACAGGGTGATGGGATGAATCCCGGTTGTGTGTAGTTACTCTCAGGGCAGGATACTGCTCTGTTCCTCCCGGCGCGCGTCGCGAATCGCCTGGAGCATGGCGAGGAAGTTCTCCATCGGGGTTCCGGTCTGCACGTTGTGGATGGCGTTGAACACATATCCGCCGTTCCGGTTAAAAATCCCGATGTTCCGGCGAACTTCAGCATATACCTCCTCGGGTGTTCCGAAGGGGAGCGTCTTCTGTGTGTCCACCCCGCCGCCCCAGAACACGATGCGGTCGCCGAAGTCTCGCTTCAATCCTTCCGCTTCCATCCCGTCCGCAGTGGTCTGAACCGGGTTGATGATATCGAACCCCGCGTCTATGAAGTCCTCCAGGAGCGGACGGATCCCACCGCAGGTATGGATGAAAACTTTCCAGTCGGTGTTCCGGTGAATCCAGTCGCAGAGCCGGGCATGGTGTGGTTTGAAAATGTCGCGGTAGACGTCCGGGGAATACATCGGTCCCCGCTGGGTTCCGAAATCGGCTCCGGTGATTTTGATGACCTCGACCCGGTCGCCGAGCGCATCCCGGACGCGGCGAAGATTTTCCAGGCCGATTTCGCTCTGACGCTGCAACACCTCGTACACGTAATCACGGCGTATAAGCGTGGAGACATACCACTCTTCTTCACTCCGGATGCCTTTGGGATGCTTCAGGCCCGGTCCGGGAATATCGCTGATGTCTCCCAGGGAGGTCCCGGGCAGATTGTACACCAACGCCCGGTCCGTTTCCGTGTACAACCGCTCGGCTTCGCCTCCGATCCAGTCAATTTCATCGGCGGGGAGCAGTCCGTATTCCTCGACATTGTCAGCCGGATCGAGACGGGAATCATCGATGGGCTCCTGGCGGATGATATTGTCGAAGTACAGGCCGCCCCGGGGCATGCGCGCGCTGGGGGGAGCGGTGCGGTCACCGCCGGGGTACATGAGAATGGCCCCATCGTTATCCGGTTCGGTATTGAACTGCCCGGGGACCAGCACCTTGGCGCCGTCGAAAAGTTCCCAGGGCTTCCAGTCGCGGTTCTCGAACCCGAACACTGTCCCCCGGTGGAACAGGCCGACGCAGTCTCCGAGCAGGTGCTCCCGGAGGTCCTCATCCACCACACCAAGCATCTGGAAGGGCTCGAACACGTTGACCCGGTCATCCGGACCGCCCAAGCCGAACGCCTTGCGCAATGCCGCAACCATCCCGGCGGCAATGCCGGTCACCACGGTCGATCCGAAGTCCACGGGAACACCGCCGGGCTGCCGGTGTCTGATCGCCGCTCGAACACGTTCTCTGGAAGTCATGCCGTCCCCTTGGAATGAATTACTATGCCGGTGACAATCGTATTGAACGGTTTAGGAGCGGGAGTCAGAATCCGGAATGGAAAAGACGCTGACATCCCCCGGTATCCGGGACAATCCCGGCGTACAGACCGGTTGCTCTCTTCATATCTTTATACAACAGTCCTTTTTACCTTGCGGCTCCGGTGGTCAATCGGTAACCGCCGGAGCAATAAATACGTTATAGATAAACTATACCAACGGATGTTTCCGGTCAAGCCTCATTCTCGAAAACCGGCGGTTCCCGGAGCGATCCCATGTTCCCTTTCGGAATTGCCATCGCAAACCTCCACCCGCCAGGAAAGGATAACCGCCGAAACAAAAAATCCCCGCTTCACCGGATGAGCAAAGCGGGGATAAGGTAATCCGGGTCGGTCAGCCGGCGGAAATGGCTCCAACGGGGCATTCTTCAACGCAGGTTCCGCAGTCGATGCAGGAGCCGGCGTCAATCACGAACTTGCCGTCACCTTCGGAGATAGCTTCGGTCGGGCAGGCGCCGGAGCAGGAACCGCAAGCAATGCATTCGTCGGAAATAACGTGAGCCATGACAAACTCCCTTTTCTGGTCGTGGTCTTTTGGACTTTTGGAATAGCGGGGATTAACAACTAAGGCGAAAATTTACACCCGAACGCGGACCGAATGCAAGAGAAAAGTCTGCGGTTACGCTCAGAGCGCGGTGATTTCGATTCGACGGCATTCCTCGATGATCTTTTTGAAAAGCCGTTCGATGGCTCCGTTGTCCAGCGGGCCCTTGTTCAAGTCCTTCAGCCGGTTGAGAACGAACCGCTCCCGTTCCGGGTTATGGATTTTCATGCCCCTTTCGGTTTTGATTTTCCCGATTTCGATGGCGCATCGGGCGCGTTCGTTGAGGATTTCCAGCAGTTGCGCGTCAATCGCGTTGATGCGTTCCCGCCAGCCGTCGATGGCGTCCATGCAGCGTTCCTTCCATTAAGCAATACCCGTGTCGCGAATTTCCCTTAATATAATAAACCGGATTCCGCTTCGAAACGATGAAAGGAGATCGCGCCGAAACCCGTCGTATTCAGGCGAAAGTATGGCGCGACGGCAATCTCCCCGTAAGGTTTTTTCCCTTTTTCCACCATGTTTTTGTATCTTACCTGTCTTGAACGAGAGACTATGGTTTCTATCAAAGCGATTGCTCATGAATGGAATCCGGCACATACAGGTTGTTGCATTTGTTCTCGGGGGTCTTGCCTTCGGCGCACTCTCCGCGCACCCGTCGGAAACGCCCCGTATGGATGAGGTAGTGGTTCTTTCAGAGGGGAGCGGAAGATTCCTGCTGGCCCCCGGAATTGATACCAGGGTGATTTCCTCGGACGAAATCGCCGCACTGCAGGTCAACGCCATCTCCGAACTCCTCGAAACCGTGTCCTCCCTGACCCTCACCGAGCGGGGGACACCCGGAAGCCAGGCCGATCTTTCCATCCGTGGGGCTTCGCCGGAAGGCGTGTTGCTCCTCATCAACGGAATTCGCGCCCAGGACCCCCAGACCGGTCACTTCCTCATGGATATTCCCCTGGACATTGACACTGTGGAGCGCGTTGAGATACTCGCCGGAGGCGGGTCCACCCTCTACGGTTCGGATGCGTCCGGCGGGATCGTGAACATTGTCACCCGGACGGACGGCAGCCAGGGCGGCGGTTTGTCATTCGGGTCTTTCGGAGGGCGGCGCGCCTCGGGAACGCTTTCCGCCGGAGAGGGGAAAGGAGCTTTCACCGCGGGAGCCCGCTGGGGTCGCTCCGACGGGGATGCGGAGGGGACTGACCTCGAGTATTCCGGCGCGGACGTCTCCGGGAGGTGGAACGATGAACATTGGAATGTGCGGTGGAACGCCGGGGTGGCGGAAAAGCGCTTCGGCGCGCAGGGGTTCTATGGCGATTACCCGTCCTTTGAGGAGGTCATGACACTGCAGGCCGGTGTCAACGCCCTGCGTACCATCGACGAGTTTTCCGTGGTCCGGTTACGGCTTGGGGGACGCGGTCACCGCGACGAGTTTACCCTGATTCGTTCCAATCCCGGGTATTACCGGAACACCCATTTCAACCGGGGAATTACCGTGGGCGGCGAATACTCCCGTGTATTGCGGGGACATGGTTCGCTGGTACTGGGAGCGGAAGCGGAGCGGATCGGCATAACCAGCGGCAAACTGGGCAACCGCTCCGATGGGAGCGCGGCACTGTACGGCGAATACTCGGGAAAATTCCAAAGAAACGAATATTCCCTCTCTCTCCGGCTGGATCGGGGGTACGGGAACGAGCGGGTGATTTCTCCCGGCGTGGGCGTCCAGATTCCCCTCTCCGGCCCCTACCGATTGAGGATGCGGCTGGACCGGTCCTTTCGCGTTCCGACCTATACCGAGCGGTTCTACAACGATCCCGCCAACCGGGGCAATCCCGATCTTCACGCCGAGCATTCAACCTCTGCCGAAGCGGGTCTGAACCGTGACACCGCCAGGAGTTCGGCCGGTGCGTCTCTTTTTGCCACGCGGGCTTCCCGGGTTATTGACTGGGTCCGCGACCCCGGAGAAACGGCATGGTCGGCGGTTAATCACGGGCGGTTGCTCACCGTGGGTGGCGAGCTGTCCTGCGCCGTACGGTTCACCGGCGGCTGGCGGGTCAGGGGGAGCGCCACTCTCCTGCGGCAGACCGTACGCGGCCGCCGGGGGACGGAATCGAAATATGTTCTCAACCCGGCGGAGGAAACGCTTGCCGCGGTGTTCTCCGGTCCCCTTGCCTCGGGGATGGCTGGATCTCTCGCGGTGCGGTATGAACGAATGCGGTCCGGCGGGAGCCGCACTCCGGTGGATGTTCGGCTGATGCGGCGGTTTGAAGCATTTTCCCTGCGGGGGAGCCTCCGTAATCTGGGGAATGAGCGATATGAGGAAATTCCCGGACTCCGTGCGCCCGGCAGGAGTTATCAGTTGGAAATGGAGTTTGCCCGATGAGACGCAGCCTTTTTGTCTTCCTTTTGCTGCTGTGCGGATTGTCTTCCGCCGGGGCGGCGCCCACCACCTATCTTCCCCTGAATCACCGGGCATATGATTTCCTGGAGCGGATGGAGCACCATTACTTCATCACCGGAGCGCGGTTGTCAACGCGTCCGGCAACCCGCGCCCGGGTGGCCGAATTTCTGGTGAAGCTGCGGGAGAACGAGCGGTGGCTCACTCGCGCCGACCGGGAGGAATTTTGGTTTCTGTTTGATGAATTTCGTCCGGACATTCCCGCCCGGTTCAATATGGTTTGGGATGATCAGGGACCGGTACAGCGCGTTCCGGGATTTCTCAGCACCTTCCTCTACCGGAATCGCCGTAATTTCTACAGTGCTTCCGGAGATGATTATACGCTCTATGCCGACCCGGTGGTGATCCGCTCCGCGGTGGCGGGTACGCGGAAAACTCCGGCCCGGGACGATCGGGTCTATACAGCGGGCAACGGTTTGACCGTGCGGGGCACGGTGGGTGATTACACCGGATTTCACGTGGACGTTCGCGATTCAAAGGAGTGGGGGAGCCGGGATTACCCGCCGAAGACCGTGACCACCATGCCGGGACGAGGGTTCGTGAGCTTCAAGGGAGACCATGCGGAGTTCGACGAAACCACCGCCGAAATGACCGTAACCGCCGGACCGTTAATATTTCTTTACGGCCGGGGAGAGAGTGTCTGGGGAAGAGGCGGACGGGGGACCCTGGGGCTTTCCGGTTATGGCGCTCCCTATGACCAGCTTCGGCTGGAAACGGAGTTCTGGAAGCTGCGATACACCTTCATGGCGGCGGAAATCGAACAGTATCCGCCGGTGGCCCGGTTCTATTACAATCCTCCTTCTGGAGTATACGCCGATTCGGTGACAGTTGCCAAACGCCTGGCCGCCCACCGGCTCGAACTGGATCTGACCGACCGCTTGAGCCTCGGCTTTACAGAGGTCGTGGTGTATGCCGGACGGTGGGATTTGTCCTACCTCAACCCGCTGATGTTTCTCCGGGGTGCGGAGCACTCCAACGGTGACCACGACAACGCCTCCATGGGCGCGGATTTCCGCCTCTTCGTCCATCGTTCGCATTCGATTTATGGCGAGTTGTTCATCGACGACATCACCACTACCAAGCTGGGAACGGACTGGTACGGGAATAAGCTCGCCGGTCAGATAGGGACATTCCTCGTGGAGCCGTTCCGCCTGATGGATACCGATCTCCGGGTGGAGTATACCCGTATCCAGCCGTGGGTTTATACCCACTGGAATCCCATCAATACGTACGACCATTATGGAAGCCCGCTCGGTTATCCGCTCGGGCCCAATTCGGATGAGTTTTCCGCGGTGTTCCGGAAACGTTTCTCCCGCCGCCTGCACGCCTCGGTTTCCTGGGCCCGGAGTCGTCACGGCGCCAATCCCCCCGGGGTGAACATCGGTGGTGATATTCACCAGGGACATCGGGATGGTGACCCGAAAACGGCCAGATTTCTCGACGGCATCATAGAGAGGCGTTCCTTCGCGGGCGTTGATGTTTCCTGGGAGCCCCTTCGCGAGCTTTTCCTCCGTGCCGGGTACACCTACGAGGACCACGACGGGGCGGCAAATCATGTATTTCGTTTTTCGTTCGGGTTGAACGAGTAGGAGGTATCATGGCGCGGATTGATATGGCGGGGATCGTGGAGGAACTGGACCGCAATTTCGCCCGTGTGCTCAAGGCGGTGGTGGACGATGTCGCACCGGGAAACACTGCTGACGAGAAGGCGATCATGCGTTCCTTCCGCACCCGGCTGGAACGGGGCTTCGACCGCTGGGAGAGCGTTCCCGACCGATGCGTGGATTCGGGCGACTGAGAGGGAGAGAGGGCTCGCCGGGTCAGGAGTGGAAACCGGGGTGCGTTCCCCCTGCAACAGGCGGGTTCTTGTACTTCTACCGGCGCTGGGAACAATCCGCCGGTACCGGTTCGGTGTTCTGGGGTCCCGTGATGGGTGATGGGTGGGGAATGGCCGCTCCGGGGTTTCTTGCATTTTCCGGTATGAATCCATATATTCAAACCGGTGCTATTATGTATTTGGAGGTTTGATGCATAGAGCGGTTTACAGATTGGCGCTGTTGGCCATCACGTTGGCATTTCTGGTTCCGGTGCAGTCAGTTGCGCAGGAATCGTCAAACCGGTTTTCCATCATGTTCGGGTGGAAGACCGCCGGCGATCACGAACTGCTGGCCCGTCAGGCCACTGCCTACCGTCAGTGGAAGGACAACCGGAGTCTGGCCATCAGTTTCGGTGCGCTCCTCGGGCCAACGCTGATCGTCCGTCACGATACCGCCGACCAGTTTCTCCGGGCCGCACATCAGGCGGGACTGGATTACGTTATACCCGCCGCGCCGGAATTCATGTTCGGTGTGGAAGCCCTCCGCCGCTTTGCCGATACGGACGACTATCCCCGCATTATTTCCGCCAACGTGGTTGACGAGCGGACCCGCCGCCCCATCTTCGAACCGTACGCCACCTGGTATGTCTCCGGGCTGCGGATATGCGTGGTCGCCCTTTCCGATACAGGGGTAATCCGGGAATCGAAGGATGCCGATGTGACCGGAATCGACATCCTTACTCCCGATGAGGCGCTGCGGGGGGTTTCGGTGGGAGTGGCGCGGGAGAACGCAGACCTGGTGATCGTCGCGGGCCGCATGGACCGGAGTGACATTGCTGAGATATCCCGGAAGCATCCCTTCGTGGATCTGTTTCTTACCAACAACCAGTCCGGCGGCTTTTCCGATCCCAAGGGAACCACCTCTACCGCATTCTATTCCGGGAAACCGGTGTATGTGGGACCCGAAGCGGGCAACCAGCTCGGTCTTTTTTCCGTGCGCGACCGGGAGGGATTCGAATCGCGGGAGTTCGCATCGCTTACCCTGGGAGACGCATATCCTCCGGAACCGGAGCTTCTTGCTTCCCTCACCCGCACCCTGGATGAGTTCAAACGGCGTGAAACGGAGGAGAACAACATTCAGAAGACCGGGGGCGCGGTCGCTTCGCTTCTGCAGGGTATCTTTTCGGCTGATGCCGTGCTGCTCGAACGCCAGAGTCTTTTCTATTACCCTCTGGCGGATAGTCTTACCATGTTCAATGTCCGCAAGGTCATTCGTCCTTATACCAAGCTGGCGGTGTATTCCATGAAAGGGTCCGCGCTCAAATCCATTCTGGAGGAAAGCAAATCTAAAGCTGACCCCGATTACCGGCTTATTATCGCCGGGATGACCGCGGAGGGGAAGATTGATTCCATTCCGGCCGGGGATGAGACCGACTATACCGTTCTCACCACCACACACCTTCGGGCGGGCGGGAATGGGTATCCCCAGTTCCGGGAAGGAACGAACGAGCGTCAGACCGACCTGAACGCCCTCCTCGCGGTGGAGCGGTTCCTGGTGGAAAAGGAGGAGCGCATCCGGCTGGCTTCCCGCCCCCAGAAATGGAATGCGGTGCTGAACCTTTCCGTAGCATCCAACTTCAGCAAGACGGATGTGGATGCCGACAAGGCGGCCTACGGCGGGGCGGTTCCCAACCCTTTGCGCGGACTGGCCGACCAGTTCTTTGGTTTCCTGCGTTTTGGGTCCGAAGGCAATACCTTTTCGTACAAACACAACCGTCACAGCCTTAGCTCACGGCTCGATATGGTGTATCAGCGGAACGGAACCAAGCCTGCCAACGGGACGATTCTTTACCGCAAGATGAATGACTATATTAAACTGAACCCCAGGTACGAATACGACCGACCGTTGTTCGGAACGCGCCCTTACATCGATGCATCCATCAATTCCATCCTGTACTCGGCCCAGGGAAAGCATCCCATAAACGCCGATGTGAGTACCGGATTATCCCGCAAGTTTCCCAAGTATTGGCTTTCTGTTCAGTTGGGTATAAACGGAGCCCGGGATTACTTCAATAATCTCAGCTCGCTTGGTACCAGCGGTACCCTGCTTATTGACAAGTCTTTTCCGGCAAAATCATTTCTTACCTCGCCGGCATCATTCCGTTCCGAAACCAAGTTCTACTGGTATCCGACCGCCCAGGCGCGTCATCAATTCCGTCACGAGAACTACAACCGGATAACGTTCCAGCTCATCAAGAAGCTCAATCTGGAAATCAATGTCCGCACCTATTCGTACACCAACAACACCCTTCGGAAAACCGCCTTCGGGGTTGTATACGACCTGAACCTGAACTACGGAATGCAGTGGAAGTTCTAATCAAAGAATGCATCGCGGAGCCGGAGAAACTCAGGGCCGAAAGGTGCGGGGGGGCAGATAATTGAACGGTTACGCGCGTGAAGGCACTGTACATAAACAGGGGGAACATGATTTTTCCCTTTCGCCGGTGTTTTTATTTGCTTTTGTTGCTCCACTGGATTCTTTCCGTATACCGGATACCGGTTTTTGCGCTTCAATGCGTCTTTACGTGAGAAAGTCCCGGAGTCGTGGACCAGGCCGCCTGCATTCGTGAGTTCGAGAACCTCGCCGGACGCCTCGATATCGAGGTCAGGACTCTTTCCGGGGTGCCATCCGGTCTTTGTACGATCAGGGGGCGCCGTGTTCTCTTTCTGAACGCCGCGCTGGACCGGGAGTCGGTTATCGCGGTCTTCATCCGTGAGCTCCGGGGGCAGGACATGGAGAGCATATCGCTGCTCCCGGCCATCCGGGCGATGCTGGAGGGGAAGTGATGAGCAAGACGGGCAGACTGGCGCGGGAATGCATCGGTTATTCCGCCGCTCTGGCCGGGCTTCTGCTTGGACGGACGCGGGCGTATGGCGGTCCCGTTTCCTGCGCGGTGGAACCCACCAACATCTGCAATCTGCGGTGTCCTCTCTGCGCGGCGGGTGCGGGCCTGCTTACCCGGCCGCGTGGTTTCATGGATCCCGCGGATTTCGAGCGGATCATCGTCGCGCTCCCCCGGAGCGTGACTACGCTTTATCTCTGGGGGCAGGGGGAGCCCTTTCTGGCTCCCGGATTTCTCGATATGGCGCGGCTCGCCTCCCGACGGGGGTTACGGATTATCACCTCCACCAACGGGCATTTTCTGGAACGTCCTGAAGAGATCGCGTCGAGCGGCCTCGATGTGCTCATCGTTTCTTTGGACGGCACGGATGAGGAAACCTATTCGGCGTACCGGGTCGGCGGTGATTTCGGAAGGGTGGTCGAAGGAATCGGGGCGGTGACCGGAGCGGTTCGCCGACGGGGACGCGGACCGGTGGTGGAAGTCCAGTGCGTTGTAAACCGGGCAAATGAAGAAAGCCGGGAGCAATTGCGGACGCTGGCGCGGGGGGCTGGCGTGCAGCGGGTGGTCTTCAAGACACTCCAGGCGGCCTCCATGGATGGCGGGGAAGCCTTTCTTCCCCGCGACCCCAAACTGTCAAGATACCGGAAGACGCGCGACGGGTCACTGGAGACAGATTGTGCGATGGGCACGTCGAGCCGTTGTCTCCGGCTGTATCACAGTCTCCAGGTAGACTGGCAGGGGAATGTGGTTCCATGCTGTTTTGATAAAAACAGTGAATTCATAATGGGTAATCTCCTCGAGGCTCCTTTCGGGGAAATCTGGAACGGGGAACGGTATCGCTCTTTCCGTGAAACGCTCAACCGGCGGGGGAGAGTGCTGCCCATGTGTCGAGACTGTACCGAAGGTCTCCGGAGACTACATCTCAATGCGTAATCTGTTGCGATCTGTTATCGCCTTTATGAGGCGTCGGCCGCTCATCTGGCGGTTGGCGGTGCTCTGTATTCTTTTTGCCATCCTTTTCTCCAGCATATCTCCCGGAGATATCGCCGCCGCGTTCCAGAGCGCACGACCGAAATATCTTGCGGTGGTGCTGCTGTTAATGCTTCCGAATCTCTTCCTGCAGGCTTTCAAGTGGCATATTATCCTCGGTTCGGTCGCGCCCCGT
>JAWLHT010000067.1:11738-19344 GCA_041690195.1 Candidatus Latescibacterota bacterium
CCCACCTTCCGTCAGGCCACAGCCTCTCTCTTTGGCGGGTTTTTTCTGGGTGCGGTTTCACCCGCGCGGACCGGCGAACTGGCCCGGGGGCTCTTCATTCCGGGACATTCCCGGCTGAAAATGGCTTCGCTCACCGCCCTGGACAAGGGATTCAATCACATCACCACGTATACGGCGTCATTTGTCGCCCTGTTCATTGCGCTCCCTTGGCCGTTGAACATCTTCCCCCTGTCCGCGGAAGCCGCACTGGTCATCATTCTCTGCAGATTCCACCGGTTCCGTCCGTTCCTCGAACGAATCGGTTCCCGGTTTTCGGAAAAAACCATTGTGGATAACCTGCTCGCCGCCTTCGACGCCCTTTCCTTCCGTCGGGTGGTCATCATGCTGACGATGTCCGTGCTGTTCTTTCTTGTATACACCACCCAGTACTATTTCATCATCCTCTGCTTCACCGATCTTTCCTGGATGGTCGCGGTCAAAACCATACCGCTCATCTATGCCATCAACCTGGTCATGCCCTTCACCATCGGGGATCTGGGGATCAAGGAAATGGCCTCAGTGAAACTGCTCGGTCCTTTCGGCATACCGGGCGGAGCGGCATTCAGCGCATCGCTCACCCAGAATGTGCTTACCTTCATTATCCCCAGCCTTGTCGGCGGCCTTGTCCTTATGCTGAACCGTCCCCGGTCCGTTCCCGAAGCGATTTCATCAGCCGTTCATACCGCTCCCTGCTCAGAGTGAGCACGTCTTCCAGGCGGCGGCGGAATTTTCTGATATTGCCGAATCCGAGCAGACGGGCCGCCCGGGCCAGTTCGATGCCAGATTCCGGCAGGGTGTTTACCGACCGCCCCGAGCCGATGCGGAGCGCCCGCTCTGTTCCGCAAAGGAAGCGGTACGCCTCGACAAGGTCCGCTGCTTCCGTTCGTTCAATCAGCCGTTCCTTCCCCAGTTCGGCGAATACCGCATCGGTGCGGCGAAGCCGGAGACCCGGGCGCGAGACGCCGTAATGGGCGGAGTACGCCTGGGCGATGAAATCGAGGTCGGCGAGTCCTCCCGCTCCGGATTTCACGTTGATTTTTCCGGGATGGCGCTTCCGGGATTGTTCGACCATCCGTTCACGTATTGCGATGATCCTGTCGATTTCCTCCCAGGTGAATTCCCTGCCATAGGCGAATTCCCGAAGTACGGAAGCGACCGCTTCTCCGAGCGCTTCGTTTCCGGCTACCGGGCGAGCCCGTGTCATGGCCAGGCGTTCCCACTCCGCCGCACGGGTTTCCAGGTATCGCCGGTATTCTTCCAGGGATACCGCCAGGAGTGAACTGCCGCCCTCGGGCCGAAGACGGGCGTCCACCTCGTATGCCTTATGAACGCCTCCGCCGCCGGTGAGGAGGGCCAGAACGGTTTGCGCCAGCCGCACCGACCGCTCGGTGGCACGCGCTCCGGAAGCGGAATCATCCGAGCCCCGATACACGAAGATCAGGTCCAGATCAGAGCCGAAGTCCATCATTTCCGCCCCGAACCGGCCTGCCGCGATTACGGAAAATGTCTCCGGTGTTTTTGCGCCGCGAATGGCCCCTCCGGTGCGGGACACCGCCCGTTCGTATGCCGCGCGGACCACGCATTCCGCGATGGTGGTCAGTTCGGTGAAAGAGGTCATGGTATCGGCCAATCCGGTTACCGCCCGTGCTCCAACCCGGAGCTTTTCGCGGTTTTTTACGGTCAGGCAGGACCGGGTGAATTCCTCGTTCCGGTCTGTTTCCCGGTCGATTCGGCGCAGTTCGCGGAGTATTTCGCCGGCTCCCGGCGGCTGATTGATTTCTCCGACTTCCACCAGCCAGTCCAGCAGAGAGGGATCGCGGACCAGGATATCGGCCAGGAACACCGAGTCGTGGGCGATTGAAAGCAGGAGTTCCAATAGCTTGGGGTTCCCGGAGAGAATATCGAAAAGGGTGTGCCGGGCCCGGTATGCTTCGATGATCGATGCAAGCCGTTCCAGCGCCCCGTCCGGGTCGGGCAGTCCGGAGAGCCGCTTGAGGAGGAGGGGCGCGAAGCGCTCCACCGAAGGGTGCGGCAGTGTTTCGGATACCGGACCTTCACCGAACACCAGGCGAGCGAACCTGCGCGCACTCGCTTCCGGTTCGGGGAAGCCCAGGCTTTCCAGAAAGCGCCGCGTTCGCTCGTCACCGGCCCCCAGCGCTGCCTGAACGGCGTTTTCGTCGAATGAACCGTCGCTGCCGCCCGGCGAGAAAACTTCCAGGAATATCGTCCGCACCTCGGTCCGCATCCGGTCGAGATCATCACGGAGCAGCGCACCGGGATGGGGTGCGGACGAGTCGTAGCCCAGGTACACGGCGGCCTCGTCCAGTTCCTCCTCGTTTTCCGGAAGATTGAACGCCGGGAGAAGTTCCCGCCATTGCAGGGCGTTTTCCATTCTGCGGTAAAGGATGTATGCGGAGGAGAGCGCCCGATGTTCCCGCTCGTTCAACGCACCGGAGTTCCGGAGCTGTTCCAGCGCCGTTATCGTACCCGTTGCGCGCACTTCGGGATGGATACCTCCCATGAGGAGCTGCAGGCACTGCGCAATAAACTCGATATCCCTGATTCCGCCGGGCATGAGTTTGAGATGCGTTTTTTTGCTTCCCTCCGTAATCAATCGGGCTTCGATCTGGTTCTTGATCGCGACGACTTCCCGGTGCGGGCTACGGGTGATGGTGGCGGGAAAGATGAACCGCTCCAGTGATCCGAGAAAAGCCTCGGCGGCTTCACGGTCGCCCGCTACCGGGCGGGCTTTGAGGAGCATTTGCCGCTCCCATGCCTCCCCCCGCATTTCAAGATAGCGGAAATAGTCCGGCGTGGAACGTACCAGGGGACCCGATGCGCCGTCGGCCCGCAGCCGGGTATCCACCCGGTAGAGTGCGCCCAGTTCGGTCGGTTCGGTAAGCAGACGGGTCAGGCGTTCGGCCAGTTGGGTGTGGTACACGACCGGGTCCTCTGCAAATCCGCCGTCACGGTCGGTGTAGAGAAAGATGAGATCGATATCCGAGCTGACATTCAGTTCGCTCCCGCCCAGCTTTCCCAGCCCGAGCACGATGAGGGAGTGGGCGTTTCGGGGAATACCGCTTCGGGATTCCAGTGCTGCCGCGGCGAGGTCAAGACAGATTTCAATCACCGACTCCGCCAGAGCGGAAAGCTCCGCGCCGATTGACGCGATATCGGCGTCCGATTCAGTGCTGCGGGCGCAGATGCGCATGAGTTGCACGGTCTGCATCCGGTGCACCGCCCGGACCTTCCCGGAATCGCTGGTTTCATCTTCAACCAGTTCGCGGTACCGCTCCCAGTACCAGTCCCGGTCCGTATGGGGAAGGAACGGGGCTTCGATCCGGGCCAGTGATTCGGCAAGGACCGGCGATCCGGCGATCCGTTGGGAAAGCGCGCTGCTGAAAATGAATATATTTGCAAGTATGCGTGGGAAAACGGGCGAATATCCGGCCGGCGGGGCAGCTTCTCCCGCTGATTCCATATATCGGCCGAACCGGAGCAGCGCCCGTTCACATGTCCGTGAAACGAGAATCAGGGTGAGCACATCGGTGATGAGACGTTCCGGACGGGATGCATATATATGCGCGATAGGGCGTAAATTACGTTCCAGCGCGGGAGAGAGGCCAAGACGCTCCACGGCTCCGGCAACGCCGGAGTCAAGAGCGCAGAGTACGCTTTCCAGGCGTTCGCCCGATATGTGCGGGATGTGGGACATGCTGCGTATGGTTCCTCCACACGAAATCTATGTTTTTTTGCTCAGGAATGCAATATGCCTTGCAATTATACTGAATAATTATTACATTATTCTACCTTGCTACCAAAAAATGACCAGGGCGGCGGAAAGATCACGTCATGAAAAAGATAGAAGCGTACATCAGGCCATTCAAACTGGATGAGGTGAAGGATGCCCTGACCAAAATCGGAGTGAAGGGCATGTCCGTATCCGAGGTCAAGGGTTTCGGCCGTCAGCGCGGCCACAAGGAGATGTACCGCGGGAGCGAGTATACGGTTGACTTTCTCCCCAAAATCAAGATTGAGATTGTCCTCCGGGACGACGACCTGGAGGCCGCCATCGACGCCATCATGGAGAGCGCGGCGACGGGTAAGCTTGGCGATGGTAAAATTTTCGTATACGATGTCCTCGACGCTATAAAGATCAGGACCGGCGAGAGCGGTGAAACGATTTTGTAGTATAAGAAGAAGCCAGGAGCCAGAAGTCAGCAGCCAGAATAAAGGAAAAAAACGATTACCGGCCGGTTGGCTTGTGCGGCGTTTTTTCCTGATTTCTGACTTCCGGCTCCTGTCGCCCGGCTCCTGAAGGGAGTTGTCCGATCATGACCGCCAAGGGGCGACGCCACGCGGCCATCCGCGCCATCCTCGAAGAACATACCGGCTCCACTCAGGAGGAGATCAAGGACCTTCTGGAGCGGCAGGGTATCATAGCCAGCCAATCCACCCTGTCCCGGGACCTGCGGGAGATGGGCGCCATCAAAATTCCCGTGGACGGCGGCGGGGCGGTATACAAGCTCGGGGGGATCGACCGCGGCAGCCTCGACCTGGGGGACATCGGACGAGCCATGCAGGCGTTTTCGGTGGATTACGAGCCGGTGGGGAACTTCCTGGTCATCAAGACCACGTCGGGAAACGCCCAGGCGCTCTGCGTCGTGCTGGATCGTCAGAAGTGGCGTGAAGTCGTCGGGACCATCGCCGGAGACGACACCATTTTGGTGATCTCCCGCACCGCCTCGGACGCGGCCGGCGTCATGAACCGTTTGAGAAAATCAGTCGAAGAGGGGAGCATATGATACGCGCGGGAATATACGGAGCCTCCGGTTACACGGGGCAGCGGCTCGTCCAGTACCTTTCACGGCATTCCGGGGCGGAGATCGCCTTCATCACTTCCCGTCAGGAAAAGGGGAAGCGCATGTCGGACCTCTACGGTAATCTCGGGGGCATCTGCGATATGGGATTCGTGGACCCGTCGGATGTGGCGGACGCCTCCATCGATGTGCTTTTCGCCTGCGCCCCGGACCAGACCTCCATGAAGGTGGCCCCCGCCTGGCTCGACCGAGGAGTGGCGGTAATCGATCTGGCCGGCGACTACCGCATGCGCACCGCGGAGGAATACCAACGCTGGTATGGCGCACCGCATGAGTCGCCGGAGTACATCGAAAAGGCGGTGTACGGTCTCACAGAACTCCACCGGGAGCGCATCCGGAATACCCGGTTCATCTCCAATCCGGGATGCTATCCCACCTCCGTGCAACTCGGGCTGGCCCCGCTGCTCCGGGCCGGGCTCATCCGGTGCGACTCCATCCATGTCAACTCGGTGAGCGGTATCAGCGGCGCGGGACGAGGCCTGAAGATGTTCAAGCACTTCTTTGAGGCCGATTCCAATGTCATGGCCTACGGTCTCGGGCGTCGTCACAAGCATGTCGGGGAGATGGAGCAGGAGCTTTCCGGGATCGCCGGGGAAGCCTGCACGGTGACCTTCGCGCCCCATGTCGTCCCCATGAAGACCGGCATCGTCTCCACCATGCTGGCCTCCCTGACCCGTCCGGTGACAAAGGCCGAACTGGACGACCTCTACGACGCGGCCTATGACGGCGAATTCTTTGTGCGCTATCACCGGAACGGCGTTCCGGAGAGCAAGTTTGTCGCGGATACCAATTTCTGCGATATCGGTCTCGGGCTCGCGGAGGGCACGGACAAGGTCATCGTGGTCTCCACCATCTGCAATCTCGGCAAGGGCGCGTCCGGGCAGGCGGTCCAGAACATGAACGTTATGTTCGGCTTCGACGAAAAAGAGGGCCTGGTATAATGGAGAAGGTTGTCATAAAAATGGGCGGCTCCACGCTCGACAGCGAGAACATCCTGGAGGAGTTCGCCGCGGCGGTGGCGCTCGTCCCGAAGGAATACCGGGTGGTTGTGGTGCACGGCGGCGGGAAAGACATCGGCCGTCAGCTCGCCCGCATGGGACGGGAATTCACCTTTGTCAACGGCCTCCGGGTCACTGACGACGAGACCATCGATCAGGTGGAGATGGTGCTTTCCGGGCTGGTCAACAAGTGGATCACCCGCGCCCTGGAACGGGAAGGGCTCCGGGCGGCGGGGATCAGCGGCACCGACCTGGGGCTTTTCCGCGCGGAGAAAATGGTTGTCCCGGAAGGCGATCTCGGATATGTGGGGACCATCCACGCGGTGAACCCGGAAATCCTCGACATCCTCCTGGACCGGGACATCGTCCCCGTGGTCTCGCCCATTTCCATCGGCCCCGACGTCCGGGCCTACAACGTCAACGCCGACCACGCCGCCCAGAAGCTGGCCGAAGTCTGGAAAGCCGACCACCTCGTCTACATCACCGACGTGCCCGGCATCAAGGTCGGCGGCGAGGTCCGCGAAACCATCCGCCTCGACGAGGTGAACGGCCTCATCGAGTGCGGCGAGGTCACCGGCGGCATGATCCCCAAGCTCCGAAGCTGCTCCTCGGCCGTCATGAACGGAGTCGGTCGCGTCCACATAATTGGCTGGAAAGGCCGGGAAAGCATTGTGGACTCCCTGCGGAGCGACTGCGGCTGGGGAACCTCGATCTGCTGAAAAAAGAATGTTTCACGCAAAGACGCGAAGACGCCAAGGAAAAGATAAGGGGAAAAGAAAGAAAAGATTCCGAACCGTGAGCGCGGATATTGCCGTATTGGCTTGATGGTAGAAAAAATCAGGCGCGGGAAGCAAGGGAAACGATTCTTTTTCATCAGCTTTCTTCGTTCTCATCACGCGCCTCGCCTCTACGGTTTCTCTTTTCTCTTCTCACTCTGGCACTCTGGATCTTTGGCACTCTGGCACTTAAAAATGGCACTCTGGCACTTTTAAAAAAGAGACCTCCATTGACCAAACAGGAAATGATCGAGAAGACCGACCGGTATGTTCTCAAGACCTATGGTCGGAAGCCGCTCGCCTTCGAGCGGGGCGAGGGCGCAACCCTCATTGACACCGAGGGCAACGAGTACCTGGACTGCACCAGCGGGCTCGGCGTGAACGCTCTCGGCTACTGCCATCCCGTGGTGACCGAACTCATCCGGAAGCATGCGGAGGGTGTGCTGCACACCTCCAACCTGTACCAGATACCCTCCCAGGCCCTGCTCGCGGAAAAGCTCTGCGAATCCAGCTTCGGGGAGAAGGTGTTCTTCTGCAACAGCGGGACCGAGGCGGTGGAAGGCGCGCTCAAGTTCGCCCGGAAGTGGGGACAGCGGTTCGGAACGCCGAAAACGGACTTCATCGCCTTCCATAACTCTTTCCACGGACGGACCATGGGCGCCCTCTCCGCGACCATGCAGGAGAAGTACCAGGCGTCCTTTCGGCCGCTGGTTCCGGGTTTTACCGAGGCGGTGTTCAATGACATCGAATCGGTGAAAGCCGCAGTGACGGAGAAAACCGCCGCGGTCATCATCGAGCCGCTCCAGGGCGAGGGCGGGGTGAGCCTGGCCGACCCGGACTTCATGAAAGCCCTCGGTGAACTCTGCCGGGAGCGGGATATCCTCCTGATCGTGGATGAGGTCCAGTGCGGCAT
>JAWLHT010000068.1:0-19268 GCA_041690195.1 Candidatus Latescibacterota bacterium
CCGGTGCTTGTCTTCGAGCAGCACGGCTTTGAGCGCGATATCGTGCACGAGGATTACTATCAGCTTCTGCTTGAGGAGGCAAAGCGATGAACGCCAGACGAAAAAATATTCCATCCCCGGAAGGGCAACGGCAGTTGGAAACCCTCCGTCAGGCCGTTGGCAAAACACTGGAGAAAAAGCGGCGTCTGGGCCAGTACTCCGTGATCTGGAAAGAAGGCAAACCCGTCATTCAGGGTGAGGATGCGCCAAAAACAACGGGAAACGCTCATTGAAAGGTGTGCCTGTTCGCGTCTGCCAGCCGCCTTGCACTTTCATCCGGTGATTTTGAACTTGGCTGTCCGGATCAGCGAGGCCTCCGGATGGCTAACCGTGCTCACCGATTAGACCAGTGAATCGAATCCGCACAATTTGAGGCTCGCTGGCCACCGAGGACAACACCCAGTGCGGACCTGGCATGGGGTACAAGTCTTACTCCCGTTTCAAGCCGTTGACGATTCATGAATTTGATCGGGAGAAATCATGGTGGGGCGGTCCCGGGCGCAAAGGCCGTAAGACCACGGATTATGCCTGGAAGGTCAGCGCCAAGGAACTCGCCGGGCACAATAACAACATAGACTGCAAAAACCCGCATGAAGCGGACATCAACCACCGCGATCCGGAAGAGTTGGTGGCCGAGCATCAGCAGATCGTCCGACAGATCGAAGCGGCGTGGCAGGCGTTGAAAGCCGAGTTGATGACCTATTTGGGGGACAAGGCATGAGCAACAAAGACTCGAATCTGCCGACTCAGCGGGATGGACAGTCCGAAATTCTGCTCTATCAGACCGAAGATGGCCGCATCCGGCTCGAAACCCGGATGCACAATGAAACCATCTGGCTCAGCATCAACCAGATGGCGGAGCTTTTCGGTGTGGACAAATCCGGCATCAGCCGTCACCTGAAAAACATATTTGAAAGTCACGAGCTGGAGCAGGATTCAGTTGTTGCAAAATTTGCAACAACTGCCGCAGACGGTAAAACCTACCGGGTGGAATACTACAACCTGGATGCCATCATCTCCGTTGGCTACCGGGTCAACAGCCTGCTGGGCACACGTTTTCGCATCTGGGCCACCCAGCGGCTCCGGGAGTACATCGTCAAGGGCTTCACTATGGACGATGACCGGCTAAAAAAGGCAGGCGGCGGCATCTATTTTGATGAGCTGCTGGCCCGTATCCGTGACATCCGCTCCTCGGAAAAGGTTTTCTGGCGCAAGGTGCTGGATATCTATTCCACCAGCATCGACTACGACCCAAAATCCGACGTCTCCTGCGATTTTTTCAAGATGATCCAGAACAAGATGCACTGGGCCGCACACGGGCAGACCGCCGCCGAGGTGATCTATAACCGGGCGGACGCCACGCTGCCCAACATGGGCATGACCAACTGGGTGGGAACCCGCATCAGCAGGGACGAAGCCGGTATTGCCAAGAACTACCTGACGCATGAAGAGCTGGACCTGCTTAACCGGATCGTCACTCTCTACCTCGATTTCGCCGAGCTTCAGGCCATCCAGCATAAGGCCATGACCATGCGCGACTGGGTCGGCAAGCTCGACGATTTTCTCAAGCTCTCCGGCCGCGACATCCTCACCCATGCCGGAAAAATCAGTCATAACGAGGCCCTGTGCAAAGCTTGCGAGGAATACGATAAGTTCCGTTTGAAACTGCTGGAAGAGCCGACTGAGGTCGAAAAACACTTTGTCGAGGCGGAAACCGAGTTGAAGAGAATCGAAGCGTCGCGCCGTACGGGAGGCAAACCATAAGAAACCACCCGCGCGTTGCTTGAACAGCACTTCATTACCGCCTTCGCCTCCCCCGACGGGATCAAGAGGCTGCGCGAACTGACCCTGGCCATGCAGGGAATCATGGTGGCGCAAAGTCCAAGCTGATCAGCCGGGCAGATTCAAGTTGAAAGCCCCATGATTCTATAGAATCATGGGGCTTTCAACATCGGGGAACAGGGCAATTCCATTCCGCTTCAAAGCCGAAATCTCATTCCCGTTTACACCGTCCACCCTTCCCGATAGTGCATCTGGACGAAGTCGTTGGCCTCTGGGAAGTTGGTGACCCGCATGTTTTCGCCGTCCCATTCCAGCCGACGGTTGGGGTACTTGATGGCGAGATTGCCCATCACCACGGTTTCGGTGAGCGGCCCGGAGTAATCGAAATTGGATGAGGCCGCCTCTCCGCCCTTGCAGGCCGCCGCCCAGTTCTGTTCGTGGTTGACCGTAATCCGCGGAATGACTTTCGGCGGCGCCTGGAAGTACTTCATTTTCCAGGAGGGAAGGAGCCTCGGGGAATCGCCGTAGGTGCCGCACATGAGCTTGCCGCGGGTCCCCTCGAAGATGACCCCGCTGCCGCCGTTGCCCATCTCCTCGTTCGTCTCCAGTTCATCGGGACGGGGCGGCATCAGGCCGCCGTCGTACCAGACCAGTTCCACGGGAGGCATACCCGCGCGGGCGGGAAACTTGTAATGGATGATGGAGGCGTCGGGGAAGGTTTCCTTGTTTTCCACTTTCACCCACTGCTTTTCCGGGAGCACGAATGCCGAGCAGCTCCCCTCGACACTGACCGGATAACGCAGCTTGAGCGCCATGAACACCGGGTCGAGGACATGGCAGGCCATGTCGCCGAGGGCTCCCGCGCCGAAATCCCAATAGGCACGCCAGTTGAACGGGAGATAGTTCGGGTGGTAGTCCCGGTAGGGAGCCGGACCGAGCCAGAGATCCCAGCTCAGTGTATCCGGAACCGGCGGCTTGTCCGCGGGACGGGTGGCGATTCCCTGGGCCCACACCGGACGGTTCGTCCAGGCGTGCACAGTGTGGACATCGCCGATGGCTCCGCTCCAGAGCCATTCGCAGGTCTGACGGACGCCCTCGGCGGAATGCCCCTGGTTGCCCATCTGGGTCGCCACCTTGTATTTCCGGGCGGTTTCGGTGAGCAGCCGCGCTTCCGAGACCAGCCGGGTAAGGGGCTTCTGGACATAGACATGCTTGCCGAGTTGCATTGCCGCCATGGCCGCCACGGTATGGAAATGGTCGGGGGTCGCGATGATTACGGCGTCGATGTCCTTCTGCTTTTCCAGCATGATCCGGAAATCACGGTAGGTTTTCGCCCCGGGGAACTGTTTGTAGGTGTTTTCCCCACGGACGTCGTCGACATCGCACAGGGCAACGACATTCTCCCGCTGGCCGGCGGGAATCTTTTCACCCGCCAGATTGTTGATATTCGCGTTGCCCATTCCTCCGGCGCCGATCACGGCCACATTGAGCTTGTCGCTGGGGGACTTTCGTCCGCTCTGGGCCAGCACGGCGCCCGGAACGATGGTGAATACCGCGGCGGCGCTTCCCATGAACGTACGGCGGCTGATACCCTGTTTCTGCTGCGCGGCGTCTTTCACTTCGGGCTCCATGATTCCCTCCTCCGGGTTACATGACGGTCTCTGACAGGATCGGCGGAAAGACAGAAAACAGCTTCACAGCAATATCATACGAACACGGCATCGTTATGGCAAGAAGCATTCTTTCCCGGGCACCGCGGCATACAGTTACCGGAGAAATCAACAAAGGCGGGAAATACCCGGAGTGAACAGCCGGCCGCCGCTCACTCCTGACAAGAAGGTGGGGCTGAAATGCATACGGTGCGTTTTTTTGGTTCTCTGCTGCTTTATGGGTAAAGGAGAGTGAACGGTAAAAAGGCGTTGAGTGAAAAAGAGCCACGACACATCGGCAGACAGGCGTCTCCGTCTTTCTTCCCGTTGTGGAGCGAATCGGGAAGTATGCGCAGACTGCCTGCCCACGGGGAATACGGCGCGTGAGATGGCCGTACGGTACGAACGGGGTAAGCAAAGGGGGCCTCAACACCAATCTGTCACCGGATTGATGACAGGGAAGACGAACACCCGGCACACCATGAAACGCGATCCGTCTCACGCAAACGAGAATATCAGGGGAAATATCAACGCTACAAAACCCAGCCACAGGGCATAGAAGGGAAGAAGTCCTGTCTGCCATTTCTCAAGGGTCGTGAAGGGCACTTTTCCCCGGAAAAATTGCACAAAGAGCAGGGCCAGTCCGAAAAGATTGATGAAGACCAGCACGTTCTCGCCGAGAGCGGCCAGCTTGTTCGGGCTGACTCCGAAGGAGCTGAGCCTGAAAACGATGGCGGACAGGGCAACGATATCAATGACCAGGGCAACAATGATGAGCAGAAGGCTGATCCAGTCGTATATCTGCGGCTCACTCGTTTCTTTCCGGGTGGAAATAATGTAAAACACGATCCCGAGAACCAGTATCAACATGAAATCGAATCCAATAAGGAAATCCCGTTCGAGAAAAGGGCTTTTCTGGAGCACGACCATGACCCCCAGAAACACCAGCATTACGCAAAGAAGCAGCGGGGCGAATATCCGGGCCAGTATCGGGGCGAAATTTTCCACCACACTTTTCTTCTGGTCAACCAGATAGGCTGCAATGACCGGCGCGGCGGCGGCCACGGACACGCTGAAATAGGTGATGACATAGTCCTCGGCGGATATTTGGATGTCTTCGAACAGAATCATGGTCAAGCCGCTGATGACAAAAATTCCGCAAAACAGGAGTGTGGTGTAAACAAACATCTCGCCGCTCAGACGAAGAAAATCCATTCTCCTTGAAACATCCCTCCATTCGCTTCCCGCATATGCGATCCCGGTGAAAAACCAGAGAAACAGCGGAAGGTGAATCGTGCTCAGAACTATCGTGTGGCTCTGTTCCGAAAGCGGATAGAGATTGATGAGCAGCAGGGACAGGGAAAAAGCCAGAATAATCGATACGAGCGCCGGAACGGGAACGGTTCTCTTCTGGAGGAAAAAGATGGTGATGAACGGCAAAACAAAAAAGCTCGCATTTTTTACAAAGAAAACTTCTTCGTCAAAACCCACCCCAAAGAGTTTCGGCAATTGTACGAGAAGACCCGCGGCGATGGCGAGGACAACGACAAAGATCAGCTCCCGTGCATTCTTGCGGTGCTCTTCGAGGTCAATGGGCTCCGGGAAAAGCTTCTTCCAGAGCTCACGGGTGTTGATCTTCCGGAATTCTTTCGATAGTGTCGAGGGATTGCCCATGCGCCGGACCGCGATGATGAAAGCTTCCTCCTCCGAAAGGCCTTTTGCGGCGAGGGATGCGATCTCTTCCCGGAGATGGTCCTCCAGTTCATCAATATCCGAATCACCGACACATCCCGAACAGGTGTAATAGTCTCTCCATTCGGAAATCTTTCTATCGAGCGTTGTTTTTTTCTCTTCCATTTTTCACCGCTCTCCTTCGGATTGTCTCAGCATGTCACGGTTCCAGGTTCTGTTCAGGGTTTCATTGACCAGCGACCATTGCGATTTGATATCTTCGAGGTTTTTATCGCCCTCGCGGGTCAGGGCATAGTATTTGCGCTTTCTCCCGACAGGAGACTTTTGCCAGTAGGAATTGATGAATCCCTGGTTCTCAAGCCGGTGGAGAACCGGGTACAGCATTCCGTCGGTCCAGTTCATCTCTTCTTCGGAGAGTTCCCTGACCCGTTTGATGATGGCATAGCCATAACTGTCCCCTTCCTTGAGAATTGAAAGCACAAGAAGCGTCGCCGATGCCGCCACAAGGTCTTTCGCTATATCCATATCACCTCCATGCATAACGCATCTATGTATAAGATATCAATTCCGTATTCGTTGTCAAGGAGATTCCGATGCCCCGGCATCGCATAATTTCGGGCCACCGGGTCGAATGCATTGGGGGGAGTGTTGGTTCTTCGCTGCTTTTACCGTATACCGCCTCCCAAACCGCGAATCTTCATGAGATCGGCGATAAGCCCACGCCGGTCCGTATTCATACAGTTCCCCCAACAGGCGGGTTCTCCGATGCACGGTTTGGGAGTGCGGGCCGATGCGCGTCGTGAACGCCACATGATTCGGGCGATCAACGGGGATTTTCCAATGCTTACCCGACAAAACAGAAAATCTCCGTTCTTGCATCCCGAGTGTTCAACCGGTATTATTATTTCGTATACTACTGTCGATATTGGAGATCAAAGTTCAAGTACCTCTGTGCTCTTCGTTTTTTTACATCGCAAGGACAGAGAGTATTCTTGTGCAGACAATAACGCTTTCCACTGAAACGGCCGTGAAACAGCCGCGAGTGATAATGGCTGGCATCATCAACGCTGATAATCAGGCGTTTTACGGCTTCGTGTAGATTCCTCACGCGATATATTGGAACTCGACAAGGATTAATCTCATGACCCCCGCCAATTTCCAACAACTGGCCAATTTCATCTGGTCTGTCGCCGATTTACTCCGTGGCCCGTATCGGCCGCCGCAGTACGAACGAGTGATGCTGCCGCTAACCGTGCTCCGCCGTTTCGATGCGGTGCTTGCTCCCAGCAAGTCTGCAGTGCTGAAACGTTACGAGACGCTGAAAGACAAGGACCCGCAGCTTATTGACGGGGTGCTCAATCAACTTGCCAGGGATGAGGACGGAAAATCGCTCGGTTTCCACAATCACAGTCCGCTCGATTTCTCCAAGCTCAAGGGCGATCCGGATAATATTGGGAGACACCTGACCGACTATATCCACGGTTTTTCCGAGAACATCCGCAAGATATTCGAGCGCTTCGACTTCGAAAAGGAAATTGAAAAGCTGGAAGAGGCCAACCGCTTATATCTGGTTGTCTCTCAATTTGCTGAAATCAACCTGCATCCCCGGTATGTAGATAACATCACGATGGGTTTGGTCTTCGAAGACCTGATTCGGCGCTTTAACGAAGCGGCGAACGAAACGGCCGGAGACCATTTCACCCCCCGCGAGGTGATCCGTCTCATGGTCAACCTGCTATTGGAGCCGGATACCGAGGTGCTCACCCGGGATGGGGTTATCGCAACGATCTGCGACCCGGCATGCGGGACCGGTGGCATGCTGGCCGAAAGCCAGAACTGGATTCGCGCCCATAACGAAAACGCCTTGATCAAGGTCTTCGGCCAGGACTACAATCCCCGATCCTATGCGGTTGCCGCTTCCGACCTGCTCATTAAGGGACACAGCGACAGCCGTATCGAGTTCGGCAATACGCTCATCAACGACCAGTTCGGGAATATGCACTTCGACTATCTGCTGGCCAATCCCCCCTTTGGCGTGGACTGGAAAGGGGAAAAGAAAGAAATCGAGCGTCTGCCAACCTTTTACGGGTACAGCGGCAAACTCCCTCGTGTCAATGACGGCGCGTTGCTGTTCCTGATCTACATGATTTCCAAGTATCAGCCCTGGCAATCGGGCAACCGCGAAAAGCCCGGTTCCCGAATCGCCATTGTCTTCAACGGCTCGCCGCTCTTTACCGGTGGCGCGGGCAGTGGGGAAAGCGAAATCCGCCGCTGGATCATCGAACACGACTGGCTGGAAGCCATTGTCGCCCTGCCGGAGCAGATGTTCTACAACACCGGCATCGGCACCTTCGTCTGGGTGCTCAGCAATCGCAAGGAGCAACACCGCGAGGGCAAGATTCAACTGGTCGACGCCCGCGAGCGCTGGACGCCGATGAAACGCAACCTCGGCAACAAACGCCGCTGGCTGGACGGTAAAGCCATCGACGAGATCACCCGCGAACACGGGGGTATGGCTGATAATATCACCCAATGGCTGCGGGTGGATAAAGACGGCAAGCCCCAGGAATGGCGGATTGATGAACCGGCGGAGCGTGCACCCGAAGAGCACAAGTGGGTGGAACGCATCACCAGCAAGGTATTTGACAACGCCGACTTCGGCTACCGCCGCGTCACCATCCTGCGCCCGCTGCGTCTCCGGTTCCAGATCACCCGGGATGCCAAAGAGCGCTATCTCGACACCATCCCCGAGATGCTCGACGCCGTGCTGGCCATCGAAGAAGCGCTGGGCAGCGAGCCGCATTATGACTGGAACGCTGTCTGGGACAAAGTACAGAAGATTGTCAAACGTCTGCCCGACGATCAGGGATGGGACAAGGGAGCAAAAGGCGCCGCACAAAAAAAAGCCTTCCGCGATGCCTTCACGGAGGTTGACCCCGATGCCGAGCCGGTCGTTGCCAAGGTGCACCGGAACGTTGAACTGGATATGGATGCCCTGTTTCCCGGCCAGGCGCTACCCCACCTCGCGCCGGATGAACTGAAGGCGCTTCTGGGCCTCTACCCGAAAGTCAAGAACACGTTCGTCGAGTATGAGGCCGACGCCAACCTGAAGGATTTTGAAAATATCCCCCTCAAACAGGACATTATCCGCTACATGCTGCGCGAGGTGCGGCCCTATGTGGCCGATGCCTGGATCGACCGCGAGACTCTGGATGAGCTGGATGGCGGCATCGGCAGGGTGGGATACGAGATCAACTTCAACCGCGAGTTTTTTCAATACCAGCCGCCGCGCCCGCTGGATGAAATCGACGCCGAACTGGAACAGGTGGAAAAACGGATTATGGACCTCTTGCGTGAGGTGACGGAATGAACCCGCTGGTCGCCGAGGTCCGCGAACTGATCCGCTCCGCCCGTCAGATGGTGGTCCAGTCCGTCGATATCATCCAGGTTTGCACCAACTTCGAAATCGGACGAAGGATTGTCGAGCACGAACAACAGGGTGCGCCGCGGGCGGGATATGGAAACGCCACCCTCAGCGAGTTGGCAAAAGAACTAACCGGAGAGTTCGGCAAGGGATTTTCCCTGACCAATCTCAAGCTGATGCGTAAGTTCTATACGGTGTATCGCACCAGGATTGGTCAGACAGCGTCCGGCTTTTTGCCGCACCTCCGGAACGGTCAGACGGTGTCTGACCTTTTTCACCATCCGGCGATGTTGTCTCAAGATTCGGAAGCGGTTCAAAAATCACCGTCATCAACCTCGAAATTCATCCTGAGTTGGTCCCACTATGTCTTTCTGATGGGCATCAAGGATAACGGAGAACGAAATTTCTACGAAATAGAGGCGTCCGCCCAGGGCTGGTCGCTCCGCGAACTCAAACGCCAGTTTGATTCCGGACTCTATGAGCGACTCGCACTCAGCCGGGACCGGGAAGGCATCCGCAAACTGGCGGCGGAAGGGCAACTCGTCAGCCGTCCGGAAGATCTGCTCAAAGAACCCTATGTGCTGGAATTTCTCGGCCTCGATGAACAAGCCCGCTACTCCGAATCAGACCTCGAATCGGCTATTATCGATAAACTTGAACACTTCCTGCTCGAATTGGGCAAAGGTTTTCTGTTCGAGGCCCGCCAGAAACGATTCACCTTCGACGAGGAACATTTCTTTGTCGATCTGGTCTTCTATAACCGACTTCTGCGATGCTATGTCCTGATCGACCTCAAACTCGGCACACTCAAGCACGGCGACCTCGGCCAGATGCAGATGTATGTCAACTACTTCGACCGGTTCGAGAAACTGGATGACGAAAACGCCACCGTCGGAATTGTCCTCTGCAAAAAGAACCACGCTGCCCTGGTCGAAATCACCCTTCCCAAAGATGCGAATATCCACGCCCGGGAGTATCAACTCTACCTACCGGACAAGGAACTGCTGCGCAAAAAACTCGAAGAGTGGAGCGAAGAGGCGGAAGACAGGGAGGGGGCGGAGGAATGAAAAAATATGTCGATTCTTGGTCTCGATGGCGACTCCGCTTTCTCCTACGCAACAACAGGACACAAGAGGAGCTTGCCCGTCTCAATTCCGCTACGGAAGTTAGTTTCGTTCCTATGGAGGCGATCGGTGAAAACGGTGGTTTAGACCTTTCAATTGTAAGAACTCAAAAAGACATCGGCAGTGGGTACACTCTCTTTTTTGAAGATGATGTGCTGGTAGCAAAAATTACACCTTGCTTCGAGAACGGAAAAGGTGCAATAGCCAAAGGCCTTACAAGTGGTATTGGGTACGGGACTACAGAGATTCATGTTCTCGATCCAGTGCAGAATCTGGAACCGCGTTTTCTTTTCTACCTGACATTATCACAAAAATTCCGGAGTCTTGGAGAGGCCGCCATGAAAGGCGCGGCGGGTCAAAAGCGTGTTCCGGATGAGTTTATACAAAATTATGTGTTTGATTTGCCACCGTTTGATTTACAACATATAATCGTCGAATACCTCGACCGCGAAACCGCGCGCATCGATGCGCTGGTAGCGGAAAAGGAAAAGATGCTGGCCCTGCTGGAGGAAAAGCGCGCCGCCCTCATCAGCCACGCGGTAACCCGGGGGCTCGACCCCAAAGCGCCCATGAAACACTCGAATGCTCTTTGGTTTGATAAGACTCCATTGAGCTGGACAGTGGAAAGGCTTAAATGGATCATCATATCAGTCAGCTCTGGAGTCAGCGTCAATGCCAGTGATCAGCCGGTTGAAGGGGATGGCTTTGGAGTATTGAAGACCAGCGCCGTTGCTGGCGGTGCCTTCATTTCAAGTGAAAACAAGTCTGTATGGGATACCGAATATAATCGTTTGGCCTGCCCAGTTACTAAAAGCACCATCATAATGAGCCGCATGAACACGCCGAACCTTGTGGGAGAAAGCGGATATGTAGCTGAAGATTATCCAAACCTGTTTCTTCCAGATCGACTCTGGGAAATTTGCTTTGATGAAAACAGAGCTTTTGTTCCTTTCATTTCGTTGCTTCTATCTTCCAAAGAAGCACGCCATGCGTTGTCCTCTATGGCAACGGGGACAAGTCCCAGCATGAAGAATCTGGCTATAGAAGAAATGTCCAGCCTACTCGTTCCAATTCCCACGATAGATGAGCAAAAATTGATTTATGACGAGGTTTCAAGACAAGATGCAATAATTTCTCCATTAAAGAATGAGTTGGTAAAATCACTTGCGTTACTAATCGAACGCCGTGCAACCCTGATCACTGCCGCCGTAACCGGTCAGATTCCTATCGAGGAGATGAGTGAATGAAACTGGAACGCCTCAGCCTCGCCCACTGCGGCGGCTTTGAGCAGATCGATATCGATTTCGAGAAAGACGTTACCCTGATCGCCGGTGTAAACGGAGTCGGCAAATCCACGTTGTTGAAGGCTCTGGCTGTTGTACTTTCACGGGCCATGCCGGAGTTTACCCCGTCGCACTCTGCGCCCATCTATTTCACGGATGATAATATTCATGGTGACAAAAGCTCGCTGGAGCTGTCGGTTCGTTTACGCATTAATGGTCAGATCATTAATGCCGGGGTACAGCGCATACGCGCTACCGAGGAACAGAGCGACCGTTTCATGCTGCTGCGGCAGGTAGAAACTACGGGAATAACCACCAGCTTGGTCGAGTCATTGCGCGCCCGTACCATGACCGGCGATTTGGAAGCAGGCATTAATGAGACACGTGCCGCGCTGGCCAAACTCAAAACCGCTGCTCATCCACCCTTGGCCGTCTATTTCACTCCCAAGCGGCAACTGCCAGGGCAGCCCCGAACCCTACAGGAAGCCAAGCCCTTTGATCCATCCATCGCCTTCGGCCGAGCCCTGCATGACAGAGAAGTTGAATTGCGTGAGTTCATGTACTGGTTCCGTACCCAGGAGAAACTGGGTTCAGTCAATGAACCGCACCGCCTAAAGGTACTGAACGCCCTGCGTAACGTAGTCAGAGAACTGGTACCGGAATTCACCAATCTTCGCATTCAGGAGAACCCGCGCTTGGGCTTCATGGTGGACAAGCGTGGGCAGCCCTTTTACCTGCACCAGCTCTCCGACGGAGAGCGCGGCCTGTTGGCGCTCGTGTTCGACCTGACCCGCCGTCTGGCCATCGCCAACCCAGACAGCAATAATCCCATTGCCGAGGGTATAGCACTGGTACTGATCGACGAGATCGAATTACACCTACACCCGAAATGGCAGCGGGACTCAATTAAGCGGTTACCGGAAATATTCAAAAATTGCCAGTTTGTCATCACAACCCATTCTCCGCAGGTTATTGGAGAAGTTGAGGCCCGATGCGTTAGATTACTTTCAATTAGGGATGGTCAAGTCATTTCCGAAACACCCGGCATGGCGTATGGTGCTGACTCAAACTGGATATTGAATGTTCTGATGGGCGCCGATGAAATGAACGAGGACGTTGAAAATGAACTAAAAACCATTGCTTGCCTCATTTCAGAACGAAGGCTGAAAGAAGCCAGGGCCAAAACAGATACTCTTCGTTCGCGTGTCGGTAATACAGAGGCAATCCAAAGGCTGGCATCCACCATTGAACGAATTGAGAGGCTTGGCAAATGAGAAGGATTGTAAAAGGTCAAACGCCGGATTGTTTGCAAACTTTTATCGATGAACAACTTGCCATTAAACCGGAGCCGGTCAATTTGACTTATAATCATTTCCGCGATAAAGCAAAATTGCTCGCAATTCTTACAGAAGAGCAATTTGGCTTGTGCGGCTATACCGGTGCGCCGGTAGATGGCAGAATCTCAAAGTTGACTTCTGATAAAGCTGCATTCCGAAACCATATCGAGCATTTGAAATGTCAGGCAACATGCCGAAGAGAATTGGTAGATAGCGGCAGGGAATATGGCAGAGACCTTTGTGATGACCTCAACTATCTCAATATGATTGCTGCGGTGGAGGTTCGGGGAGCGGAATCAGAGCACTTTGGGGCAGTATGCAATATAAATGATCCATTACCTATACTTCCCACCCAAGAAAAATGCGATGAATGCTTCAAGTTCCGCGAGGCAGATGGTGGCATAGAGGGGGTGAACGATGAAGGTGCGACGGCTATCAAAGTGCTTCATTTAGATCATGATACCCTTAACGTCTGGAGAAAAGCTGCTATTGGGGCGTGGCTGGACCCCAAAATAATTGAGACCCGCAAAGATCTTGAAGTAGTGGTTCAGGTTATGGATCATCCCGTTGATGGACAGCTTCCTGAATACGCTTATGTCATCGGGTCGATTGCAAAGGAATACCTGTGATGAAACCCACCTCCGAAGCCGCCTTTGAAACCGTCATCGAGTCGGTTTTGCTGAATGACGGTTATCGCACACTCCCCTCCGACGATTTCGACCCCGAGCGGGCAATCTTCCCCAACACCGTGTTGACCTTCATTCGCGAAACACAAGCCAAAACCTGGGAGAAGCTGGAGGCTCTGCACGGGGAAGAAACCGGCGAGCGGGTGTTGCAGGCGCTCTGCAAGTGGATGGACATTCACGGTGTGCTGGACACCCTGCGTCACGGCTTCAAGTGCTACGGCAGGACACTGCGTATTGTCTTTTTTAGTCCCGCGCATCGTCTCAATCCGGAACTGGAAGCGCGCTATCAAGCCAACCGGCTTGGCCTGACCCGGCAGCTTCACTACAGCCCGAAGAGCGGGAAGTCGCTGGATGTGGTGTTGTCCGTCAACGGTATTCCCGTGGTAACGCTGGAATTGAAGAATCCGCTCTCCGGCCAGACGGCGGCCAACGCCATGTACCAGTATCGCCATGACCGCGACCCGCGCGAGCCGATTTTCCAGTTCACGAGGCGCACCCTGGTGCATTTCGCGGTGGATACGGAAGAGGCGCACATGACCACGCGTCTGGCCGGGACCAGCACACACTTTTTGCCGTTCAATCGCGGCAACATGGGCGGCGCGGGAAATGAGCCGGACACCAGGGGGCGTAATTACAAGACGGGATATCTGTGGGAAGAGACGCTCACCCGCGAGAGTCTCCTCGATCTGCTGGCCCGGTTCCTTCATCTGGATGTGCGGGAGAAGACCACGGATGACGGGAAAAAAGTGCGTACGGAACCAATGATTTTTCCCCGCTATCACCAGTTGCAGGCGGTGCGGCAAATGGTTGAGGCCGCGGGTGATGAAGGGGTGGGACATAGCTATCTGATTGAACATTCGGCGGGGAGCGGCAAAAGCAACACCATCGGCTGGCTGGCCCACCGGCTCTCATCACTGCATAATGAACGGGATGAGCGCATTTTCGACAGCGTCGTGGTCATAACCGACCGGGTGGTGCTCGACCGTCAGTTGCAGAACACCATTTATCAGTTCGATCATCGGCAGGGAGTGGTGCAGAAAATAGAAGAGGATTCGCGTCAGCTCGCCGAAGCGCTGGAATCGGGAGTGCCGATCATCGTTACAACATTACAAAAGTTTCCGTTTGTTTCGGATCAGTTGATGAAGATCGCAAAGGCGCGCGGTGAGGATAACCGCTATCTGCCGGCGCGCAAATATGCGGTGATCATCGATGAGGCGCATAGTTCCCAATCCGGCGAAACCGCCACTGAACTGAAAGGTGTTTTAGGCGGCGTTGAACTTCGGGACATGGCCCGGGAACTGGCTGAAGAGGAGGGAAAAGTCGAACTGGAACGGCTGTTTCTTTCCATGGCAAAGCGTGGCCGGCAACCGAACATGAGCTTTTTTGCATTCACCGCCACGCCCAAGCACAAAACCCTTGCCATTTTCGGGCGGGACGGTGAGCCTTTCCACCGGTACACCATGCGCCAGGCCATTGAGGAAGGGTTCATCGAGGATGTGTTGAAAAGCTATGTGACGTATAAAACATACTTCAAATTGATGAAGAAGGCCGAGGACGATCCCAACGTCGAGCGCAAGAAAGCGGCGCGGGCTCTGGCGCGGTTCATGCGGCTGCACCCGGTCAATATCGGTCAGAAAGCCATATTGATGGTGGAGCATTTTCAACAGCATACCCGTCATAAGATCGGCGGCCATGCCAAGGCAATGGTGGTGACCGGCTCACGCATGGAGGCGGTGCGCTATAAACAGGAATTCGATCGATACATCGGGGAAAAGGGGTACTCCATAAAGAGCCTGGTGGCGTTTTCGGGAACGGTGGAGGACGACAAGGTTCCCGGGAAAACTTACACCGAAGTCGGGATGAACGACGGTTTGAAGGAAAAGGAACTGCCCGATATTTTTACGAAGCCGGAATACCGGGTGCTCCTGGTGGCGGAGAAATATCAAACCGGTTTCGACCAGCCTTTGCTGCATACCATGTTTGTGGACAAACGACTGGCGGGAATCCAGGCGGTGCAGACCCTTTCGCGTCTCAATCGCACGCATCCCCTGAAGAATGATACCTTCGTCCTCGATTTCGTCAACGATCCGGGTGAAATTCAGGAGGCATTCCGGCAGTATTACGAAGGCTCGGTGATGGGCGAAGAAGTTGACCCGGACAAGCTGTATGCAGTCAAGGCAGAGCTGGACTCTTCGGGAATTTATACGCAACCGGAAGTGGACGGGTTCTCCCGCTTATTCTTTGCCCCCAAACGCCGACAGAGCCCGGCAGACCATAGAAACATGAATGCCATACTTGATCAGGCGGTTGGTCGATTTCAGCAATTGCAGGATGACAAGGAAGAAGAAGCGGAGCTATGGCGGGGTAAATCCCAGGCGTTTCGAAACCTGTACAGCTTTTTAAGTCAGGTGATCCCGTATCAGGACAGCGATCTGGAAAAGCTGTTTACCTATCTGCGCTACCTGGCTTTGAAACTTCCCAAGCGAAAGAGCGGACCGGCTTACCAGTTCGATGAGGAAGTGGAACTTGATTACTACCGTCTGCAAAAAATCAGCGAGGGTTCGATCAATCTGCGGGAAGGTGACATTAGGCCGCTGGACGGTCCGCGTGAGGTTGGAACCGGGATGGTACACGAGGAAAATATTCCTCTGTCACGATTGATTGACCTGATTAACGAACGCTTCGGCAGTGAATTGACCGAAGCGGATCAGCTTTTCTTCGATCAGATCGCTGAAGCGGCAAGCCAAAACGAATCATTGCGCAAGGCCGCGGAAGTGAACTCTCTGGAAAAATTCCAGTTGGTTTTTCGTCAGGTGCTGGAATCCCTCTTCATTGAGCGCATGGAACTGAATGAGGAGCTTTTTTCCGATTATATGAGTAAGCCGGATCTTCAGGAGTTGATTTCCGGTTGGCTGGGCGATCAGGTGTATGATAGACTTGGAGGTTCGAAACAAAGTACAGGAAGCTCCCTGGTCGGATGATTCTGGACGTTGTTTTCACCTCCACCCCCCCAAGTCACCTCCCAGGCAAGAAATCCCCTGTCAGTTATCCGGACTGAAATTATCTGTGGAGCGTTGCAGACCGCTCTCAGTTTGCGTAATAGCGATTCATATCTTAAGCAGTGTGTCAAGCCGCTCCCGTCCGGCGGGCGGACTCATCCATCCCTGACAGGTCCGGAACTGGGCTTTCAAGGAGGAAGACGAACTTCGTGGGCGCATAAAATTCACACTGGTGACGATTCGGCCTTTCGGGCTGTTCGCATGAAATGAGGTAACACCATGAGTGAATACCAGTATTACGAGTTTCTGGCGGTCGACCGTCCGCTGACCAATGAGGAGATACAAAGGTTGCGGCGAATCTCCACCCGGGCGAAGATCACGTCGCAGAGCTTCGTGAACGAATACAACTGGGGCGATCTGAAAGCAAATCCCCGCGATTTCATGCGGGAGTATTTCGATGTTCATGTGTATCTCGCCAACTGGGGAGATGCGATCCTGATGGTGCGTCTGCCCCGGGATGCGATGGATCGGGAGACTCTTGATGCCTTCCAGGCCGTTCCGTACCTGGAATATGCGGAATTGCCGGGCCACTGGCTGGTGACCTGGTCGCTCGGCGAAACGGAGGACTACGACCGGTTCTACGATGTCCTGGAGGACGGGTGGATGATCCGTCTCGCCCCCGTGCGGGAGGAACTGCTGCGGGGCGACGTGCGCAGCCTGTACATCGGCTGGCTGCGGGCGGTAACTCTGGAGATGGTTGATTCGGATGCGTTGGAGCCGATGGCTGTGGCCGGGCTGAATGAACTGACCGAAGCGCAGCAAGCGCTGGCGGAATATCTCGAGGTGGATACCGATCTGCTGGAAGGGGCGGGAATCGGCAGTCCGGCACGAACGGCGGATACCGTGGATGAGGCTGCGCTCGACACCTGGCTGGAGAAACTCCCCCGGGAGGAAGTTCTGGACTGCCTGAAACAGGTGATGAACGGACGCGGGATGCAGGCCGGACGGGCCCTGAAGCGGAAATTCGACATCTGGCGGGCGAAATCGGAACCCGAAACCCGGGGAACTCCCCGTAGGGTTGCAGAGCTGCTGGATCTGGCCGGCAAGATAAGAGAACAGCGGCTCGAAAAAGAGGAAATGGCGCTCCGGAAAGCCGAGGCTAAGCGAAAAAGGGAGCGGGAAGCCATGCTCGCCGGGCTGGCCGGAGATTTCCCGGGCGTGTGGAAAACTGTCCGCGAACATGCCCTCAGGGGAACCGCGTATGCCTATGATGAGGCAACCCGGCTGCTGGTCGACCTGCGTGACGCCTACTCCCTGCATGCCACGCCGGAAGCCTTTCAGGATGAGCTGGAGCGGTTCATGACTGAGCATCAGCGGCGTCGTGCCCTGATGGACCGGATAATTCGGGCCGGACTCAGGCGGGCCGATTGATTACAGCCGCGGAAACTGATTGGCCCGAAAGCGTCGTGAAGAAGACACCCGTCTCAAGGCCGTGGGGCATAGGGTCCGGTGATCCGTAAATCGCGAACACCCGGCCCGAGAGGAGTTTAATCGCTTATGCGTAAGTAGTCATAGGTTAAGTAATACGAGTCGTATGTCCGTTTTATGGAAAGCCTGTTGTTCTCAATTAAAAAAACACAAGTATCCGTTATGCTGTTAGTTCCATGAATGTAGTATAACGTCAACATGTTGTTGGAAATACTATATGTGCCGTCTCTATCGCTGTATGTATATTGATATGAGGTCTTGTTGGAGTAAACAGAATAGGTTCCATCGGATCTGAAAACATACGATTCATAACCCTCCCCGCCAATGCTTTGCCATGCCCCAACAATTGAATTGTTTACTTTGGGGGTGGCTGAATCATTATCATCGCCGGAATCGGTGATGCAGCCGGTAAAAATGAGTGCAACGAGAAGCAGAATCAGAAATCTCATGGTTCATCTCCTGCTGGTGGGGAAGGTATGCGCGTTTTCAGGAAGATACGGTGGGATTAGAGATAAGGAAAGGTTTTTCTTGATGCATAGATGATAGCAGTAAGAGAGCGGGCCGGGTGCGGGAACACCCGGCCGGCGCGATGGCGCGCGCCAGGACAGAGCCCCCTACTCTCAACAAGCGAGTGTAATTTAATACACTTGGGATATCATGTCAAGGAGGGGATATGCTGGACGCGCCGATCTGTTGGATGGGCGGCAAGAGTAAGCTGCGTTTTGAAATCATCCGCCGGCTGCCGCGGCACACCTGCTATGTCGAGGTGTTCGGCGGCGCCGGCTGGGTGCTGTTTGCGAAAGAGCCCTCGCATGCCGAGGTGTATAATGACCTCGACGGCGAGCTGGTGAATTTCTTCCGGGTGGTCAAGAACGCGCACCGGGCGTTTGTCCTGGCGCTGGACTGGATCCTGATCAGCCGTCGGATGTTCGATGATTTTCTCCGCACAAAGCCCGAAGACCTAAACGAGATTCAGCGGGCGGTGCGGTTTTTCTATGTCATCAAGACCGCGTTCGGCGGGAAGTGGGAAGGATCGAGCTTCGGGTACAGCAAGACCCAGGGGCCGACCATGAACATCGAGACAGTGTACGAGACGCTGACCGCGGTGCACAAGCGGCTCCGGCGGGTAGTCATCGAGGAGGGATCGTTCGAGGAGGTCATCGGGCGGTATGACGGCCCGGAGACGTGCTTTTTCCTGGACCCGCCCTACTACGGGACGGCCGGATACCGGGTGCCCTTCGGGCCGTCGGAGTACGCCAGGCTGGCCGAGGTGCTGCGAGGGATCCGGGGGAAGTTTCTCCTGACGGTGAATGACTGCCCGGAGACGCGGGAGCTGTTCGGGAAGTGGAAAATCGAAGAGGCGCTGGTGTCGTATAGTATTGCGGGGAAAGCTGAGGCCCGGGGGAAGTACGGGGAGCTGATGGTGATGAATTATGAGGGGGAGGGCCAGATGGAGTTGGGGGTGTGAAACGAAAGTCTGATCATGTGAGTAAGAATGGTCCTACGAGGCTATAAAAGCAACCTTATAGAACATGTAAAAAGCTCTTGTGTTGCTATGCGAGAAGCAACATACTAATAAGCAACACGAGAGCTCCTTCTATGGAGGTTGTACTGTGGAATCCTTGGTATTCGAAATTCCTCTTATTGTAGCAAAAGTGAAGATAGATGAGTCTGTAAGAGTTTTTGTGTAAATGGTGGAGAGATGGTATACTTAAAGCCCACCAAAAACACAGGAGTGCAGTGATGAGTGAGATACGTCGTGAGT
>JAWLHT010000069.1:0-19172 GCA_041690195.1 Candidatus Latescibacterota bacterium
CTCATCACCCCCATCGCCATGCAGGAAGGCCTCCGCTTCGCTATCCGCGAAGGCGGTCGTACCATCGGCTCCGGCGTCGTCGCTCAAATTATTGAGTAATACAAGTAATGCGGACATGTCGTCCGCATCGGTAACCGTAGCCCCGGGCCTTGCGGTCCGGGGGATAACGGACCGGAAAGCGGATGTTTCGCACGGCCAGTACAAGGAGTGTATTTCGTGGCAGGCCAAAAAATAAGAATTAGGTTGAAGGCGTACGATCACGCGTCGCTTGATCACTCGAGCGATGAAATCGTGAGGACCGCCAAGCGTACGGGCGCCAGAATTTCCGGGCCGGTCCCGCTTCCTACGAAGCGTTCGATCTACACGGTTCTTCGCAGCCCGCACATCGACAAGAAGTCCCGGGAGCAGTTTGAAACCCGGATTCACAAGCGGCTCATCGATATTTATGACTCCAATCCTCAGACGGTTGATTCTCTCATGAAGCTTGACCTCCCGGCTGGGGTGGATATCGAGATCCAGGTTTGAAAACAGGTGGAAGCATGATTGGACTGATTGGAAGAAAGATTGGCATGACCCAGGTCTACAAAGAGAATGGGGTCCTCTGCCCGGCAACGGTTATCGAAGTCGGTCCCTGCCCGGTCGTCGCTGTAAAGGCCAAGGGCGGGAATGACGGCTACGATGCGCTCCAGATCGGTTTTTGGGAATCGGAAAAGATTTCGAAGCCGGAAAAGGGCGTGTTCGGGAAGCTCAAGCTCCCCGGAATGAAGGTGCTCAAGGAGTTCCGGGTAGACGACACGTCCCAGTTCTCAGCGGGGATGGTGCTGAAGGCCGACCTGTTCCAGGTTGGCGAAAAGGTGATGGTGCAGGGGAAAATCAAAGGCCGCGGTTTTCAGGGCGTCATCAAGCGTCACAAATTCAGCGGCGGCAAGGCTACCCACGGAGTTCGGGCGAATCGTATCCCGGGATCCATCGGTGCATCGTCTGACCCCTCGCGTGTATTCAAGGGCAAAAAACTTCCGGGTCATTATGGCAACACGACCATGACGGTTCGGGGGCTTGAGGTGCTCAAGGTAGACCAGGAGAAGAATTTCATTCTGGTCAAGGGCGCGATTCCCGGGGCACGGAACGGTATCGTTTACGTGACGAAGCAGGGGTAAAACCGCGAGAACAGAGAACAGGGCCGAAACGGAATCCGTGAGGCCCGGTTTCGGAATCTGAAATTCCGATTTCGGATGAGGTTGTAATGAAGACAGTTACGGTATACAGGCATGACGGCAGCGAGGCCGGAACCGTGGAACTGCCGGATGAGATTTTCGGAATCGAGCCTTCGATTACCGCGATCCATCAGGTGGTCAAGGCGTACCTTGCGAATCAGCGGCAGGGAAACGCTTCCACCAAGACCCGGAGCGAGGTCGGGGTAACCAAGTCCAAGCCGTTCCGGCAGAAGGGCACCGGCCGAGCGAGAGCGGGCAGCGCCAATTCACCGCTTTGGGTTGGCGGCGGTGTTGCCTTCGGTCCCAAACCCCGCAGCTATGACCAGCAGGTGAATCGGAAAATGCGCCATCTCGGACTCAGGAGCGCATACAGCATCAAGGCAGTTGAAGACAAGATCAAGGTGGTGGAGGATTTCAACCTGGATTCTCCGCAGACGAAAAGTGTGGCGAACATGCTCAAATCCCTTGGTCTGGCGGGAACGAAAACCGTGTTCCTTATCGGCGGGACCGACCGGAACATGTACATGTCCTCGCGCAACATTCCGACCGTTAAGGTGGAAACCGCGGAAAATGCCCACACATACATGGTGATGAATTCCGACGTGGTACTTTTCACCCGGAGCGCGGTCGAAAAGGTGAAGGAGGTCCTCGGATGAACATCAAGGATATCATCAGACGGCCGATCATCACCGAGAAAGCCACGTACCTGAAGGACAGCCAGAACAAGTATGTGTTCGAGGTTGAGCGGAACTGCAACAAGATAGAGATCAAGCAGGCGGTCGAAGCGATGTTCAAGGTGACCGTCGAAGATGTTCATACGTACATTACTCATGGAAAAACCAAGACTCGTGGCCGTTACAGAGGCAGGAGACCCGACTGGAAGCGTGCGGTGGTCCGCCTGAAGACCGGCGACTCGATCGAGTTCTTCGAAGGGGTGTAAGGAAGGTAGATCATGGCTCTGAAGACTTACAAACCGGTCACTCCCACCCGCCGGTTCCTGACCACCTCCGATTTCTCGGAGATCACCAAGAGCACACCCGAAAAGTCGCTCCTGGTGCCCCTGAAAAGCTCAGGCGGACGGAACAACCGGGGACGTGTTACGGTCCGGAGACGGGGCGGTGGACACAAGCAGTTCTATCGCATCGTGGATTTCAAGCGGGACAAGATCGGTATTCCGGCCAAGGTTGACTCCGTACAGTATGACCCGAACCGTTCGGCCCGAATCGCACTGCTGTTTTATGCCGATGGAGAGAAGCGGTATATTCTCTCGCCGGAAGGGCTGCAGGTCGGTGATACGATCATGAGCGGACCGGATGCGGAAATTCGTCCGGGGAATGCGCTTCCGTTATCTCGCATTCCATTGGGCACCATGGTGCACGCCATTGAGATGCGACCGGGCAAAGGCGCCCAGGTGGCGCGCAGCGCTGGGGCCGGATGCCAGATTATGGCGCGGGAAAGCGGGATGGTAACCTTGCGGATGCCCTCCACCGAAATGCGGGTTGTCCGTGAAAACTGCATGGCAACTGTCGGCCAGGTCGGGAATCTTGATCACCAGAACGAGAACTGGGGCAAAGCCGGCAAATCCCGTTGGAAGGGACATCGTCCGAAAGTTCGCGGTGTTGCCATGAATCCGCATGACCATCCGCACGGCGGCGGTGAAGGCCGCACGTCGGGTGGACGTCACCCGGTGACTCCTTGGGGCGTTCCCACCAAGGGAAAGAAGACCCGGAAATCCGGGAAGGCATCTAACAAGTACATTATCAAGCGCAGGCAAAAGTAAACCGGAGGGATTAACATGGCGCGGTCGGTTAAAAAAGGGCCGTTCGTTGATGACCACTTGAGCAAGAAGATTGTTGAACTCAACCGCAAGGGCGAGAAGAAGGTCATCAAAACGTGGTCCCGGCGTTCGACCATCATGCCGGAGTTCATCGGACACACGGTTGCGGTGCACAACGGGAACAAGTTCGTTCCTGTGTATGTCACCGAGAACATGGTGGGTCACAAGCTTGGTGAGTTCGCCCCGACCCGTACCTATCGCGGGCATGGCGGCAAACTGGTGGAGCGCTCCGTTCAGTTCAAGTAAGCCGGCCCGGTCGGCCGGACGCCTGGGGACGGGAGGACCGTCATGGCGTTGAAAGGATTGCAGGCCAAAGGCCGAAGGCTTAATTACCGCAAAGGATGTATAACATGCAGGCTGTGGCAAAAGCTCGATTCATCAGAGGATCGGCCAGGAAGATGCGACAGGTGCTCGATCTGGTGCGCGGAAAAAAGGTGGCGGATGCATTGAATATTCTCCGTTTCACCCATAAGCGCAGCGCCGAACCGTTGGAAAAGGTGGTGAGGAGCGCTGTCGCCAATGCACAGAATGTCCATGGTGACAAGATACACGATCCCAATACGCTCAAGATCGTCGAAGCCATCTGTGATGAGGGGCCGACGATGAAGCGGATCATGCCTCGGGCGATGGGACGGGCCTACCGGATCCGGAAGCGCACCTGTCATCTGAAAATCGTTGTGGCAAACGAGAAATAGAAGGGGGTTTGTTAATTTGGGACAGAAGACACATCCCGTCGGCTTCCGCTTGGGAGTGACCAAGAGGTGGAGCGCACGGTGGTTCAGTGAGAGGGACTTCAAGAAGAACCTCGAAGAAGATTTGGCACTGAGACGGTATATCACCAAGCGTCTTGCTCGCGCAGGCATCTCGCAGATCGAGATCGAAAGGCGTACATCCAATCAGGTCACGGTGAACATCCATACCGCCCGTCCGGGGATCGTTATCGGACGCAAGGGAATGGAAGTGGACAAGTTGCGGGATGAGCTGAAGCTTCTGACCAAGAAAGATGTTTTCCTGAACATCATCGAGGTGAAGCACCCCGAACTCGAAGCGAAGCTGGTTGCAGAAAGCATCGCGCGTCAGCTCGAACAGCGGGTGAGTTTCCGTCGCGCCATGAAGAAGGCGGTTACCTCGACGATGCGCATGGGAGCGGAAGGTATCCGTGTGGCGTGTTCCGGACGATTGGGCGGCGCCGAAATGTCACGGAACGAGCGGTACCTGGTGGGCCGCGTGCCGCTGCATACCCTGCGCGCAGATATCGATTACGCCACCGCGATCGCCTATACCACGTATGGAACGATCGGAGTCAAAATTTGGATCTCCAAGGGAGAAGTACTGGATCTGCAGGGGATTTCCAAGTAAGAAGACAGGCGGAAGCAAGAAGGCGGAAAGGCCGTGAAGAGGATGGATGTTTTCCCTTGCCGGCCGGCAATACCGGATTCTGAATTCTGATTTCCTACTTTTTTATGAGGTAATGAAACCATGTTGATGCCAAAGAGAGTCAAGCACCGGAAAGAACAGCGGGGCCGTATGCGCGGGATTGCCCGTCGCGGTTCGGATGTGTCTTTTGGTGAGTATGGACTCGCGGCCATGGAACCGGGTTGGATCACAGACCGACAGATCGAGGCTGCTCGTGTCGCTATGACGCGTCATGTAAAAAGAGCGGGAAAGGTTTGGATCAGGATATTTCCGGCCAAGCCGGTGACGGTCAAGCCCGCGGAAACGCGAATGGGAAAAGGCAAAGGTGCCCCGGATCATTGGGTAGCTGTTATCAAGCCCGGTCGGGTCCTCTTTGAAATGGAGGGAGTGGATGAGGCGATCGCCAAAGAAGCTATGCGTCTGGCTTCCCACAAACTGCCCCTCAAAACTAAATTTGTGACACGGAAAGCATACGGTGAGGAATGAGCATGAAGCCGCATGAGATTCGCGAAAAAACGCTGGAAGAGGTAAAGAACGACCTTGCGGCCGCCGAAGAGAACCTACGGACTCTGAAGTTTCAGCTCGTGACCTCCCAGCTCGAGAAGACTTCCATGATCCAGCAGGTCAAACGGGATATCGCCCGACTTCGGACCGTGGTCAGAGAGCATGAACTGGGAATTCGCACGGTAGCGGGTTCCGCACAGCAGGGCTAAACGCTCAGCGCTGAGCATCCGGCAACGAGGTAGAAGGAAAAAGCCATGAATACAGAAAGAGCTGAGAGAAAAGTACGTTCCGGAAAGGTTACCAGTGACCGTCGTGACAAGACCATTTCGGTCACGATCGAGCGTGTGGTCCGCCATCCCCTGTACGGCCGTGTGGTGCGGAAGCGGAAAAAGCTGATGGCTCATGACGAAATGAATGAAGCCCGTCAGGGCGATCTCGTTGAGGTCATGGAGACACGGCCCCTTTCTAAAACCAAACGCTGGCGGCTGGTCAAGATAATTGAACGGGCCAAGTAAGGGGGAGTTACGGAATGATTCAGGAGTATTCCATACTGAAGGTGGCCGACAATACCGGGGCGCGGAAGGTGATGTGTTTCCGTGTTCTCGGTGGAACAAAGCGTCGGTACGCCTCGATCGGCGATATCATTGTGTGCTCGGTGAAGGATGCCGCGCCCAATGCGCAGATCAAGAAGGGAGACATCGCCCGGGCGGTAGTGGTGCGTACCAAGAAGCCGATCCGCCGGAAAGATGGCTCGTATATCCGGTTTGATGACAATGCCGCGGTGATCATTGACGCCAACCGGGAACCGAGGGGTACCCGTATTTTCGGCCCGGTGGCACGTGAATTGCGCGAAAAGCAGTATATGAAAATCGTTTCGCTTGCGAGCGAGGTAATCTGAACAGCGCGGTCCCGTGCGCCGGCGAGCGGCGCGTAGGGTAGTTCGGACATCGCAAGCGGCGGGAAGTAACAAACGGTGTAGCGGGCTCACAGGTGGAGGATAACCGTAAGGGTATCGGAAGCCGGTTGCCCCAAAGGTGATACTAGGATGAGAAGAATACATAAGGGTGATCGAGTCATTGTGCTCGCCGGCGATGACCGCGGGAAGGAAGGCGTTGTGCTGAAAGTTGACCCCGCCAAGGAAGTGGCCATTGTGGAGGGAGTCAACTTTGTGAAGCACCACCAGAAGCCCACGCAGAAGGCCCCCCAGGGCGGGATCGTGGAGAAGGAAGCTCCGGTGCGCATGTCCAACCTGATGGCCATCTGCGGAAAGTGCAACGCCGGCGTGAAGACGAAGACCCTCACGCTGAGCGATGGGACCAAGGTAAGGGCCTGCCGTAAGTGCGGCGAAATTATTGCCGGCTCGAAGGGATAAGAGGTTACGAGAATGGCACCGAGACTAAAAGAAAAGTATGTGGGCGAGATTGCTCCTGGTCTCTTGAAGGAGTTTCAGTATCGGAACGTGATGCAGGTTCCGAAGCTGGTGAAGATCGTGGTCAACATGGGCGTGGGCGAAGCTGTACAGGATATCAAAAATCTCGACGGCGCTGTCCAGGACATGACCGTGATCACCGGCCAGAAGCCGGCAATCCGTAAGGCGAAGAAGTCTATCTCCAATTTCAAACTGCGGGCCGGGGTTCCCATCGGGTGTATGGTCACCCTCCGGGAGGAACGCATGTATGAGTTTCTGGATCGGCTTCTGAACTTTGCAATGCCGCGGATTCGCGACTTCAAGGGTGTTCCCGGAAGGTCTTTTGACGGACGGGGAAATTACACCCTGGGCGTGAAGGAGCAGATTATCTTCCCCGAAATCGATTATGACAAGATTGATCGGACTCGTGGGATGGACATAACCTTCGTCACAACGGCGAAGAAAGACGAGGAGGCCAAGGCGCTCTTGCGGGCCTTCGGCATGCCGTTCAGAGACTGATCGGCTTTTTTTCACTATTCATCATTCGGGGAGGGAAGCTTCCGTGGCAACGAAAGCCCTCATAGCCAAGTCAAGGCGCAAGCCGAAATTCTCCGTGCGTGCCTATAACCGGTGTTTCCGGTGTGGCAGACCTCGGGGATATTACAGAAAGTTCGGTTTGTGCAGAATATGTTTCCGTGAACTGGCGCTCAAGGGAGAGATTCCCGGAGTCACCAAGGCCAGCTGGTAGTACAATCTTCGTTGAATGGGGAGCGATTCCATGGGTATGACAGACCCTATCGCTGATATGTTGACAAGAGTCCGGAACGCTTCGAAAGCCAAGAAGAAGTGGGTGGATGTGCCTTCCTCGAAGTTGAAAAAAGAGGTGGCCAGGATCCTGGCGGAGGAGCATTTCATTGACCGGTTCAGGTTTGTGGAGGATGACAAGCAGGGGGGTCTGCGGCTCTACCTCAAGTACGACGAGGACGAAACCCCCATCATCAAGGGGATCCAGCGGGTTTCCAAGCCCGGTCTGCGGCGCTATTCCCGTTCGGGAGAGCTTCCGCGGGTTCTGAACGGCCTCGGAGTTGCCATCGTCACCACCTCCAGCGGCGTCATGACTGACCGTGATGCCCGGAAGAAGGGTGTGGGCGGTGAAATCATCTGCTATGTCTGGTAGAACGCAAGGGAGAGTACCGTGTCGCGCATAGGAAAAATGCCAATACAGATTCCGGGCGGCGTGACGGTTACCCTGGACGGCAATTCGCTGACCGCGAAAGGTCCGAAGGGGCAGCTGACGGTTCCGTTTTCGGAAAAAATGAATGTGACCATCGAGGACGGCGCAGTGAATGTGCGTCCCGCGGTGGAAGAGCGGGAGGCCGGAGCTCTTTGGGGTCTCACCAGATCATTGCTGTTCAATGCGGTGACCGGTGTCCACAAGGAGTGGGAAAAGATTCTTGAAGTCCGCGGCGTGGGCTATCGCGCCCAGGTCAAGGGCAAGGATCTCGACCTGAACATCGGTCAGTCGCATCCGCTGATTATCCCCGCGCCTGAAGGGATATCCTTCTCGGTTGCCCAGGAAACTATCGAGGGGCAGTCGGTGCCGGTAATTACGGTTCGTGGAATCAGCAAGCAGGCGGTGGGGGATATTTCGGCCGATATCCGGGCCAAACGACCCCCCGAACCGTACAAGGGCAAGGGTATCCGGTATCGTGGCGAGTATGTCCGGCGGAAAGCCGGAAAGGCAACCGGATAATACCGTAGAGGGATGCGGGTTGCGTTGACCGGAGAACGTCCGTCGGCAATGGACGGCAGATCGTGATTCTCCGGGAGTGGCCCGATAACAATCTGGAGTCGGAGTTTCATACATCATGAAGCATCCCAAAAAAATAAAGCTGACCAAGCGGGAGAAGCGGGCTCAGCGCATCCGGAACAAGGTGTCCGGCACCCCTGATCGTCCGAGAATGGCGGTCAGCCGGAGTCTGAAAAACATGTACGTCCAGATTATTGATGACGTACAGGGAGTTACGATTCTCGGGCTTGGGTCATGCGGAGCCGAGATTCGAGGGATGGAGATCGGCGACGGGAAGATCGGTGTGTCCAAGGCGCTCGGCAAGCTGGTTGCCGAGAAGGCCAAGGAAAAGGGCATCACCAAGGTGGTGTTCGACCGGTCCGGATTCCTGTATCACGGCCGGGTGAAGGCGGTCGCCGACGGCGCTCGCGAGGGCGGGCTGGAGTTTTAGTGCATCGTGGGGCGCGGCCCGGCTGCGTCCGTGCGGAAAGTACGCAAGGGGTGTTCACCTGACGCCCGTACAGAAGGAGAAATAAAAACTTGGCTAGATTTCAGACGGAAGAGAGCGAATTCATTGAAAACGTCATCCACATCAACCGCGTAGCCAAGGTGGTGAAGGGTGGACGGCGGTTTTCGTTCAGTGCCTTGGTTTCGGTGGGCGACTCGAACGGCCGGGTCGGTATCGGAATGGGCAAGGCCTCGGAAGTAGCAGAGGCCATCCGCAAGGGAACGGAGAGCGCCAAGAAGAACATGGTCGTTGTTCCCATCGAGAACGGGACCATTCCCCACTCCGTGCTGGTTAAGTTCTCCGCCGCGGTGGTTCTCCTGAAGCCGGCTGCGCCGGGTACGGGGATTATCGCCGGAAACGCGGTTCGCGCGGTTCTGGAACCCGCCGGAGTCCGGAACATACTGGCAAAATCACTTGGATCCTCCAATCCCCACAATGTGGTGAAAGCCACGATGAAGGGATTGCGGGAACTGCGGGATGTAAGGTCTGTTGCGAAATTCCGCGACATGCCAGTCAACAAGGTTCGGTAGGACGCATTCCGGCGACAGGGAACCCATCGTGCATCGGGACGTCTAATACCGGCCATGCCGGGAATTTGTGTCCTGTTCACAGGGTTTGCTCGTCGGGAAATGAGATCGAAAGACTGTATTGCGGATGACCGGCAGAGATCTGATCGTGGACTATGAAAAGAATCACTTGTTTTGTAGGGAGACGGCATGGCAAAGCTGCTGATACGGCAGGTCCGTTCGACAATCGGCAGGCAGAAGCACCAGGGAAAGGTGCTTGTGGCTCTCGGGATTACCCGCATGGGCCTTGTTGCCGAGCACACGGATACACCTCAGATTCGAGGCATGATCAACAAGGTCAGCCACCTGGTGAGTGTAACCGAAGTACAGGAATAGTGTGTTTCACAAACTAACTGCGCGAGGACGGAAGTGAAACTTAACGAGCTGAAACTCCCCAAAGGCGCCGCCAAGAAGGCCCGGAAGCGTCGTGGACAGGGCGCTGCCTCAGGAGTCGGCGGAACGGCCGGTCGGGGTCACAAGGGGCAGAAGGCCCTTTCCGGCGGCAAGGTCCGTCGTGGTTTTGAAGGTGGTCAGATGCCGTTGATCCGGCGTCTCCCCAAACGGGGATTCACCAACCTGAACAGAACCCGGTATGAAGTGGTCAATGTGGAAGATATCATGGCGCGAGGTCTGGCGGGAGAGATCACTCCGGAAGTGCTCCAGACCGCGGGCCTCGTAAGGAAGTCCGACGCAAAGGTCAAGATTCTGGGTGATGGCGAAGTACAGAAAGCATTGAACATCAAGGCTCATGCGTTTAGCCGGTCGGCCAGAGAAAAGATCGTAAACGCGGGCGGAACTGCAGAGGAATTGTAACGTGCTGGGATCTGTCAACAGTTTGGTCAAAATTCCGGATCTCCGGAAACGCCTGCTCTTCGTTCTGGGCATGTGTATCGTGTTCCGGGTTATCGGAAAGGTTCCGATTCCCGGTATCGATGCGCAGGCGCTATTTTCTTACATGAGCGGGATGAGTAATACGCTCTTCGGTCTGTACGACATGTTTGTCGGCGGTGCGTTCACCAAGATGACCGTCGTCGCACTCGGAATCATGCCGTACATCTCCGCGTCGATTATCATTCAGTTGCTCGGCTCGGTGGTGCCCTACTTCCAGCGTCTCCAGAAGGAAGGCGAGGAAGGCCGCAAGAAGATCACCCAGCTCACCCGGTACGGCACCGTGGCGCTTGGCGCGGCGCAGGCGTACGGTATCGCCGTATGGCTGCAAAACACGGAAGGCGCGGGCGGTACTCCGATTGTCCTGAATCCGGGCATCGGATTTACTCTCCTGACCATACTGACCATCACCGCGGGAACGATCTTCCTGATGTGGATGGGTGAGCAGCTTACCGAGCACGGAATCGGAAACGGCATTTCGATGATCATTTTCTTCGGAATTGTAGATGCCCTTCCCTTTGCCGTTCGGAGTGAGTGGCGCGAGTTCGCCGCGGGACAGCGGAGCATTTTCGTCGAGATTTTCCTGCTCGCGCTCATGGTGGCGGTCACCGCCTTCGTTGTATCCCTGACCCAGGCCCAGCGCCGGATCAAGGTGCAATATCCCAAGAAAGTGGTCGGACGCAAGATTTACGGCGGACAGTCCACCTACATTCCCCTTCGGGTGAATACCGCCGGCGTGATTCCGATTATTTTCGCCCAGGCGATCATGTTCGTCCCGGAAACCGTCGCCAGGCTTCTGCCCTGGCCTTTCTTCCGGGATACCGTGGCATCATATCTGAGCTACACGAGCATTGTGTACTGGATTCTCTATGCCATCCTGATCCTGTTCTTCACCTTCTTCTATACGGCGATTGTGTTCAATCCGGTTGACCTCGCCGACAACCTGAAGAAGTACGGCGCGGTGATTCCGCAGCGCCCTCCCGGGAAGAAGACTGCGGAGTACATCGACAAGATCCTCACCCGAATCACCCTTCCGGGTGCGCTGGCGCTGGCGATGATTGCCATCCTGCCTTACTTTGTGGTGAAGATTTTTAATGTGAATTATTCGTATGCGCAGTTCTTCGGTGGGACAGGCCTCCTGATCGTTGTGGGCGTGGCGCTGGATACGCTTCAGCAGATTGAAACCAAGATGCTCGAGCGTCATTACGAAGGGTTGCTCAAGGGTGGAAAACTGCGGGGACGGCGCTGACGTACTCCGGGGTCAGATAGCTGTCGGCTGTCGGCCGAGCGGGTGTAACCGCACCCTTTGACCGGCAGCCGCCGCGTGTTGCGGAAAGGAGCTTGGAATGAGACTGGTTCTTCTCGGTGGTCCCGGCGCGGGAAAGGGAACGCAGGCCACCATGTTGAAAGATCACTACCACATTCCCCATGTCTCCACCGGTGAAATGCTTCGGCAGGCCCGAGCGGAAGGCACCGAACTTGGACAAAAGGCGGCGGAGTATCTCGATGCCGGGCGTCTCCTTCCCGACGACATAATTCTTGGAATCATCCGGGAACGGATGAGCGGTCTGGAGGGCGGTTTTCTTTTTGACGGTTTCCCCCGGACCATTCCCCAGGCGGAGGGGCTTGACCGCATCCTCGCCGAACGGAACGAATCCCTGGATGCGGTGATTTCGATTGAAGTTCCCGATTCTGTGGTAACAGACCGGCTGCTCAAGCGGGCCGCCATCGAAGGCCGTTCCGATGACAATCGCGAGACCATCGCAAACCGGCTCAAAGTGTATTATGAGCAGACGGAACCGTTGAAAGAATACTATCGTGCACGTGGACTTCTGAAACCGGTGGACGGGCTGGGATCTCCAGAAGAAGTTTTCCGGCGCGTTACAGAAATTCTGAGTGGGAAGGCATGATACACGTTCGTACCGCAAGAGAGATCCAGAAGATGAAATCCGTTTGCCGTATAGCGGCGGAAGCCATGGACGCGACCCGGGCGATGTTGCGGCCGGGCGTGACCACGCGAGAGGTTTCCGAGGCGGCGCTGAAGTTCATCGAGTCCCGGGGTGCCAAGGCGGCGTTTCTGGGGTACAATGGATTCCCCGGTGCGATCTGTGTTTCGGTGAACGATGAGGTTGTGCACGGTATTCCGGGGGAGCGGATGCTCCGGGACGGTGATTTGGTGAAAATCGACCTTGGAACGTACCTGGATGGTTTTTACGGAGATATGGCCCGGACCTACGCGGTCGGAGAAATATCTCCCGAGGCGGAAGCCCTGATCGAGGCGACCCACGCCGCATTCTGGCGCGGCGCATCCCTGGCGGTCCCCGGCAAACGGACTGGTGATATTGGCTGGGCCGTACAGAGTTCTCTGGAACCGCAGGGGTACGGGGTGGTTCGGGCGCTGGTTGGACACGGTATCGGGAGACGATTGCACGAGGACCCGCAGGTCCCCAACTTCGGAAAGGCGGGAACCGGATCTCTGCTCAAATCCGGTATGGTGCTGGCCATTGAACCGATGGTGAACCTGGGAACCTGGGAAGTTGAGGTGCTCGAGGACGATTGGACTACGGTGACCGCGGATGGCAGGCTTTCGGCTCATTATGAGAACACCTGCGTTGTTTCCGACGGTTTCCCTGAGATTCTAACCCTCATGAGCGGAGAAGAAATAAACACTTATGCCCAAGAATGACAGCATAGCCGCAGAAGGCGTCGTAACCGAGTCTCTTCCGAACGCCATGTTCAAGGTGAAGTTGGAGAACGGTCATGAGATTCTGGCCCATATTTCCGGGAAAATGAGGATGCATTTCATCAAGATCCTGCCCGGAGACCGGGTGTCGGTGGAGATATCCGTCTATGATCTCACCAAGGGGCGGATTACATATCGTCACAAGTGAGTGATCACCGCGGAAACCCGGAATCATGACCGGGAAGCGCTGACCGGAACCGAAGTTCTTCGGGCCCCCGATGGAGTAGCGGCAAAGAATAGAATGGACGGTGTTTCACATAGCTGAGAATAAGGGATACGATCATGAAAGTGAAAGCTTCGATCAAGAAGCGTTGCAACCAGTGCAAGCTCATTCGGCGCAAGGGTGTGCTGCGAATAATCTGCACGAATCCCCGGCACAAGCAGAAGCAGGGATAACCAAGGAAGATATGGAGGAATAGCTCGTGGCGCGAATTGCAGGAGTTGACCTGCCGAGAGACAAGCGAACGGAAATCGCCCTGACGAGAATATTCGGGATTGGTCAGTCCCTGGCCAAAGAAATTTGTCAGAAGGCTGATATCCCGGAAGAATCGCGAGTGGTCAATCTTACGGAAGAACAGATTAACCGGTTGCGTATTATAATTGAAGAAGGATACCGGGTTGAAGGTACGCTCAGGAGCGAGATCTCAATGAATATCAAGCGGTTGATGGATATCGGCTCCTACCGGGGCCTCCGTCACCGCCGCGGTCTTCCTTCCCGTGGTCAGCGGACCAGGACGAACGCCCGTACCCGCAAGGGACCCCGTCGCACGGTCGCCGGAAAGAAGAAGTAACACGCGGATTCCGACGCTGTTTTCTCTGGATAGAGCGGAGAGTGTCGCTGTCTGGATGATAGAATAATGTATGAATTTAGAGGAGGTTCCGGTTGGCTGCACCAAGAAAACGGACCAAGAAAAAGGAGAAGAAGGTTGAACCGATGGGTGTGGCGCACATCCAGGCGACGTTCAACAACACCATCGTGACCATTACCGACCGCAGCGGCAATGCCATTTCCTGGGCGTCCGCGGGCAAGGTCGGGTTCAAGGGGTCGCGTAAGTCCACACCGTTCGCGGCGCAGACTGCAGCCGAGAATTCGGCTAAAGAGGCCATGTCTCTTGGGCTGCGTAAGGTCGAGGTGCTCGTGAAGGGCCCCGGTGTCGGACGTGAGGCGGCAGTCCGCTCTTTGCAGGCGGCCGGCCTTGAAATCACAGCAATCAAGGATGTCACTCCTATTCCCCACAATGGCTGCAGACCTCCCAAAAGGCGCAGAGTCTAACCCAATATAGGAGTTCGGAGGCAGAAGGTAATGGCACGATACAGAGGCCCGATTGTAAAGAAATCAAGAAGACTTGGTATTGCCCTTTCGGATAAGGCGGCTCGCATTATGGAAAAGCGGCCGAATCCGCCTGGACAGCATGGCGGTAAGATGGTCCGTAAGCTCTCGGACTACGGGAAGCATCTGATGGAGAAGCAGCGCCTGCGTTACACGTACGGTCTTCTCGAGAAACCGTTTCGTAATTATGTTCTCAAAGCTATGTCCAAGAAGGGTGTTGCCGGCGAGAACCTGCTTCAGATGCTTGAGACGCGGCTGGACAATCTCGTGTACCGCTCAGGTTTCACACATACCATGCGTGAAGCGCGGCAGATGGTCACCCACAAGCACATCATGGTGGACGGCAAGCTGGTTAATGTCCCGTCCTTCACGGTGAAGCCGGGAATGAAAGTCCAGGTGGTCGAGGCGATGCAGAATAATTCCCAAGTGCGTGAAGCCGCGGGACGGGGAACGAGCATCGCAAGTGCGTATCTGGAAGTTTCTCGCCCGGACTTGAGCTTTACGCTCCTCACGGTTCCGCCCCGTGACGCCATTCCGGTGGAACTGAACGAGAACCTGGTGATCGAGTTTTATTCTAAGTAGTAGGGTAGAGGTACGAAGCCGGGCCGGGGAGTGGCATGTCACGGAGCTTCCCGCCGGAAGACATCATACCCTTTTCGAAAGGTGTGATACCTTATGAAATGGAAAAGTCTCCACATGCCGAAGGGCATAGAAGTTGATGAATCGACGCTGACGGACAGCTACGGTAAATTCATGCTGCAGCCGCTGGAGCGGGGGTTCGGGATTACCCTCGGGAATGCGTTGCGGCGCGTCCTGCTCTCCTCCATCCAGGGGGCGGCGATAGATTCCGTATTGTTTGATGGCGTTCATCACGAATTCTCGACTCTTCCTGGCGTGGTTGAAGATGTTCCGGAGATTATTCTGAACCTGAAGGAAGTTGACATTAAGCTCCTTTCGGATCAACCGGTGGAGATTTCCCTGGATCTCAAGGGTCCGCGCATGGTTACGGCGGCGGATCTGGCGAGCGATTCACGGATAGAGATCGCAAATCCGGAGCATCATATCGCAGAGCTGGATGCCGACGGCGTCTTCAGGGCCCGCATCCTGATCAATGATGGCCGGGGATATGTTCCGGCGGACGAAAAGGTCCGAGGAGAACGTACCGTTGACACCATCATGGTTGATTCGATTTACAGCCCGATTCGCAAGGTGAATTTTCATGTAGGTAATGCCCGTATCGGGCATCGGACCGATTACGATAAACTGACACTCGAGATCTGGACCAACAAGACCATCAAGCCCGCTGATTCGCTGGCCTACGCTGCCAAAATCATCGCCGATCATCTGAAACTCTTCATCACATTCGAGGAGGAGTTCGTGGAGGCCGATGAAGAGGCTATCGATGAGAACAAGGTCAGGATCGCCCAGCTGCTCGATATGCCGGTGGACGAGATGGAGCTTTCCGTACGGTCCTCAAACTGCCTCAAGGCCGCCGGTATCAAGCGCATCCGGGACCTGGTCGCCCGGACTGAGGCCGATATGCTCAAATACCGTAATTTCGGTCGCAAATCGCTGAGCGAGCTGGCGGAAGTTCTCACGGCGATGGGGTTGTCGTTCGGGCTTGATGTCTCCCTTTACGATGCGGAATTGGCGAAGCTCCAGAAAAGCAGAAAGGCAGGGTAACAGGTAGATGAGGCACAACAAAGCCGGTCGTAAGCTGTCCCGACGGAAGGAGCATAGAGAGGCGATGTTGGCGAATCTCGCCGCCTCGCTGGTGAAGAAGGGGCGAGTCAAGACCACCGATGCCAAAGCCAAGGAAGTCCGGCCGTTTATTGAGCGGTTGGTAACCTTCGCCAGGCGGGGCGACCTCCACGCACGTCGGATCGTTCTTGCCCGGCTCCGGGATACGGATGCGGTCAAGAAACTTTTTGATGAGATCGGTCCGAAATTTGTCGACCGCTTCGGCGGGTACACCCGGATCCTCAAGCTGGGATTCCGTCCGGGTGACAATTCTCCGGTTTCGCTCATCGAGTTCGTCGGTGACGAGAAAGTGGCAAAGAAGACCACTTCCCGTAAGGATAAAACCGCCGCGAAGCCCGCTGCTTCCACGCAGGCGGCCGAAGCTTCCGCCGCGGAGTAACAGCTATCACCGAACGCGATGAATGCCGCACCGGTCCTCTTGAGATCAGGATGGACGGGACGTACGGCGGTATGAACGGTGCATTGCCGGAAATCCCTTGTTCCTGCCGGTTATCGTCAATATATTGGTTCAACAATGTTGCAGACGATTTTACGGAACGATACAGGAACAGCGGTTTCATGCGGAACGGGTTGAAAAAGAGAATCAAAGGGTGTCGGACCGACAGGTCCGCACCCTTTTCTCGTTTGCTGGTGAGTGTGATGGCGCTGGTATTTATGACGTCGTCCGTTCAGAAAGCAACAGCGGCACCGATGCAGGAGGTGCGGGGACTTTGGGTGGTCCGTGAATCGATCGTGACCGAAAAGCAGATACGGGATCTGGTTTCCTGGGCGGAAGCGCACCGCTGCAATGTCCTGTTCGTTCAGGTGCGTGGCCGGGGGGACGCATTCTACCGTTCAGCGCTGGTTCCCGGACCGGAGGATTACCCTCGGGTTCCCGGAACGTTCGATCCGTTATCGATTCTGATCCCTCTGGCCCATGCCCGGGGAATAGAGGTGCACGCCTGGTTCAACGTGTATCTCACCTGGTCCTCCCGCACATTGCCCGCGGACCGGAATCACCTCCTGCGGTCACATCCGGAATGGTTCATGGTATCGCGGTCCGGTCTGGAAATGGCTCGTTGTCCGTTCGACTCGGTGGTCAATGCCGGCTGCGAAGGGCGATACCTGTCGCCGGGAATTCCCGAAGTCCGGGAGCACCTGGCGCAAGTTTTTCGGGAAGTAGCCGAACGCTACCGGATTGATGGCGTGCACCTGGACTATGTGCGGTATCCGGGGTGGGAGTACGACTTTCATTCTGTTGTGCGCAAAGAGTTTCACGCCCAAACTGGTCTGGATCCGGTCAGGGCGGTCAGCGGCGACGGGGGATCCGACCCGCACCTGGTCATGCTTAACCGGTGGATAACATATCGGGCCGGGCTGGTGAGCCAACTGGTACGCGATGTATCCACCCGTATCCGGGAGATCGATCCGAGGATACGAATCTCCGCCGCGGTCAAGTCCGACCCCGAGGACGCGTACTATCGGTATGGTCAGGACTGGCCCGGCTGGATACGAGAAGGGATTGTGGACTTTGTTGTTCCCATGAGCTATTCGGCGCAGGCTCAGGCGTACCGAACAATGCTCTGCGCCATAGCCGCCAGAACCGATACCCGGAAAGTTGTCGGCGGGATTGGAGTCTATATGAATTCACCGGAAATCGCGGCGGAGCAGGTCAAAGCGACGCGGGAAATGGGACTGCTGGGATACTGCGTATTTTCCTACAGCGCATTTCACGATAACCCGCGGCACGAGGCAAGCCTGAAACGGCTGGTACAGGCGGGGCAGGCTTCGCTCCCCCCCGAGTTCAAACCATTCCTGAGAAGGGACAAATGAACAGCTCGCTCATGCATCGTCTGGAACAGGCACTGGATGCCGGGCAGATTGAAACCGTCGACGGTACCCCGGTGGTGCGCCCATTGGATATTGCCGTGCTGGCCGAAACCATGCGGTTGGTTTCCAGTGAGCGGGGAACGGCGGCTGTTGTCGGCGGAGAAACAGCGCTTTCGCCGGCGTGTTCCGAAAGTTCGGTCAGAATATCGCTGACAGGGCTGTCCGGAATTCGGGAAGTGAATCCGGGAGATTTTCTGGCTATTGCGGGCGCCGGGGCCACGGTAGATTCCGTTGAATCAGCGGCCCGCGCCGAGCGCCTCCTGGTTCCGCTGGACATAACGTCAGGTATGTCGGCAACTGTCGGCGGGGCGTATATGACCGATGCGGTTGCGCCGTATGCAGCGGGTTATGGGCCGTTTCGGGATTATGTGCTCGGCGCGAAGTGTGTAACGGCGCAGGGAGACGTGGTCACCCTGGGCGGGCGAACCATGAAGAATGTCACCGGATATGAAATCACCCGGTTTCTGGCCGGGACCCGCGGCATGTTCGTCATTGCCGCCGAACTTGTCATCAAGGCGCTTCCGCTTCCGGAGCGGCGGATGGTGCTGGTTGCACGGTTCGAAGGCGGAGATCCCGCGGACACTCTTGCGGATATCGGGTCGGCGGGTTCGGCGGTCAAACGGTGTGATATTTTCCCTGAAGATGAGAGCACGGAAACCGTTCTGCTTGCGGTGGGAGTGGAGGGAATGGAAGCCATGACCAACCGGGCGGTCGAGGTCGTCCGTGCCGCCATGGAGCGGGCCGGGGCCGGTTCAGTTCGGGAGGAAACCCCCAGTGAGTATGATTCCATGCGCCGCAACTCGGCCCGTCGAATGACCGGAACCGGAATGGTCACACTGAGCGTTCCTCCCCCCGCTTCTTCCGCACTGTATCGTCGCCTTCGGCATGTGTTTCCCGGTATGCGGGTGATTGCGCATCCCCTGCTCGGGCGCATGCATGTTCTGGCGGAAGCTTCGGAAATTGCGCGCCTCCGGGAAATGGCGCTGGCCGTTGGCGGCAAACAGCCAGCAGACTGGAATCGTATGCTGCGCGAGGGCATACAGGATCTGTTCACCCCGAAGGAACTGAAGGTTGCACAAGCCCTGAAGCGGGAACTGGATCCGGGTAAGGTTTTGAATCCGCACTTGCGACTGGAGTGATTCCCCCAAAGAAGTCAGCGTTTCCGGCATCATTCGCATTCGTCGTGGATGGTTGGGGGGAATAGTTATAAAGATAAGCGATTTTTGGTGAACGGGTGTCTTGAAAATATAACTCACCCCTCGTTCCCCTCTCTCGCAAGAGAGCGACCGTGTTGAAAGTCAAGAAGAAAAGAGAGCCGGGTCCCAGTTTTTGTTGGACT
>JAWLHT010000070.1:0-19104 GCA_041690195.1 Candidatus Latescibacterota bacterium
TTCTCTCCCTGGGCTCCCGTCCCGGCGGAGCCTGGGCGGAAAATCCCCGGTACGCCGGCGGCGTGCTCCGGGAACTCTTCCTCCTCGCGGCGGGGCTGAAGAAGGCCGGGGTGCACGACTGGTTCGCCGACGAGCGGTTCCGGGTGATGCTCGGGTTCTTCGCGGAAAGCATTCCCGCGCCGGGCATGCAGGGCCCGCACCGTCCCACCATGCTCTGCGCCGATGACGCCGCCTGGTGGGAGAACCCCGGAGCCATCCTGGGCTGGGCCGCCGGACGCTCCGATGCCCGGGAGCCGGAAGATGCCTCGAACTGGGCCTGGTGCTGGGAAAAGCTCGGCTCCCCCATGACCCCGGAAAGCCTGCTCTTCGTGGACCCCGAAATCCCGCCGGTGCAGCCGGAATACCGGAGCTATCTGCCGGGCATGGGCTATGTCATACTCCGGGAACGGTTCAATAAACCGGACGAGACGTTCTTCTTCGCCACCTTCGGCGCGGAGTTCGGCACCTCCAACCGCACCATGCACCACCAGCCCAACCACGGCGACTTCTCCCTCATCTGGCGGGGATTCCCGGTCACCCTGACCCGGGGGGCGGCCTCCTATGTCTGGTCACGGCGCATGAAGGACCAGACCGATTTCTCCCACAATACGGTCACTTTCGACGGCGCCGGGAGCGTCATCGCCATCCCGGAGAAGGAGTATTCCGGCCCGGCGGTCGAAGTGAACACCGCCGTGGACGAGACCCTGGTGCGGGATTATTACGGTGACGGGCTCAACAATTTCGTTTCGGCGGAAGGGTTCGAATACGCCGCCGGGCGGGTGCACAACTGGGATACCGGCCTGCCCGCGCCCTTCAACGTCCGGCACTTCCTCCACCTCAAGCCCGACGTGTTCGTGATCTGGGATCAGGTGCGTTCGCCCTACCCCCTCCAGTGGAATTTCCACCTCCCCGCGGAAACCGTAACCCAGAACGGGAACACCCTCGACATCACCAACCGGGAAGGGGTCCGGCTCACCGTGGACTTCCTCCAGGACGAGCCGATCGACTACACTCTGGACTGGCCGCTGGAGAACATTCGCGCCGACTGGCCCATGGTGCTGCGTCTCCCCTGGGGCAAGGGAATGTTCATCTTCAACGCCCTCGATATCTCCCGTCAGGTGCTCGACGAGGATCACGAAGGCGCGCGGAAGATCATGGAAAACCTGCTCTCCCACCCCAAACGGCCGAAGCGGATCGGCCTGGTCGAGACAGACGGCCAGACCGCGCGGGTACTGGACAAGCTCGGCATGCAGTACGAACTGCTGGACTACAAAGCGCTCGGCGGAGACCTCTCCCGCTTCGACCGCATCGTGGTCGGGCAGTTCGCCGTGCTCGTCCGGGACCGTGACATGGTGGACTACCGGGAAAAGCTCTGGAAGTACGTGGAGAACGGCGGAGTGTGCTACTGGGCCTATCAGTACGCCTGGGGCTGGAAGCCGGGCGACAACGCGGGGCCGGGATATTTCCCCAAAGCCCTGATGGTCGGCGAGGGAACCTCCATCCTCTGGGGCGAGGGCATCGAGCTTGACCGCCCGGTGCGCATGGACGGCGACCCGCTCTGGAGTTCGCCGAACCGGATCACCCCGAAGGACTGGGACAACTGGGCGGTCGGAGAGCCGGACACCTTCAAGGTCATGCCCATCTATCCCATCAAGACCAACACCGACCGGGCGCGGAATATCCCGGTATACTATTCCGACGCCTGGGATGTGCTGGCTTCGGCCCGCAAGACCTATAATATCAACGTTCCCCAGACCCGGAGCCGGTTCGGCCCCTACCGCTGGATCAAGGTGCACCATAAACCCTCCGACGACTATCTCACGGTCATGCGGCTCAGCAAGAAGGACATTGACACGCCGCCCGCCGAAATCCTCCGGGGGAGCGAAACCGAAGCGGTGATCGCCCAGGGCGATGATGTGTGGCGCCTCCTCCTCGGGAACCGCCGTGAGCTGCGGGGCAACCTCGCCCTTTTCCGCTACAGCCGCGCGCAGGTGCTGACGGATGACGGGAAGACCATCGCCGACAGCCGTTTCGCGAGCGCCGAACCTGCCGAAATCCTCCTGGCCGACGCCTTGGGGGGAACAATCGGGACACAGGCGCTCCTCTTCGGAAAGCCCATGACCTTCCGGTATGACACCGCTTCCGGCACGGGAACGCTCGCCACGCTGGAAGGCGGAAAAGTAACCCTCCCCTGGACGCTGGATGCTGTGCTCATCGACGGCAAACCGGCGCTCCTGGAGAAGGCCGGTTCCGGCGCAACATTCGATCTCCCGCCGGGGGATTACGTGTTCGCGCGGGCCGGGGCGACACTCGCCCTTACCCGACGGAGCCGGGTCGCCCAAATCGAAGTGGTGGACGCCGCCGGGAAGCCGGTGCGCTGGGTGCACGTCTCCCGCGACCTGCCCGGAAACGGCCGTACCCAGTTCATGGGCGCCACCGACGAGCACGGCCGCCTCACCCTCCGCTGGGAAGGCGACTCCGAACAGAATGTCACGTTCTCCATGGAAAAGAAATCCATGCGGGGAACGGTGAAACCGGGAGTGCAGAAAGTCGTGTTCAAATAATATTCCTCGCAGAGACGCAGAGGAAAAAGAGAGAAAGAACGAGAAGGCGCCCCTGTTGTGAGGGGCGCCTTCATTTTTCAGTGATACGGAAGCTGGCTCAAATCGGGAAGAAAGAGCCCATCCCATCTGCCCCGGCCATCACCCTCCGGCTCCCTCTCCCACACAGTGGGCGAGGGAGGGGCCCCGCAACGAGGGGATCGGCATCGTTTCCTCTTCATCACGCATGAGGACGGGATTATTCTCACGGATTGTTCAACGGTAACGAGAGAGCAGATTCCCCGAAAACCTGACAGGAGAATATGGCGGAGGAATCTTCTTTGAAGAAGGGTGTATTAGCCACTCAAAGAGGGAAGGCAGCGGGAAGTATGTCAGGATAGGATTGTATGGGTCGTCATATCGGCCGTCGCGACAGCGTCCATCTTCGGATACGACAATCTCCTGGATGGGCGTTTCATGAAACGGATTTATTACCTGATTAGCAGGAGTCTGTTCGAAGAGATCGTCTCCTTTCCCCGCCGAAGCACATAGAAATAGAACCCGGATGCCGCATCCGCGCCATTTGTGGTTTTCCCGTCCCAGATGGTCCGATATTTACCCTTGATTCGAAATCCGCTGGCAAGCGTCGCGATTTTTCTCCCGAGAACATCGTATACCGCCAGTTCATAATAACCGGGAATACCGATTAAAAATGGAATCACCGTTGACGCATTGAATGGATTCGGGGAGTTCCGTCCAAGAAAAGCCGAGGGGAATTCCTCCCCGGTATCGACGCGCACGGGAGAAGGCGCGCTGAGAATTACCGAAAGAAACGCGGGGGTACGGTCTTCAGGTATGAGAAAATCAGTGTAGGCGTCTTCGTTCAACGCGCAGGGCATGATTCCGCCGACCCCCGGGTTACGCCAGCCTACATAACCCAAAAAATTATCGGGCAGAATTACCGGGAATTCATGCTTGTCACCAAACGACCCGTCCCTGTTCAAAGGGATCGCCGCCAGGGTGCAATATCTGTTGGGATTGAATGGCTCCTCAAACAGGCGGATGATTACCATATCCGGAATACCGTTGTCGTTGATATCATTTACCGCGAAAATACGGCTGTAATTATCCAATCCGATTTCCGGCGAATCCATCCGTATTTGTCTAACTGCATCGAAGCGACCCATATTATTGCCGTAATATAAATGGGCCATGTAAGTAAAGCTTTCCATGATATCCATGGCGTCATCGCCGTTGAAATCATAAACTCCAACAATTTGTGTATTGCCGCCGGAATAGGGGGGGGTCCTGGTGAAAGCGCCTCCGGATGTTCCCGTATATATACAATTGGTATAGAGCTCGCCCGGACCCCCGGGGGGCGAATCTATATGACGGACAATGAGATCGGGAACGCCGTCGCCGGTAAGATCACCGGCATAATGGATTTCATAATATCCCCGGTCATTGATAATGTCGCCCGTTTCCGGCTCCCAGTTGATTTCCCCTGAAGTGAACACGATGCGCGTTTTCACCGGCTCCCGGAACGTCCCGTCCCCATTCCCGAAACAGGTCCTCAGTTCCGCCGCCTGCATATCGGGAGCGGTATCGATGGTGGCAATCGCAATGAGGTCTTTCTTCCCGTCCCCGTTCATATCCGTGGAGGCAAGGGTTTGGAGCCGTTCAATTCCAAGTGGTTTCGGCGATGCGAACCGGCCGTCGCCGAGCGCGATGAAGAGCGTATCGTTGATACAGATATCCGTGAGGCCGTCGTTGGTGAAGTCATCGGCGACACATGTATTCGGGGAGCGCACTCCGGAATCGGTGAGGACCGGCGTTCCGAGAGAGCCTGCCGCGCTTCCGGGGAAGACATGGAGCGCGCCGTTCCAGCCCACCACAATGACATCGGGGTACGTGTCAGCGTTTTCCGAGCCCGTGTGTATGAATCTCGCCCGCTCCGTGAGCGGATAATCGGTTCGGGTATACTGCGGCATTTCTCCGGCGAGGGCGGAAAGATTCAGCGTTATTCCGAGAGCAAAACCGATAGCGGCCCATATAGATGTTTTCATGGCATTCTTCTTGAACTGACCGGGCGTTTTACTCGTCCGTTTCAGAGGAACACAAATAAGTTATGGCGCGATCTGATTTTCGCCAACAAGAGAAAATACATATTTTATCTCAGTAGTCAATACGTACGGTCCATACGTATTGACTACTGAACGAACCACAGGGGGCTCATTCCTTTGACGGCTTCTCCCGCAATTCGCTCACGGAATGAACTCCGAATTTTTTCCTGATCTTCTCGATGTGCGACTCCACAGTGCAGACGGATACATGCCGCTGCGTGGCGATTTCCTTTGCGGAGAAACCCTCCTTGATGCTTCCCAGAACTTCTCATTGAACGGGGGTGAGCATTTCCGAGATTATGGTATTGCGTATCAGTTCCCGTTTGGCGTGAGATGCCGCCAGATGCGGACACAGAAAGGGTATTCCCCGCGCAACGCTCCGGATGGCGTCATGAATTTCACTTTCCGGACAGCTTTTCCCCACATATCCCCACCCGCCGGAGCGGAGGAATAATTGCGCCGTGTCCCATTCGGCGCAATCCGTGAGCGCAATTGCCCGCACTTCATCGCCAAAGAGCCGGAGAATTCCAGCCAGGGAGGGAATCCCGCGCGGAGTGACGGGGAAACCGTACACCACGATATCGGGCCGGTGCATACCGACGAGGGCGGCGATCGTGCAATCGTCAGCGTCGGCCGCGAGCACCTCGAACCAAGAATCATCATGGAGTCGTACGGCGGGTCTCTGTGGGTCGCCCGCCAGGAGAACCCGGAATTTTCTGTCCCCCGCCTCTTTCATCAGAGCACCTTTCGATAATCTGATTGCACGTGCATATGCAGCTATTTAATCACTAATTAACACATTTATTCTCCAAATGCAAGCGGCATTTATTCAATGATTACAATACACACGCCGGTGAAATATTTCTGGAAAAGACCGCGCACGCCGCGTATACTTACCATACACATAACTCGTTCTATCAAATACCTTCATGCGAGGTCCACTCATGTCCGAAACCCGCACCACCAGTCGTCGCACCGCTCTCAAGGCAGGGCTCGCCGCGGCCGCGGCCGCAGCCGTCCCCGCTTCCGGGGCGCACGCCCTCATGCCGGAGGAGCTGCGACGCAAACAGCCCGGCGAAACCCGGGTAATATTCCTCGGGGGAGACGTGCTCCACAACTTCATGGCCCAGGAACCGGCGCTCCGCTCCATCTGCGAGCGGGCGGGCTGGAACTTCTACGCCACCCACGACGCCCGGTTCGTGACACCGGAACTCCTGAAAACCGCCGACCTGCTCATGATCCAGCGCTGGGTCGGCTCGCTTCCCGGCTGGCTGCCGGGTCCGTTCTTCGGCTCCGAAGCGCCCCAGGACGGCTATATGAGCACGGAACTGGAGGAAGCCATCGCGGAAAACGTCCGCACCCGCGGCATGGGATACATGAGCATTCACTGCGGCATCTGGGCCAACGGCCGGAAGACGTACCTCGATCTGCTCGGGGTAAAACCAATCATTCACGGTCCCATTCAGCCCCTGCGCATCCACAACCTGAACCAGGACCACCCCATCACCCGGGGCATGAAGGAATTTGTCCTGGCGCTGGACGAGAACTTCGGCGCGGAGATTGTCAACCCGAAGGTGGTTCCCCTCTACGAGTCCACCGGACTCCTGGACAAGCGCCACGATGTGGGCGGCTGGTGCATAGAGCAGGACGCCGGACGGGTGGTCGGTCTGCTGGCGGGCCACACCTATTTCGCCTACCGCGACCCGAACTACCTGCCCATCTTCCGCAACGCGGCATACTGGACCATGAAGAAAGAAGTCCCGAAGGGATAGGGCGGTTGGCTGAACCGGGAACCACCCGCGCGGAACACCGGTATGTTGAACTGTTTTTCATTCCGGATTCCGGCTCCTTCTTTATCTTTGGCACTTTGGATCTTTGGCACTTTGGCACTTTCTTTCAAAGGACCCCGAAATGAGCAAGGTTGAAACCATTCAGGGCGTGCGCATGGCGGGCATCAAGGCCGGGACGTTCGTCATGGGCCATATATACAAGCCAGACCCGTCGCTCCCGGACCGGGTGAACGCCTTCTACCCCGACGAGCAGCCGGTCCGGAAAGTCCGGGTGAACGCCTTCCGGATCGGGGAAGTCCCGGTCACCCAGGCGCAGTACGGCAAGATCATGGGGGTGAACCCCTCCCGCTTCCAGGGAGAGGATCTCCCGGCGACCAACACCGGGCCCTTCGAAATCCGGAAATTCTGCAATCTCCTCAGCGCGGCCGCGGGGCTGGAGCCCTGCTACGACGAGAAAACGGAGAAGTGCGACTTCTCGAAGAACGGCTTCCGGCTCCCCACGGAGGCGGAATGGGAGTACGCCTGCCGCGCGGGAACATCCACCCTGTTCTATTCCGGGAACACGGAAGCCGATCTGGACCGTGCGGGCTGGTACCTGGACAACAGCGGCGGCAGGACGCATCCGGTTGCGCAGAAGAAGGCAAACGCATGGGGCCTTTTCGACATGCACGGCAACGTGTTCGAGTTCTGCGAGGACAACTGGAACCCCTCCCTGTCCTTCGGCCGTTACCTCCCGGAGGGCGCACCGGCGCCGGTTTACACCTACTATCACGACATGAATGTCACCCGGGGCGGGAGCTGGTTCAGCGAACCCGCGGTCTGCCGCTCGGCCACGCGTTCCTGCTTCTGTTCCTGGAGGAACATCGACAACTGCTGGTATACCGGATTCCGGCTGGCGATGAAGGCGTAACCATAGCGGCCTGAAAAAATAGTTTGAACCACGAAAGGCACGAACGACACGAAAAATGAATATTGAAATCCGGTTATCGGGTTGAGTCAGCAACGAGCCGAAGCAGCACAAGCAGGATTTACAATCATGAGTTATATTTTTCCCGCCCCCTGCACGGGGGAAGGTGGCCGTAAGGCCCCGGGGCCCATAGTCGTAAACATAAGGGGAAATCGCAGGCACGCATGAGTACCACAAGATAGTCAGTGGAGGTGCTGGCCGGTAACTCACCCCCTGGCCCCCTCTCTCCAGAGAGAGGGGGAATTGAGGCATAGAACAAGCCGAGACAGCCGATAACGAGTCATCCCCTCTATAGGATAGAGAGGGGACCGAGGGGTGAGTTATGTTTCCACCCGTTCACCACTATCTGCTTATGTTTACGACTATGGGGTCTTGGCCTTGTTTTCTGACCAAACCAGATAACCGTTTATTGAAAAGCGTTTTTCCTTTCGTGTTTTTCGTGCCTTTCGTGGTTCCCTTCATCCGGCGAATTCTACCGTAAAACCTTCTCCGGGATTCACTGGGAGACTGAAATGAAATCGACCGTCCTTTCCTTTCTTCTGTTCCTGATTACCGCTCCGGCGTTTGCGGCGGCCCCTTCCGTGGGGACACTTGCGGATGCGTTCACCCGGTTCCGGAATCCCCCGGCCGAATACCGGAGCATCACCTTCTGGGTGTGGAACAACCGCATCACCGAAGCGGAAATCGACGAGCAGCTCCGCGATTTCAAAGACAAAGGCATGGGCGGCGTGTTCATCCACCCCCGTCCCGGACTGATCACCCCGTACCTCTCGGAGGAGTGGCTGTCGCGGGTCGCCTACTCGGTGAAAGCCGGGAAAGCCCTCGGCATGGAGGTCTGGCTCTATGACGAGAACTCGTACCCCTCCGGGTTCGCCGGAGGGCACGTTCCCGCGGTCATGCCCGACGCGGCGGGAGTCGGTCTGCACATGACCCGCGCCGACCGTCTGCCTTCTCCCCTGCCCGGCGAAACCGTAGCCGTCCTGATTCGCCGGGGCGACCGGTTCGTTGATATCACCGGCAAGCAGTCGGATTACACCGCGGCCGGCGAATACCGCATTTTCACCGTCCGCCGCAACGGCCCCTCGCCCTGGTACGGGGGCTACAACTATGTCGACCTTCTCCGCCGCGATGTCACCGAAAAATTCCTGGATATCACCCTGGGAGCCTATGACCGGACAATCGGGTCAGAGTACGGCAAAACCGTACCCGGCATCTTTCAGGACGAGGCGCATATCGCCCCGGTCGGCGGAAAGGATGTCATCCAGTACACCCCGGCTCTCTTCGAGGCGTTCCGGGCGAAGTGGGGCTACGACCTCCGTCCGCACCTTCCCTCGCTGGTCGAGGAAACCGGAGACTGGCGGAAAGTACGCCACAACTACTACTCCGTACTGTTGGACCTCTTCATCGAAAATTGGGCGAAACCGTACTACGAAGCCGCCGAAAAGCGCAATCTCGCCTTCACCGGACACTACTGGGAGCACGAGTGGCCCAATCCCCGCATCGGGCCGGACAATTTGGCCATGGCCGCCTACGCCCATATCCCCGGTGTGGACATTCTCATGAACGAGTGGGCCACCGGCCCCCATGCCCAGTTCGGAAACGCCCGGGCCATCCGGGAAATCCGCTCCGCCGCCAACCAGCTCGGCCGCGAGCGGACCCTTTCCGAAACCTACGGCGCGGGCGGGTGGGAACTGACTTTCTTCGACCAGAAGCGCATCGGCGACTGGGAATACGTCCTCGGGGTGAATTTCCTCAACCAGCACCTTTCCTATGTCAGCCTTGCCGGTTCCCGGAAACGGGACCATCCCCAGTCCTTCTCCTATCACGCACCCTGGTGGCGGGTGTATGGAGCCCTCGGGGATTACTTCGGACGTCTCTCCGCCGTCATGTCCGCCGGAAGGCAGGATCACCGCATTCTGGTACTCGAACCCACTACGAGCGCATGGATGTACGCTTCGCCCAACGGCAACAATCCACTCCTGGACACCATCGGAAACGACTTCCAGGATTTCGTGAACCGTCTGGAGAAAGCCCAGGTGGAGTACGACCTGGGCAGCGAGAACACGCTCCGGGACCACGGCTCGGTCTCCGGGAAACGTCTGCGGGTGGGACAGTGCGACTACGATTTGGTTATTCTCGCTCCCGGGACGGAGAACCTGAACGAATCCACGCTCACCCTGCTGGAACGCTATCTCGGGGCTGGCGGGAAGGTGCTGACCTGGATGGTTCCGGCATGCATCGACGGCGCCCGGAGCGATCAGGCCGCGAAACTCGCCGCCCGTTTCACCGAGGGATGGATGGCATGGGAATACGGGAGCGGCCTGGGGGTGATTGACCGCTCCGTTCCCCCTGCGCTGCGGTTTGAGAACCCGGAATCCATCGGCGGGGTGCTCTTCCACCACCGCCGGGTGTTCCGGGACGGCCAGGTTGTATTCCTGGTGAATTCGAGCGACACGGAGCCCGCCAGCGGCGCTTTCAGCGCATCATCCGGCTCGGTGGAACAGTGGGACGCATTCACCGGGAAGAACAGCCCCTACCCGTTCCAGCGGTCCGGGAAGGACCTTCGGGTCACCTTCGACCTCCCGCCCGGCGGAAGCCTGCTCCTCTGCCTGCGTCCCGGCGCGGGAACGGAGACCCGGGAGACGGAATACGCCGAATCCGTGCTCCAGCCGTCCGGCACGCTCACCATCCGCCGCGATTCGCCCAATGTCCTCACACTGGACTACTGCGACCTCATCCTCGACGGGAAAACCGAGCGCGACCTCTATTTCTATGACGCCCAGCGGAAAATTTTCCAGCATCACGGGTTCGAGCGCAATCCCTGGGACAGCGCGGTGCAGTTCAAGTCCGCCATTCTCGACCGCGACCGGTTCCCCGCGAATTCCGGATTCGAAGCCGCCTACCGGTTCACCGTCGCACCGGGAACGAATCTTTCCTCACTCCGGGCGGTGGTGGAACGCGCCGGTCTCTACACGGTCGCCCTGAACGGGAAGCCCCTGAACGCCCGCGCGGGCGACTGGTGGCTGGACAAGGACTTCGGCGTGTTCGATCTGGGCTCCGCCGCGAAAACGGGGGAAAACACGCTCACGCTCACGGCCGCGCCCTTCACCATCCTCACCGAGCTGGAGCCGGTGTACATCCTCGGTGACTTCCGCCTGGAATCGAGAGAGAAGGGATTCGCCGTCATCCCGGACACCGGATTGGGCCTCGGCTCCTGGAAGGGGCAGGGCATGCCTTTCTACGCCGAAGGGGTGCGGTACTCGCGGGACTTCACCCTCCCCTCCGCCCCCGCCGGCGGCGCGCGGTACATCGTGGATCTGCCCGCCTGGAAGGGCTCCGTCGCCGAAGTCACGGTGAACGGGAAACCGGCCGGGATCATCGCGTTTCAACCTCCCGAACTCGATGTTACCGACCTGGTTCGGCCCGGAAGCAACCGGATCGAGGTATCCGTCTACGGCACCCTGAAAAACACGCTCGGGCCGCACCACAACAACCCGCCGCTGGGAAGGGCCTGGCCGGGCATGTTCCAGGCCGGGGCAAAGGACGGCCGTCCCGCGGGAACCGGGTACAGCGTTATCGAGTACGGTCTCATGGAGGATTTCAGGGTTGTCGTCCGGACACCGGAAGCTGAATAAGTACGGAAAAAGAAAGAAAATTGAACCACGAAAGGCACGAAAAGCACGAAAAAAAGATTTATCAGGGTAAAGCAAAAAAGAGCCAGGAATCAGAGGTCAGGAGAGGGAAACCGGCCGCCCATGCCGGAGCGTACGGTTTATGCAGGGCGAGGCATGCCTCGCCCCTACGGTCTTCCCTTTGTGCCGATGTGCCCCTGTGCCTTCTTATTCATTGACTCTCGTTTGCCCGGAGAAAACAGCGAATAACCCTGCCTTTTGCATCCTTTTTCGTGCTTTTCGTGCCTTTCGTGGTTAAAATTTATTTTTTCGCTCCATTCACCAGGCTCTTTGATGAGGATATCGGTTATGCAGAAAATCATGGCGGCACTGGCATTGATGCTGACCATCACCGGCTGCGGGGGAACTTACCTCGCCCGCGACGGACAATCAGACTATACCATTGTCATATCCCCCAACGCCTCGCCGGCGACCCGCCACGGCGCGGATGAACTGCGGAGCTTCCTCCGGGAGATGACCGGGGCCGATCTTCCCGTTATCGACAACGGCGGCGCGGTGGAGGGAGCGCTGATCGTGCTCGGAGACCGTGACCGCATCGAGTCGCTGGGGGTGGACATCGACTACGCCGCGCTCGGGGACGAGGGATATGTGCTCCGGACGGTGGGGAAGAACCTCGTCATCGCCGGTGGAGAACTGCGCGGAAACATGTACGGTGTGTACGGTCTCCTCGAAGACCACCTGGGCTGCCGGTGGTTCACCCCGGAGTTGAGCCGCATCCCCAAATCCGACCGTCTCCGGCTGCCGCGCCTGGACGAGACGGTCATTCCCCCGCTCGAATACCGCGAGCCCCATACCATGTCCAACCGCAACGCCGACTGGGCCGCCCGCAACCGCATGAACAGCGGCCGCTTCGACGCCCAGCTCGCGGAACGTCACGGCGGCAAGGTGGACTGGGCCCCGGGCTATTTCGTCCACACCTTCGAACGGCTTATTCCCAAAAAAGAGTTCTACGCCTCCCATCCCGAGTACTTCTCTCTGGTCGGGGGAGAGCGCATCCCCGAACTGAGCCAGCTCTGCTGCACCAACCCGGAGGTGATCCGCCTGGTCACCGAACGCACGCTGCAGGTGTTCCGCGACAACCCGGACGCCCGCCTGGTTTCCGTGGACCAGAATGACTGCTACAACTACTGCGAGTGCGATGCATGCCAGGCGCTGGCGGACCGGGAAAGCTCCCAGATGGCCCCGGTCCTGGCCCTGGTGAACACCGTGGCGGAAGCGGTCGAACGGGAGTTCCCCGGACGCTCCATCGTCACCCTCGCCTACCAGTGGACCCGTCACGCGCCCAAAACGCTCCGCCCCCGGGACAATGTAATCATCCGGCTCTGCAGCATCGAGTGCTGTTTCACCCATCCCTTCGACCAGTGCGACGGCCCGGTGAACGCCGGGTTCGTCCGGGACCTGAACGACTGGGCGAAAATCTCCAACCGTCTCTGGGTCTGGAACTACACCACCGATTTCTCCCATTTCCTGCTGCCGTTCCCCAACCTGCTGCACCGTCAGCACAACCTGAAACTCTTCATCGAAAACCATGTCACCGGGCTGTTCCAGCAGGATACGCCGAGCCTCAGGTACGGCGAGCTTTCCGAACTCGGGGCGTGGGTGCACGCCAAGCTGCTCTGGAACCCGGACTACCCGGTGGATCGGGCCATCGCCGAGTTCCTCGACGCCTATTACGGCCCCGCGGCGGCGGACATCCGGGCCTATATCGGTTACATCCATGAAAAGGCCCACCGGGAAAATGTCCACATGGGCTGCTACGAAAGCCCCGAGGCGGAGCTGTTCTCCGGAGACTTCTTCGCGGTCGCCGATTCCCTCCTCGGACGGGCGGAAGCCGCGGTCGCCGGGAACCCCGAACTCGCCGAGCGGGTCAGGGCGGTCCGTCTCGGTCCGGAATACGTTTGGGTGGCCCGGGACTTCAACAACAAGGCCACGATCATAGATCAGGAGCGCATGACCGCGGAGCCCAATCCCGAATACATGGCGCGGCTGGACGCTTTCCTGGCCTCGGCCCGCGCCCTCGGGATCGATCACCTGGACGAGACCGGCAAAACACTCGAACAGTTCCGTGCGGAAGCCACCGCCAGCATCCCACAGGCTCCGCTCACGCCGCTGGATCCGGCGAAAACGGCCTCTGCACCCATCCCCGGCATCGCCTGGCGAAGCTATACCGATTGGCAGGATCAGCCTGAATTCAAAAAGGCCAGGGTCACGAGACAGGGTGTCATGGAGCGTATCAAACTCCCGGAACACGGCCCGACCGATCTCTTCGGCACGGTGCATGAGGGATTCATCGACATCCCGCGGGACGGCGTGTATGCCTTCTATACCGGTTCGGATGACGGCTCCATGCTCTGGGTCGATGGGAAACTGGTGGTTGACAACGGCGGACGTCACTGGATGCAGGAGCGAGTCGGTTTCATCGCGCTCCGGAAAGGCATGCACCGCATCCGAGCCTCCTGGTTCAACGGCGCGGGAGGGCTGGGCCTCGAAACCTCGTGGCAGGGCCCGGGCTTTGAAAAGGAGATCATCCCCGCCCGGGTGCTGTTCCACTGAACGAATCACGAACCAGGAGTGGAAGGGGAGCCGCCGCACGGCTCTCCCCCATCTTTACACGGTTTCCGATGGGTATTCCGTTATTTTTCGCTTCCCCCGGCGGGGGAAAGAACCTAATATACAGAAAAGCTTCAGACTTGTATTCCGAGGGGATTCACCACACAACCGCACCAAAGAGGGGAACCATGAAACGTACCGCGTTCATCACCGCAGTACTCGCCGCGACCCTCGCGGCGGGCTCCGTGACAGCCCAGGGGAGGGTACAAACCACCTGGGGAGGGGATGCCCGAATGATTTATGATACCGGGTTCATGCATATGCTCCGGAAGCAGGCCGACGGGGTAAGCCTGTTTGACATGGAACTCATTCACAACGACGCTCCCGGTGCGGGTGCAAGCGAAAAGGGTGTCTGGACCGATGCCATATGGGGCCGCAACCGGGGCCGCAAGATGCTGAACATTGACGATATACGGGCGAACAAAGCCTATCTCGTCGTATTCACCACCCGTCAGGGCAAATATCCGCTGTCCTTTACCGTAAACGGCCAGGCAGCCCAGGTGGACAACTGGGACAACGCGCAAAACCATGAAGTATACCGCTGGGCCGAGTTCCCGGCGAGCTGGCTGAAGAAGGGCCGCAATGTCATCGAAATGGCCTGCCCCCAGGCGGCGAACCCCCAGGAGGGATGGGAGGTCTATATCTCCCGCGCCGACGAATTCGATCAGGGCGGCGGCAATCCGGCGGATGTGGGCAAAACCTCCTTCAAGTCCGCCGATGGCGGCGAGTCCTGGAAAGAAAGCCCCTTCGGCCCGCTTGGACAGGACCGCTGCGAATACACCGTCCGGATCAGCCTGGACCGTCATGTCCGGACCGGCTGGCTGGCCAGCCCGGTCATTGACCTCTGGAAGGGATCAGAGGACATGGCCATCGTCCCCCAGCGGGAAATCCAGAAGATGAAGCTGACCATCAGCTCCGATGTCCCCGCCGGAACAAAGGTGGAGTACTACTTCCGCAAAGGTTCCAATCCCCAGCCGTTCTCGGCCGGATGGGACGAGTACCAGTTCATCGGCGAAGGGCCCTCGGTCACCTACGAGACCGGTGGCGCGGACCTGAACCGGCGCTACGTCCAGTTCCGGGCGGTGCTATCCACCACCGACCCACTGAAAAGCCCCGTGGTGAAATCGGCGCAGGTCGAGGCGGAACTCATCCAGCGGGTGCGGGTCTTCCCCAACAACAGCGTGGTTTCGATCGAGAATCCCCCGATCCGGTATTCCTCCATCGAGTGGGAATGGGAACCGTGGAACCGACCCGAGTTCGAAGAACTTCGGAAGCTGGAGAACCTGGACGAGGTGGTGGCCGGAAGCCGCACTGAGTTCGACGCCCAGGTCAAGCTCCTCGATTACGTCACCAAGCGCTGGCGCCACAACAGCCCCATGCCCGAATATCCCGGATGGGACGCCAAGTCCATCCTCAACCGCATCGGAAACGCGGGTGGCGGCGGCATGTGCATCCAGTTCAACAATACCCTGGCCGGCCTCTGCATGGCCTACGGCTGGCAGGCGCGGCTGGTGAACGTGGTGGGGCATGAAATCTGCGAGGTCTGGAACGACGAGTTCGGCAAGTGGATATTCCTCGACGCCGACTGGGAAAACAACTACGTCTACGATCCCGAAACCGCCATACCGCTGGACATGCGGGAAATGCACGCAAAGTACCTCGACTACTATTTTCCCGGACGCTCCATCGACTGGATGAAAGACAAGATCGCCTGGATGCCCGAACTCGAAGGGAAACCCCTGCCCTTCGTCCGGGGTTCGCTCACCCACCATCCGGCCCCGAACGGCAAGGTCGCCCCCCTGACCGGCTGGTGCAACGCAGCCTTCATGCGCGTGGTGCCCCGGAACAACTGGTACGAGAAGCCCTATCCCCGGCCGCTCTCCCACGGTTCCTCCTGGTGGCCCTGGGACGGCTATGTGAACTGGTACGACGACCGGACACCCCCCAAACGCCAGTATTCCACCCACACCGACCGTCCCCGCGACCTCTGGCCCGACCTCAACCTGGTCCACATCGACGCCACCCAGGGGCTCGGCAACGACCGTCTCTTCCTCCGGTTCGAGACCTACACGCCCAACTTCTCCCATTTCGAGGTGGACGTGGACGACACCGGCTGGAAGGAAGTGGGCGAGCGCTGGACCTGGCTGTTGCAGTCCGGCCGCAACACCCTCCGGGTCCGGGCGGTCAACAAGCTCGGCGCGAAGGGGAAGCCCTCCTCCTACATCCTCAATCACGCCGACGCGCCCTTCGGGGAGTGAGGTGCGTCTATCCTCACCGAAACGCTGAGAGGGGATGCCGGATTCCGGCATCCCCTCTCGCTTTTGTGATCTAAAGGAATAACCCCTTGTCTGAATAGTGATGCGTGTGATGCGAAGGATAAAAAGAGGATGAAAACCACGTGCGCCGTTGTTGTTCATCAGTTTTTCATCATGCTTTTATCACTCGCATCCCCATTCAGACCGGCATTACCGCCTTTCTTCACGGGGTGCAAAATTACCGCACCAATAGCATCTTCCGGGCCTCGACGCGTCCCTCCGCCTCCATCCGGGAGAGGTACACCCCCGAAGCCACGGGGTTCCCGGCGTCATCCCGGCCATTCCAGGTCACCGTATGCCTCCCGGCGGGGAACTCCCCGGAAGCCAGTTCCCGTACATTCCGGCCGTCGGCGGCGTACACCCCGAGCCGGACCCGCGCGGGACGGACGAGCGCAAACCCGATCATCGTGGAGGGATTGAACGGGTTCGGAATGTTCTGGGAAAGCGTGAAGACTCGGGATACCTCCGCGGCGGCGTCTTCATCGTGCACCGCGGAGGGGGCTAAAAATTTATATCAACCTCGAATATTTTTGAAAACATATTCCGCTGCTCGTTGATCGCCCATATTTTGATGGGGTGAACACCCCAATCGGGATTATCCGGATAGAAGACAAGAGAATGGGTCACGGTAAGCTCATTCCCCTGTGTCCGCCAGCTCGGATGAGAATGCAACTCCAACGGAGCGCCGTTGGGATCCTGCGCATGAACGGTGAGTATTGAGGTTTCGCCTTCCCTGATTGCGGATTTGGAGACATCGACAGACTGAATAACCGGACAGGAGACACTTTCGCCACGGATCAAATACCCGGCTCCAGCAATAAGATCATTATCAATCCGTTTCGCCAAATCCACGACATCTATCCCGCTGGATATATCATGGACAACAAAAAAACCATTCCTCCGCACAAACAATACATCCTTAACACGCTTTTCAGAAACGGGAGGATAAAACCAACTGCGGTCTCCGATCTCCACGCCGGCGGGCGGGCCTTCTTTAAACCATTGCGTGGATCCGTCCATATACGCTTCCGCCGCACCTTCCGCGTCAATAACTGACGGGAAAAGCCCAAGTCGGACCCATAGCTCAGGCCCAGTACCTTTATACTGGAGGGCATAGAGCACTTCTGTATACCATTGCGTATATCTTTCGGTAATGAGATACTCCGGCAGATGGGTTTGCAGAAACTCCTCCATATCGAAAGAATTGATATAGGGTGCCTCGGAACTGGCCTGAGTGATGTCCGTGTCGCTCCTTTGGGAATCGCTCTGAACATACGGCGCGGTAACGATCATTATGCCGAAACAGAGCACCCCAAAACGGTGTATCGGGTTCATTTGCCAACTCCTTATGGGGTCTTCGCGTATGAAAGGCCCGTTGAAATGATACTCACGCCACTGTCCGCGGTCAGCAGAGGTTTATACGAAGTCCACGAAATATCTCCCCGGGCCAGAATCCATCCGCCGTTATAGACTTTTGCGGACGCATCAGCGATCATATCTCCCTGAAAATGTACCACTTGATGGATACCCCAAAAAGGAGACGAAGGGGATGAGTGGCCCGCCGGAAACAACGTATTCGTCTGAAAGTCGCTCCCAATCGTGGCGTATTCGACCTTGTTCGTACTGCTGAAATAGCTTAAACCAATCGAATAGGCCAGCAAACAAAGGAAATTCGAGTAATCCTGACAATCAGCCTTCGTTGTATCATTGGCGGAAAGAGAAACAAGGAGCGCTTGTAAATCAACTTCAGCGCCGGTTGAAAAATGCCGACCGTCGTCATAATACATTTTACTGGAGGGAAAAGAATGCAAACTACTGGTTAAGCTGCTCAGACAAGCCGCTTCGGTACTTTGATTCGCGGCCCATACACAGGCGCGATCCAGCATTTCCGTCCACGGTTTTCCGTATTCCCCATCATAAAAAGAGGTGGGGGACGCAAATACCGTATAAAAGTAATGGCTGGTATTCGCCAGATGACATGTGGGCAATAATGGCTCCCCTCCAATAGCGGTGATTCTCCAGGAAAACACCACCCATTGCGAACCAATACCGGAAGGTACCGACCTCCCGCTTTCAGTATAGAAAAAATGGTCACCCGAATAATTCGAAGAAAAATCTACCGCTCCGCTCAGTGACCAGTTCAAAGCGCCCATAACCGGATATGCCTGGATGGTTAATTCGGGGGTATCGTATTGATCCGCATAGAAATTCGCAATAATTGCAGGCGACTCGCCTTTGATGTAGGCGAACCTGTCATTTTTGATAAGCTGGTCCGTCGTGGGATTATATTGCCATTCGGGATTGGTAATCAGGGTAATTCCATTGTTCTTCTTTATCGGTATAGCGGGAGAACCCGATCCATACCGGAATTTTATTTCCGTTACATCGATGCTGGGAGGCAAGCTCCATCCCATGACAGGCAACGTATTACATAGAAAAATGAATATGATGGCCAATACAGAGAAAGATGTTTTCATGGTTCCTCCATCACATTGGCGATTTAATTACCGCTGACACTGAGTCTTGAAATGTAGGGGTGTTTTGAAATCCTTGAATCTGAATAGGAGGAACGTACCTTCATGAATACACTTCGAGCCGCAGGTTGGTCATTCATAAAAAGCAAATATATCCTTCCCACCATAAACTGTGTCTCCGCCGCCAGTTCCCGGTCGGTGATGGCCCCCTTGGCCAGAGAGGCTTCCAGCCGGGAAATCGCTTCCTTGTATTTTTCCTCCTGCACCTCGATCCAGGCCAGGCAGAACTGAGCGTACCCCACCGCGTTCGGGTCATCCGCGTAGGTGTCGAGCATACCACTGAACACCCTCTTCGCCTCCTCATACTCCCCCAGCCAGGTGCGGGACAGCCCGATGTTGTACTCCGCCTCGGCCCGGACGCTCTTATCGAGGTTCGGGGTATTCAGGGCCGCCACATAGGCTTCGATGGCCTCCCGGAATTTGAACCGGGCCCGCAGGGTGTCCCCGGGGCGAGAACGCTCCGGTCGGGCTCTCCGAGTGGAACAATCACCTCT
>JAWLHT010000071.1:0-7134 GCA_041690195.1 Candidatus Latescibacterota bacterium
CGAAAGCTCCTGGTCTACGCCAATGCAATCCTGCAGTCCAACAAAAACTGGGACCCGGCTCTCTTTTCTTCTTGACTTTCAACACGGTCGCTCTCTCGCTGAGAGAGGGGATGACTCCTTATCGGCCATCTCAGTGTTTCCTATGGCTCAATTCCCCCTCTCTCTGGAGAGCAGGGGGTGAGTTGCCGACCAACGTCTCCATTGACTACCTTTGGTATTCATGCGTACCTGCGGTTTTCTCTTATCTTTACGACAATGGGGATAAAGGGGGTGAGTTACCGGCCGAAGCCGCACGGCGCCCTTCACCACTACTGGCTTATGGTTACGACTTTGCCCGCACTCAACCTCACTCCCGAAAGAAGCGAACCCGCGGAAATTTTCCTGATTTTCCGGCCCCGAAAAATATTTGCTCCGGTCGTGTATCGGCGTATCTTACCGGTAACCGAAAGGAGACCGGAATGATACGCATGGTGCTTGCTATCTGTCTTTTCCTTCCCGCCGCGGCTGTGGCCGATGTTACCTCCGGGGACATTGCGCGGGTGTTGCGGAACGATCTGCGTCATCCCTACCTGGCCTTCACCGAAACGGAGAAGCCGGCCATCCGGGACCGGATCGAGCGCGACCCCGCCTGCCGGGACTACTTCAACCGCCTCCTCGCCGAGTCCAACCGCCTCCTGTATACCCCGGTCACCGAACCCGAGCCGGAACGGCGTGATTCCCGGTTTGAACCGGCGAGCGAATTTTTGGGCGTGACCGGAAGCTACCGCCGCGCCGCGCTCACCCTCGCCTTCGTTTACCAGATGACCGGCGAGGAGAAATACGCGAAGAAAGCTTTTGAATTCGCCCGGGAACTCTGCGAACTCCGCACGTGGGTGATGCGCGCCTGCCAGTTTCCCAAAGCCTACCCCCGGGTGAGCCCCTGGAATGTTCCCGACGAAAAACTGGTGTTCACCTTCGACATCATCGCCGCCGATTTCGCCACCGACCTGGGATTCGTATACGACTGGACCTGGCCCGCCCTCACCCGCGAGGAGCGGGACTGGCTCCGCGCCGGACTCCTGGAGAAAGCCATCGTACAGGTGCGCGGCAACTACGACTATCACTGGTGGGCGACCGCCTACCGGTGCAACTGGTGCGCCTGGTGCAACGGCGGCCTGGGGATCGCCGCTCTCGCGCTCATTGCCGAGGAACCGCGCCTCACGGATGTGGTTGCCGAGTCGTACAACCGGATACACAAAACCCTCGACCAGATCGGCCCCGAAGGCGGCTGGGAAGAAGGCGGCGGCTACTGGGCCCAGACCCTGAACATGGCTGTACGTTTCGCCGACCCATTGAAGCGTCTCACCGATGGGGAGTACAACCTCTTCAAACATCCCCGAATTGCGGAAAATCCGGTGAATTTCGCTCTTTACCTCAGCTATCCCCCGGATTACCGGGCGGTGAATTTCGCCGATGCGCACCATAGCACCCTCGGCTCCCCGCGGCTCTACAACAAAATCGCCCTCGAAACCGGAAACCCCCAGGCGGCATGGATCCGGGACACTTGGTACGGGGACGCCATCGCCGACCCGTTCGATGTCATCTGGCCCCGGCACACTGTGGCGGGGGCCCTCCCGGCACAGGGATCCCTCCTCTTTACCGTCGAGGGGTGGGCTGCCATGCGGAGCGATTTCACCGACCCGGAAAAGGTTACTGTAATCTGCAAGGCCGGAAAAAACGCCGACCCCCACCACGGACACCTCGATGTGGGCCAGGTGAGCGTTTTCTGGCGAGGCGAAGCATTCCTCGACGACTGCGGCACGGCGGCATACGACGAGAAGTATTTCGATGCCGAAAAGTATGACACCCCCCACGCGTCGAGCGCCGGCCACAATCTTGTTTTCGTCAACGGCGAGTCACAGATCACCGGAAAGCTGAAAGACCGGCCGATGGATGAGACCATAGCCGGAAGCATTCTCGAATTCCGTCCCGGCGACACCCGCGACTACACCCTCCTGGATGCCTCCGGGGCATACCGTCGGGAGCATCTCCGGGGCTGGCGACGGCATATCATTTTGGAAAAGCCGCTGATCACCGTGATCGTGGATGAGGTCGAATCCGCGAAAGGAGCGGAAATCGAGGCCCGCTTCCACTCCGGGGCGGAGTTGCAGACCCGCTCCGGTTTTACCCTGCTCCACGGAAAGAACGGAGACATGGCGCTTATTCCGGCGGTCTCCGGGGAATGGGCGTTCCGTCCCGGGCGTCACGCCTATCTCGCGCTCCAGCGGCAGGCGGCTTTTCAGTGGATGCCCTATACCGGGACAGTGCTCTCCGCGCCGGAAGAACGGACGGTTCTTGCGCATGTCGTGCTTCCGGCCGCCGATGAGGCCGAGGCCGTAAAAGTGGCGAAATCGTTGCAACGCTCTGGTGATCTGGCGCTCTCCTTTACATACCGGGGGAAGAAATATGCCTTCCGGTTCCGCCGCGAAGCGGACGGGCTGGTGCTGGAGCGTTGAAGGAGAGGGGGGCCGTGATGCACGGGGAGATTTTCGCGGCTGACTTTCGAGACATATACTGCCGGAGTACGAGTTATTCCCTCCCTTTCCACCACCATCCTCCCGGGGAGAGTGCGGGAAGGAGAAGTTGTAACATACGGATCAGTTCGCTTTTTCGGCTGCACAATACCTCAAATCACCGACCATATGGAGAGAGAGATGTTTCGAGCAGTTGCATCCGTCCTCGCCGTTGTTACCGTCAGCCTGTTCGCCACTTGGTCCGGATATTCCGGAGCACAGGAGAATCAGCCGGACTACCGCAACCCGAACCTTCCCGTGGAACAGCGGGTCGCCGATCTCCTCGGCCGGATGACCGTGGAGGAGAAAGTCGCCCAGCTCCAGAACCGCTGGGATGACGAAGGTATGACTCCCGCCGGAGTCGGCGGCATCACCCTGGTCCCGGCCCGTGGCGAGGGAACTCCGCTGGAGCGGTGCGTTCGGACAGTCAATGCCATCCAGAAGCGCATCATCGAAAACTCCCGGCTCGGCATCCCGGCCATATTCCATGACGAGACCCTGCACGGATTCGCCAAAGCCGGCGCGACGAGCTTTCCCCATTCCATCGCCCTCGCGGCGACCTGGGATGTGGACCTCATGGACCGGGTGGCCGAGGCCATCGCCAGGGAGGCCCGCGCCGCGGGATGCCGTCAGGCCCTCTCCCCGGTGATCAACATCGCCAACGACCCCCGCTGGGGGCGCACCCAGGAAACCTACGGCGAGGACCCCTACCTCACCTCCCGCATGGCCGTAGCGTACTGCAAGGCTTTCACCCGCGAGGGGATTGTCACCACACCCAAGCACTTCGTGGCGAATTTCGGCGACGGCGGCCGGGACAGCAACCCCGTCCACTTCTCCGAGCGTCTGCTCCGCGAGGTCTACTTCCCGCCCTTCGAGGCCTGCATCAAAGAAGCCGGTTCGCTTTCCCTCATGCCCGCCTTCAACTCTCTCGACGGCCGTCCCTGCAACGCCAACCGCTGGCTCCTGACCGACGTTCTCCGGAACGAATGGGGCTTCCGCGGATTTACGGTCTGCGATTACGACGCCCTGCATGAAATCCAGATCTATCACCACACCGCGGAAACCCTGGAGGACGCGGCGGTCCAGGCGCTCACCGCCGGGCTGGACGTGGAGGTTCCGGGAATCCGGGTCTACGGTCAGCCGCTCCTCGACGCGGTGAAATCGGGCCGCATTCCCATGACCGTGCTGGATGAGGCGGTGAGCCGCCGCCTGGAAGTCAAGTTCCGCATCGGCCTCTTCGAGGACCCCTACCCGCCGGACCTCGAAGCCGGGGAAAAGGTATACAACTCGCCGGAGCACCATGAACTCGCCCTCCAGGCCGCCCGGGAGTCCATTGTCCTCCTGAAGAACGCCGGGAACGCGCTGCCCTTCCGGAAAGACCTCAAATCAATTGCGGTAATCGGCGCGCGGGCGGATTCCGCTCTGCTGGGGAACTACAGCCGCCCCGGCGGCGGACGGGTGTCCATCCTCGAAGGCATCCGGAACGCCGTTTCGCCCGCCACGAAGGTCGTCTTCGAACGGGGAACGGAGCAGGTGGAATACCGTCTCCCCCTCGTTCCCGCCGAGTATCTCTCCCATGTCGAGAACGGCAGGAAGATCCCCGGCCTGAAAGCCGAGTTCTTCAGCAACATGGAACTCCGGGGCGAACCGGCGGTGGTCCGCACCGACTCGCAGATCAACCTTGACGCGGGCGGAAGCCCCGCCCCCGGCATCGGGGGCGATTTCGTCTCCTACCGCTACACCGGGAGGCTCCGGGCCCCCCTGACCGGGAAGCTCACCCTGAGCATCACCTCCGGCGACGGCGTCCGGTTCTTCTTCGGCGGGGAAAAGATCCTCGAAAGCTGGACCGACCGCTACAGCACCACCGACTACCGCACCGTGACCGTCGTGAAGGGCCGCGAGTACGACATCGTGATGGAGGTCCAGGAGAACAAGTGGGAAACCAAGGCGTTCCTCGGCTGGGACTACCGTCTGGAGACGGCGGAGAACTCCCGCATCGCCCGCGCCGCGTCCGCCGCGAAAAAAGCCGGGGCCGCCGTGGTGGTGGCGACCATCGTGGAAGGCGAATTCATTGACCGGGCGGACCTGAACCTGCCCGGATACCAGGAAAAGCTCATCCGGGCGGTGGCGGCAACCGGCGTGCCCACCGCGGTGGTGCTGGTCGGCGGCGGTGCAGTGACCATGTCCGGCTGGCTGGACGACGTTCCCGCGGTCCTCTCGGCCTGGTACGGCGGCGACGAGGGCGGGACGGCGGTGGCCGAGGCGCTCTTCGGCGACTTCAGCCCCTCCGGGCGGCTTCCGGTTTCCTTCCCCCGGGAAGCGTCCCAGCTCCCCATGCCCTATTACTTCAAGCCTTCCGGGCGGGGATACGATTACGGCTTCATGAGCGCCAGGCCGCTCTTTCCCTTCGGCCACGGCCTGAGCTACACGAAGTTCGAGTACAGCCCCCTGCGGTTCGACCGGACCGTCATCCGTCCCGACGGCAGCGTCACCGTTTCCGTGGACATCCGCAACACCGGGAAAGTCCGGGGCGACGAGGTGGCGCAGCTCTATGTCCGCGACCTGGTTGGCAGTGTCACCCGCCCGCTGAAAGAGCTGAAAGGCTTCCGTCGGGTCTCCCTCGACCCAGGTGAATCGAAGACGGTCGCTTTCACCCTGTCCCCGGAAGAGCTGAAGATGCTCGACGAAGGCATGCGCTGGGTGGTCGAACCGGGCGAGTTCCGGGTAATGGTCGGCGCGTCCTCGGAAGACATCCGGGCGGAGGGGACGTTCCGGGTGCGCTGATGCCGGAAAGTACTCCGGGTTCCCGTGCACCTTCGATGCTGCAACGTAACTCTTAGTCGGCCATAGAGTCATCCCCTTTCTTGCAAGAGTGGGGAATGAGGGGCATTGTCGTAAAGGCCAGAGGAAATTACGGGCACGTATGAGTACTAAATATAATTAGTGGAGGTTTTGGCCGGTAACTCACCCCCTTACTCTCCCTTCTTACACCAAAATTCTGGAATCCAGGGTTGGAGCCCTCCTCTCTCCCGAGAGATGGGGCCCCGCAATCTCAAACAAAGAGAACCGCATGCTCACTGTTACAGACGCCAGGTCGTTCTTCTCCGATTCCCGACCATCCGGTCTTCCCGACGATACGCCCGTGCCGGACTGGGCCGCTCTTGTGGAACGTACCCGCAACCTTGATTCCCCGCGGTGGCCGCTGGAAGCCATAACGGATATACTGGGGCGGGAAAACGCCCGACTGGGCGCGGACGGAGCGGCGCTGAACAGGATTCGCTCCATCGGGGCGAATTCTGTTTTCGTGATCGCGGGTCAGCAGGCCGGGTTGTTCGGTGGGCCGCTATACACCCTGTATAAGGCCCTGCATGCCGTGAACCTGGCGGAACGTCTTTCGGGGGAGACCGGCCGAGATGTGCTTCCGGTGTTCTGGGTGGCATCGGACGATCATGATTTCGATGAGGTGCGCGGGGTGGAGGTCCGGACCGGCGACGGTGCTCCCTTGCGGACGGAATATGCTCCCGCCGGTCTGATCGGCGGCGCTCCGGTCGGGGAGATTGTGCTGGATGAGGGCATTTCCGGGGTTCTGGATACGCTGGCCGGCAAACTTCCCTCCGGTGACCGGGGAGAATCGTACCTGGCGCTGCTCCGGCGGTGCTGGATTCCGGGAAGGCGATGGACGGATGCATTCGCCGCCCAGTTCGCCGCCCTGCTCTCCGGTGGGGGGCTGGTTCTGCTCGATCCCCGCTGGGCGGGGATGAAACCGCTCTTCCGGGACATATTGCGGGGCGAGCTGGAGAATCCGCTCGCTTCTTCCGCACTGGTGAACGCGGAAGCCGACCGGCTGGAGACCTCCCGCGAACGGCGGAAGGCCATGCGACGGCCGGAGAACGCCACCAGCCTCTTTTTGGAATCGGGGGGAGTACGGCATCCGGTGCTGTTCGAGGGTGAAGTCTTTCTGGCGGGGGATGAGCGGTACTCCCGGGAGGAGATGCTCGCCCTCCTGGATTCGGAGCCGGAACGGTTCAGCCCCGGAGCGGCGCTTCGGCCGGTGTGCCAGGATGCCGTGATGCCGGTGGCGGCGACCATCGCGGGCCCGGGGGAACGACGGTATCTCGGGCAGATTCGTGGTCTCTTTCCCCGGTTTGGGGTGGACGGTTCCACGGTCTGGCCCCGGGCGTCCTTCACCCTGGTTGACCATCGGACCCAACGGGCCGCCGACAAGGAAGGGCTTCCGCTGGAACGGATTTTCGACGAGCCGGAACGGATTCTGGCCGAACTTGCGGCCCGGTCGCTTCCCGCACCCCTCCGGGATAGCCTGGATGCCCTGGCACGTGACATCGCCGGACGCTTTGACGCCGTTGCGGCCGCCCTGGGTGGTTTCGACCCCACGCTCACCGGGACCGCGGACAAGGAACGGAGCCGCGCCCTTCATGCCGCGGAAAGTCTCCGGGAGCGTATCGGCCGAGCCGCGAAATCACGTCTGGATCAGGCTGCCGCCCGCATCGGAACAGCGCACCGCTTCCTTATGCCGGAAGGAACAGCACAGGAACGGGTTTTCGGTGTTGATACGGCAGTCACA
>JAWLHT010000071.1:7144-19042 GCA_041690195.1 Candidatus Latescibacterota bacterium
ATGCCTCGGCATGGAGGGTATTTTCGAGCTTCTGGGGCGCACCAGCCCCGGCGAGGAATTGCATCGTCTCGTGCTCCCCGCGTGACCGGCCGTCCTCCATTACGCGCGGCTGATGTCTACAATAAAGGAAGGCCCGGTTACGGTCTCGGGAGAACCCAGTAACCCGCGTCCGTGAGACCGGTTTTTTCTCAGAACTCCAGGATCGCCCCCACTACCGCATAATGGAGGAGCGAGAAGTTGTACACCTCGTCGTTATCCGCGCCGCCCTCCAGTACCCGGTATCCGAGTTTCAGGCGGAAGTTGTTAACCGGCCAGTACTGAAAAGCGAGCAGAACGTCTTCGGCTCGTCCCTGCGACGCAATCAGGGCATCGCCTTCCAAAAGAAGGCTGGTTTTCGGGGAAAATATCCGCCTCGCCCGGAAATGGAGCAGGGGAACGAATCCAAGATCCGTTTTCTCTGCCGACAATCCCGTGCTGCGCAAGCGGATGGCCGCGTCACGGATGAATCCGGTGAGTCCGAGTCCCGCCTCCCACTTCCCGGAATTCAGAAACTCGTACCGATAGGTCAGGCGGTAATTTGCAAACTGGTAGGTCGCGTTGACAAGGCTGTCCGCGGGAAATGTGACTCCTCGGTAATCCACCGGCGAGTCGAACGATCCGGATGCCCCCAGCGTGAGGGGAGCATAGGTTCCGGACACGGTATGACGTCCCGAAAACGTATACGAGAGTTGCAGACGGTAATATATCTTGGAGTCGGTGTCCAGGTCATCGGTAAGGGAAAATTTCGTTCCGGTGTCGCCGGGTATCCGGACATCGTTATACCCGCTGAAAACGATTCCGCTTTCCTGGTCGAGCGCCCAGTGATTGACCGGCCGGGAATCGGCGGCCATCTGCGCCAGGAGCGGACCGGCTCCGGAAAAGAGCATGAGGACAAGGAAAGCGGCTGGATGAACTCGGAACGTCATGCTGGCCTCGCTTTCGGAAAAGGGGTGGAAAGAGAGCGCCGTCGCGGGCTCGGAGCGGAGGCGGGTATAATCCACGAGACTTGCGTGCCATATGCTGTGTTGCATGCATTATGTATATAATAAATAAATAATACGCAAAGCGCAATCCCGCTGCTCAAACCGCAGGACCTGCTCATGGCGCGGCGTGTCTTTTTACCGGGCTTCGGGAAAAGCCGGATGTATGCGCGCGCGCCCAATAACCTGATGCACTCCTCTTTTTCCCACCCGTTCCGGTGACCGCCCGAAAATGAGGGGAAGGGAAAACCTGTCCGGTCAGGCGTCATCCGATTTCACCCACGCCCGCCGCTCTCGCGAGCGAAGGGCGCCGTGCAGTCCTGTCCTGCATGGGTGCGGGAGGGAGCCGTCTGACGGGGTGATCCGGCGTTGCATGCAAATCGCAATGGTACGGAGCAGCCCGGAACAAGCCCTTCCCCGGTCCCCGCGGAACGGTGGCAATGATCTGTTCTTGAGGTGCGGTGGGGTGCCAAAGGACAGGTATCTTTTCCATGTGCCTGAAACCGAATCCCTCCCGGCGCGTCGTACCCGGAACGAGTATCGGCACAGCCGGGGGCGCACGCGGCGTTCCGCGACCGTGCAAGAAGTGTGTTTTCCCTTGCGCGATTTGAAGATCTGCCCTATTTTACTCATTCGCTGCAGGGTTATTCCGCAAATCGAGAGGACAAGTTATCGGCGCAATGCGATCGCAACACGTTGTTTATGACATGCACCAGGATCGGAAGACGGGTTGTTCCGACGATCGCATTCAGCCGTGGGTACTATGCGCAAGCACGTCCTCTTTTCGTTCTTTTTTCTCATATTCGCCTCGGGAATCCTGTTCGGGCCCGCCTCGGCCCAGTACCTGAATGATTCCTGGCTGAACGACCGTTCCGAGGAGCTTCTCTCCGGAGAGGACCGGACCGTGCCCGCCGGCGATTTGCTCCGCCTTTCCATCAAACGCCTCCTGCCCGATTCGGCTTCGGTCGATCCCGACAACCTGACTGTCGGGCTCCGCCTCCCCGAGAAAATGCCCCGGCCGCTCATCGCGGTTACCGACAGCGTAGACTCCGAGGAAAAAGTTGTTGTTCGCACCAGGGAAGTCCCGGGGCTTCGGATGGAATATTACCATTTCATCCCGCTCCCGGACTACGCCCGGGAGACGCTGGACGAAAGCCTGTTGAACAGCTGGCGGGACAACACCCGCCGCATGGCCCTGTGGGAAGCCGGGGAAAAGCGCGGTGGCGCCGCCGACCTGAATTTCGCCCTCCCGGTCGGCAAGCGGTTCGAGCAGCTCGTGGGCGGTAAAACCAGACTGGATATCAACGGCTCCCAGACCATCACCTTTTCGGGCAAAAGCGAGTATGACGAGGGGCAGATCGAAACGTCGCTCACCAAAAACTCGTCCTTCCCCTCGCTGAGCATGAAACAGGAGCCGCAGTTCTCCATCCGGGGCCAGGTGGGCGACCGGATCACCGTGGATATCAAGCAGGAGTCAAACGAAGGCGGGTTCTCCCTCGGCGGCGGTCTCGAAGACAACATCAGCATCAAGTACAAGGGCGCCGATACCGACATCATCCAGAGCATCGAGGCGGGCAACACCTCCCTCAACCTGGAGGGTGCCACCTTCGCCGGGTACAGTGGCAGCCACCGTGGGCTTTTCGGCATCCGTTCCGAGGGGCGCATCGGTCCCCTCAAGTTTACCGCAATCGCCTCCCAGGAAAAGAGCGAGGCGAACAAGAAGAGCTTCCGCGGCTCGGCCGAGGAGAGCTCCACCCGAATCCCCGATTACCAGTACAAGGGCAACACCTACTTCTTCCTCGACCTCGCCTACCGGGAACGGTTCGCCGAATTCCGCACCTCGCTGGACCAGATTCAATACAATCCCATGGATTCCCTCGTGGTGATCGAAGTGTACGAGGACGACCGGAACAACAGCAACAACGCCCGCGAGGGCACGCTGGCCTTCCCCGGTACGGCACGTCCCATGAACCTCGACACCGGCGCCGCCCCTCCCATCCAGAACCAGGGCGTGGATGGATTCTTCCACCGCCTGGAGCCGCAGAAAGACTATTTCGTGGACCGGAGCCTGGGCTATATCGTGTTCCGGAGCCGTGTCCAGGACACCAGCATCATCGGTGTATACCTGAAGACCAAGAGCGGGCAGGAACTGGGCAAGCTTTCCTATGATCCGGACAACCCGCAGACTTCCCGGATGGATCTGAAGCTCATCAAGGCTCCCAGCCAGAGGCCCTCTGATGTGGACACCTGGGATCTGGAATGGAAAAACGTGTATGACCTCGGGCAGACCAATATCCAGGAGGAAGGCCTGGAAATCCGCATCTACCGGGATACCTCCGATGGTGTGAAGCCGGACACCCAGAACGGAGTTCCCATCGTGCACATCCTCGGTCTCGACCAGCAGGACGAGTACGGGAACAAGAAACCGGACAACAAGGTGGATCTCAACCGGACGTTCGTGGATTTCTACCGCGGCGAGCTGATTTTCCCCCTGCTGCGCCCCTTCGACGCCAAAGACAGCCGGGGCGAGTCGGCCCGTCCGGACGGCGTGGATGTTGACCTGAACCCCAAAGTTCCCATGATCTACGATTCCGCCAACCAGCAGGAGAAGGTGGAGTCCACCAAGTACTATATCGAAGTTAAAACCGCCAGCCGTCAGAAAACCATCCGCATCGACAGTTTCGGCGGCATCATGGAAGGCACGGAACGGATAACCCTCAACGGCAAGGTGCTGAACAAAGGCACCGATTACAACATCTTCTACCAGACCGGAGAAATCCAGCTCCTGAACCCGGACGCCATGAGCCCGACCGCCAACCTGGATATCAGCTACGAGGAGCAGAACGCCCTTCGCCCCATGCAGAAATCGCTCATGGGTCTCCGTACCGAGTACGGCTTCTGGGGGAATTCCCGGATCGGCGGCGTGTTCCTCTTCAATAATGAGAGCACCCAGGACCGCCGGGTCAAGCTCGGGCAGGAGCCGTCCCGGACCATGCTCATGGATACCGATGCCACCATCAATTTCGAGCCGCGGTTCCTCACCACGTTGGTGGACAAGCTTCCGATGGTGGTGGCGGACCAGAAATCCACGGTACGGTTCGAGGGCGAGTTGGCCCGGAGCATGCCCAACATGAATACCAAGGGCGTGGTTTACGTTGATGATTTCGAGGGAACCCAGAACACGCCAATCCCCATCGGCCGGACCAACTGGACCATGGCTTCGGCTCCGGACCCGGTGACCACCGGGGGAGTGACACTCGCTCGCGGCCGCCTCCAGTGGTACAACCCCTGGGAAAGAATCAATTCCCGCGATGTCTGGCCGAAGAAGGAGACCGCCGCCGGCGAGAACACCGTCCATGTCCTGAATCTCGGGTACGGCAAAGCGGAGGGAGTGTCCAACTGGGAGTCCTTCGCCGGAGTCATGAGTTCGTTCTACGGCAACGGGATCGACATGTCCCGTTCGCGGTTCATCGAGGTCTGGGTCAAGGGCAACCGCGGCAAGCTGAAAATCGACCTCGGGAGCATTTCCGAAGACTGGTTTCCCCTGGAAAATCCTAACGGCATACTCGACACGGAAGACCGCCCTATCCCCGGCCAGGGTATCGGCGACGGCATTCTCACCGTGGAGGAAGACACCGGTCTCGACGGTATCCCCGATTCCCAGGAGCCGGGTTACAGCGCATCCAACCCCGACCCCGGCGGCGATAATTTCGCCTATCGCGAGAAGAGTGACTACACCCGTATCAACGGTACGGAAGGGAACCGTTTCGATTCCGACCGCATGGGCCTTCCCGATACCGAGGATATCAACGGAAACGGCGTTCTTGATGTCCGGAGCGCGTATTACGAGTATACCCTCGCCCTGGACGATCCCTTCGATTCCTATCTCGTGCCCGACTCGGTACCCACCGGGAATCCCGGAGGGTGGCGGCTCTTCCGCATTCCCCTCTGGAATAACGCGGACGCGGTGGCGGGCGGAACCGGCGCGCCGGATTCCACGCTCATCGAGTTCGCCCGGCTTTGGATTACCGGCTGCGACTCCACCCTTGTCCAGATCGCCAGCATGGAGATCATCGAAAGCAACTGGCTCGAGGATGGCGTCTACAATGCCGATGGTCAGGATATCACCGCCACCACAACCGACCGGGTAAAGGTCACCCGGGTAAACACCGACGAAAACCTGGAATATACTCCCCCGCCGGGCGTTTCGGGCGAAATCGACCGGACCACCAAGGTGCGCAAGATGGAGCAGTCCCTGGTGCTGGAGGTGGAGGGATTGTCGCCGGGAAACTCCGCGTTCATTTACCGGAATTTCGGCGAGAAGATGGACTTCACGGACTACACCGCGCTGAAAATGTTCGTGCACGGCCCGGACGATTTCCCGCTTCCCTCGGAGGGAGCAAGCGACTATGAACTCGTGGTGCGGTTTGGCGCGGACCAGGACAACTATTATGAGTACCGCTCTCCCGTGTACCGGGGCTGGGCGGAAGAAAACAACGTTGTGGCGGATTTCGCCACCTGCACCGCCCTTAAGCTCAAAGAGCAGCCCGACCCGGCCATTCCGCCCGTGGAAATTGTGGACGGCAAAATATATACATTCAAGGGGAGCCCCAATCTTCAGAACGTCAAAGTTGTCGCCATGGGTCTCCGCAACAACCAGACCGGCGGATTCCTGACCGCGCGAGTGTGGCTGGATGAGCTGCGCATGGACAATGTCCGGGACATGTCCGGAACGGCGGCGCGGGCCAATATCATCAGCGATCTGGCGGGATTCGCCAGCGTGAACGCCAAGATAGAGCACCGGTCGGCGGACTTCCACGACATGAACGCCAAAAAGGGCACCGGGAACGATATCACCGCCTGGAACAGCCAGATGGCGGTAAACCTGGACCGGTTCGCCCCCAAACGCTGGAACCTGAGCCTTCCGGTTTCCGCCAATATGGGGCGTTCCGAGATGCTGCCGCGGCTCAAGAGCGGCTCGGATATCATCCTGCCCGATGACGAGAAGGAAGGTTTCAAGTCCGGAGCATTCGACCAGAGTTACACCGTATCCTACCGCAAGAACTCCGACCCGTCCCAGAAAGGGTTGGCCAAGCACCTTCTCAACTGGGGACTGGAAAAATGGAACGCGAGTTACACCTGGGGCGAGCGCAGCAACCGGGACCCGCTGAGCGGGAACCAGTACACCCGTACCAGCCAGGGCAAGCTCACCTACAACGTAAATCCCAAGTCCCGGGGGGTGAACGTCTTCGGCTGGGCCAAGGACATGGACTCGAGCGTGGCGAAAAAGCTCCAGAACCTGAAATTCAACTACACGCCGAACCAGCTTTCCTATGACATCACCTATGACGATCAGTTCCGGGTTAACGACCGGAGTTCCATCGGGGGACAGGCCGACACCACCATGACCCGGGTAATGGACCGTCGGCTCAACTTCGGATACGATCCGCTCGAGAACATCCTGCGATTCCGGTACAACCAGAACCGCAAGCAGGACATGCATCTGAATGTAGAGACGGATTTTATCGAAACCAGCGGAGTGAACTTCACCGGACCCAAGTTCAACTATCTCACGAACAATTATACCTACGAAACATCGTATTCGGAACGGAACAACCCCCGATACAGCCTTTCCAGCCAGATCGGCGGGCGGCAGATACGGTTCAGCAAAAAATTCAACGTTGACGCCAGCCTGGAGTGGGGAAAAATCTTCGAGGATTTCAGCGGCAAGCCCAAGCTGGCCGCCGCCCCCGCCGAAACCCGCCAAAGAGACGCCAAAGACATGCAGCTTCCCCAGGATGCCGCGGCCCCCGACTCCGCGCAGGCGCCCGCCGAACCGGAAAAACCCCGGGAACCGGGTTTCCGCACCAAAGCGTTCCTGGCTATCTCCAAAGCGGTGAGCCCCCTGACATTCCGGTACACCCGGAACAATGAGCTGAACTTTTCCGGCATATCCGACCGACCGGGACTCGGCGTCCGGTTCGGCTTCGGGGCGGTTGACGCCCCGGACTCCAATACCGTGGTCACCCGCCAGAACACCGAGGCCGGATCGAACACCATGTCCATGGAAACCAGCCTCAAGCTCCCGATGAACATCGGCGTTTCGGCTTCCATGGACATGAGCAGCCGCGAGTCCTTTTCCATTTCCGCCAGCACCCGGTCCGAGGAAGCAACCCTGCCGGACGTGGATATCACCTGGAACAATCTCGACGCCCGGTTCCCGTTCATCAAGAAGTACATGAACAATGTATCGGTGACTTCCGGGTTTTCCGTGAAGAGCGCCAAAGAGTGGCTGAACCAGAGCATACTCCCCACCACGGACAAAACCACGGTCAGCTACTCGCCGCTGGTGAGCGTCAACGGCATCCTTCTCGGCGGACTGCAAAGTTCGTTTGCCCTGACCATGTCCACCGAAACGAACAACTCCCTTTCCGCAGGAACCACCTCGAGCAAGTCTGTCGCCGACCGTCGTGACGCCAGTGCGAATTTCCGGTACACAGTGTCGTCTTCGAATGGTATATTGAGAAAGCTGAACCTGAAGAGCAGCATCGACCTGCAGATGACCGTGGCCGCTTCGCAGAATGAACAGCGGCGCAGCATCGAGGGCAAGCCCATGTCGGTGTTCGCCAAAAACAGCTCCTGGTCGGTGGCCCCCCGGGCGGATTACCGGTTTTCCGAAAAGTTCACCGGCGCCGCCATGCTTCGTTTTGAAAACAGCAAGGACATGACCAATCGTGTCCACAAGGTAAGGGAGGTGTCGATATCGGGACGAATGGTATTCTGACAGGTGCGGCCCTCCTGCTGGCCGTCACGGCGCTTTCCTGCACCGGGGCCGAAGCGCCGCCGTCCCCCGCGTTCAATTCCGGTCGGGCGTTTTCCTGGCTCGAACAGCAGGTCGCGTTCGGTCCCCGGGTTCCCGGCACGGAGGCCCATGCCCGGACATTCGAGTGGATGAGCGGGCGCATGCGGGAGTATACGCCCCATATTGGAGAGCAGGTTTTCCGGGATGTTTATGCCGGAAAGGAAGTGGAGATGCGCAATCTCGTGGCATCGTTCTTCCCGGAGAAATCGGAGCGGATCATCCTTTGCGCCCACTGGGACAGCCGTCCTTTCGCCGACCGCGATCCGAACCCGGAGAACCACGACGAGCCGGTACCCGGTGCCAATGACGGGGCCAGCGGCGTCGCCGTTCTCATGGAGGTGGCCCGGGTGCTCACCGAGCGCGAGCCGCCGGTGGGAGTGGATATCGTGTTTTTCGATGGCGAGGATGGGGGCGAATACGGCGACAACAGCACCTGGCTCCTCGGCTCCCGTCACTTCGCACGGGTCATGCCCCAGTCCTACCGCCCCGCCCGGGGCGTTCTCCTCGACATGATCGGTGACCGCGATCTCGCTCTCACCCGCGATGTCAATTCCCGTGAGGCCGCCCCCGCGCTCTGGAACCGCATGGCGGAATTGTGCGGAAAGCACGGCATACCCTTCAGCCCTGGTGAATCGGGTATTCTGGATGACCACATCCCGCTCATCGAGCGCGGCATACCCACCATTGACATGATCGATTTCGATTATCCCTGGTGGCACACCGTTTCGGACACCCCGGACAAGTGCTCGCCTTCCAGCCTGGGAAAAATCGGCGCGGTTGTCCTGGATATTGTTTACGGAGAGTGAACATGCCGCTCTTTTCCCCCCGGGACCGGATCGCGATTCTCGTTTTCGGCGCTCTCATCCTGACCGGATGGGGATACCGGCTTGTCCGGACCCCCGGCCCGGAGGACGATTTGCGGCTGATACGGGGCGCGGTCCCCATTCCCGCGCCAAACGATACCGCGGGATCATCCCCCGCGTCTCCCCTGACGGAAAGCACGGCGCCAGCCGCCGGGTTTCGCCGCGTGAACCTCAACCGGGCTCCCGCTGATGAACTGGAGACGCTTCCCCTGATCGGCCCCGCCAAGGCCGCGGCCATCATCCGGTGGCGAGAGGAAAACGGGCCGTTCGCCCGGCCCGGGGATGTGATGAAGGTGAAGGGAATCGGGCCGAAAATCTACGAGCGGATCGCACCTTATGTGGCGACAGGGGATTCGGGAGGCTGAGGGATAGCCGTAAACATAAGGAAAAACCACTGGCACGCATGAGTACTGTAAGATAATCAGCAGAGGTGTTGGCCGGTAGCTCACCCCCTGGCCCCCTCTCTCCAGAGAGAGGGGGCATTGAGCCATAGGGTGCATCCAGACGGCCGATAACGAGTCATCCCCTTCTTTCACCCATGCGGGAGAATCCCGCATGGGTCCCGATCTCCCCGAGAGAGGGGAACGAGGGGTGAGTTAGATTTCCCGGCCTGGACTGCAAGACACCCGTTCACTTTTATCCGCTTATGTTTGCGACTATGGGAGGCTGAGGGATAGCCGCTGACAGCGCACTGAAATATGTACTGTAATGAAAACGGAGGATGGGGCCGAGACCGCATAAATTCCCCGTTTGACCCGAATTGTCAGGGACTGCCGGGGGGAGGTGAACCTGCCGTCTGATCGGTACGGTATCGTTTGTCCTTCCATACGATGCCGGGAGACGCCAAAAAAAATACCCACTCCCGGAGATTTCGTATATATTATACATCGGAAATACTGACCTTCCTTCACGTTACAGGAGATAACCATTGGCGCGGGGAATCGGTGTCCGGTATAGTGGGAAAGGGTATCGAGCGCTCGTACTCGAACGGGCGGGAGGAAGCCTGTCCGTGGTCGGATTGGCCGCGGGGTCCGGCGAGAGCGGACTGAACGGCTTCCTGGAGGAATATGGGTTTGCCGATGCGGAGACCAGCGTGTCGGTCGGGCTTGTGCCGGGCGATTTCCTTTCGGGATATCTGCCCCGTGAAGAGGGCATGACCGACCGGGACCTGGAAGAACTGCTCCGGTGGGAGTTGGGGCGCAAAATGCTCACCCCCTGGTACGAGCACACCATCCGCTTCGCCATGGTGGACGGGACCGGGTTCATATTCGCCGGGCGGAAGAAACTGGTCCGGGAGTTCAGAAGTTCTTCCGGCGCTGCGTACATCGTGGATGTCGAGCCGATAGCCCTGTATAACGGGTGTGAGGGCGCGGGAGAAATCGACGAGCAACCATCGGCGCTGATCTGTGCGGAGGCGGAAGGCATTTCCACCGTGCTTCTGGAAGATCGGAACCCTGTGGCGATGGAGTCCTTCGCTGCGCCGACTGAAAGTGTTCTCCGGTTCCTTCCGGGGCTGGAGTTCGATGGTACGGAAATTCATGACGAAAAGGCGGTTATGGAGTTGGTGAAACAGATGTCCGAATCCCTGTCCCGGCTGACCATGCGGGAAAAGGGGCGCGGCAGGCAGTTCCCGGAGCGGTTGCTCCTAGCTGGCGGCGGCGCTTGCCTGCGCGGGCTCGCCGGTGCTTTGGAAGAAAAGACCGGCATCGCGACCCGCGTGTCCGATCCGTTTTTGTCCCTCCGGGTGGAAATGGCGGTCGAGGATTCACGGCTTTCCGAGATGGGCCCGGCGTTCACGGGATGTTACGGGCTCGCCCTGCGGGCGTTGGAGGGCTGATCCATGTTGAAGTTCGATCTTTCCTGGCAGGACGGTGACGATGAGCGCGAGGAGCAGAACGGCTTCCCGGCGCAAGACGAGGAAATGTCCGGATTCGACGAAGACGGGAATGAGACTCCGGCCGGAACCATGACGCTTACCCCGGAGGAATCCGCCGCCCTGGAAGAACCGACCCTGGATGACGATCTCGCCGGGATCGAGGCGGACATCGCGGCCATGGAGGATGCACCCGCGCCTGTCGACGAACCGGAGACCGAGGATGAGGAAACGTCCGCCGATGCTCCGGAGGAGGACTTTTCCAGGCTCCGCCGTTCATCCGACGAAGGGGAGAAAGTGCCCCTCTCAGACCGCATTTCCGATCCTCTGGAACATCTCCGGACAGTTGCCGGCGCTTCCGCCGTCACGGAATCCGCCCCCCGCAAGGCGGGGGCCTCCGGATCCCGGGCCCGCACGGCAGTTCTGGCGGCTGTGCTTCTGGCGGTTGCGGGCGCGGCGGTATATTTTCAGCGCGATATGTTGATGAATATGCTCCGGCTGTCGCCGGACCGGCAGACCGCCGAAGTAATGTCCGCGCCGCCCGAGGAAACTCCACCGGAAGTACGAACCGTTCCGGCAGCTGTGGATTCTGCTGCCACCGCTGTTCCGGCTCCCGCCGAATCGGTTTCCCCAGTTGCGGCCGCTCCGGCCCCCGCGCTCACCGCAACGGCGGAAACGCCCGCGGAAGCTCCCCCGGCGCCTCCAGTCCGGACACCCCGGACGGTTTCAAACCCCGCTCCGCAAACCAGCCGCGATCCGGTGCTCTCCGCTCTGGGCAGGATCGGACGGGCCACGCCTCCGCGGGTCTGGCTCACCGTGGCGGATATTCAAACCGATGGGACCTATGAACTGGAGGGCGTGGCATTTCAGTATGACGCCATGCCGCTCCTTGTTGCCGCCCTCGAACGCGCCGGCACGGTGGTCTCCCGGAGTATACCGACGGAGATGACCGCGCCAGACGCCGTTTACCGGTTCACCGTATCCGGACGGCTGAATGTTCCGAAGAGCGATGCATCCTCCGGTATCATCTCGCCCGAACAGCTCGCGGCGCTCGGAAAGCGGCTGCACAATATCCGCCGCCTGGCGGGAATGTCCATCACCCGGGTTCCCGAGCCGGGGCGGATATATGCCGAAACGGACTGTCCATTCGTGGTGGAAGGTACCTATTCCGGCATCAGCGACCTTTTGGGGAAACTCCTGGCCGGTGGCCGGTATACCGTGAACCGCATGCATATCGAGCCCGCTTCTCCCGGACGGCCGTTCAACCGGGTGCGGGCCTCC
>JAWLHT010000072.1:0-18953 GCA_041690195.1 Candidatus Latescibacterota bacterium
GGTGGATGTGAAAACACATCGTGCGGGATACCAAAGTCCGATGCTTACCCCACGAACCCTCCGCGATAGCCTCTACCACGCTCGTATCGCGCCCCTCTCCTTCCAGGAGAGGGGATCAAGGGGTGAGGTCCGGACCGGCCGGGAGGGCGCCCATCCCCGAATTCCGTACGATGGAAAATCAAATCGCTCACCCGGGCAGACTGAACAGCGGTACAATTGAGTCTACACCCATATTTTACCTCCCGTTCAAGCGGCGGCCAACGAATGCGGGCCGCCGGTGAGTGGATTCGGCTACAGTTTACCGAGCAGCTTCAGCGCCCGGAGCTTCCAGACCATCAGGGCGGCTTCGCGGGCGATATGGAAGGACATCTTGGATGTGCCCCGGGTACGATCGTAGAAGATGATGGGAATTTCCTTCACCCGGAACCCTTTCGCGGCGGCACGCATGGTCATTTCAATCTGGAAGGCGTAGCCCGTGCTTTTCACCGTTGAAAGGTCAATGGACTCCAGCACTTCCCTTCGGAAACACTTGAACCCCCCCGTGGCGTCGGTTACCGGCAACCCGGTAACCAGCTTGGAGTAGCGGTTGGCGAAATAGGAGATCAGGAGGCGGGAGAGAGGCCAGTTCACCACGTTCACCCCGGAGATGTACCGCGAGCCGAGCACCAGGTCGGCATTCTCGGTGGCTTGCATGAAATCGTGGAGGTACTCCGGACGATGGGAAAAGTCAGCATCCATTTCGAAGAGGAGATCATATTCCCTGGCCAGGCCCCAGTGGAATCCGGCAATGTACGCCGGGCCCAGCCCCTCCTTCCTTTCTCGATGCAGAACATGGACACGGGGCTCTTCTGCCACCATGCGGTCGGCGATTTCACCGGTGCCGTCGGGAGAGTTGTCGTCCACCACCAGCACGTGGAACCCGTACGGGAGATCAAGCACTGTCCGGGTAATGGCCTCCAGGTTTTCCCTCTCGTTGTATGTGGGAATGATGATGAGCGGTTTCAAGACGGTACCTCCGTGATTCCGAACATGCGGCGAAGCGCCTCTCCGAAGGGAACGGGGGGACGCAGGAGGAGCGCGGCGGCACGGTCGGTGACAAACCCGCTTTCCATCGGACGGTCGGCGGCAAGTCCCAGGTCCGGGGTGGCGGCCGGTTGCACCAGACCTTCGTCGTAGCCCCTCACCCGGCACAGTTCAAGAGCCATGTCATAGCGGGAGAGACGATCGGCGGCGCCGTAATGGACGATCTCCCGGGGGGAGCGGAGCGCCACGGTCCAGAGCAGTTCCGCCAGTTCGTCCAGCCAGGCGGGGGTGGTCCGCTGATCGGTGACCGCTCGAACCGTCTCCCCGACAGAGAGCCGTTCATCCAGCAGGGAAACGAAATTATGACTGGCACCGGGCATTTTCCGTCCGAAAGGTACGCTGATCCGTACCACCGTGAGCCGGTCCGTCCGCTCCGCCGCGGCACGCTCACCCTCCAGCTTGGAGCGGCCATAGACGTTCACCGGGTTCGGTGTGTCAGTCTCGGTATAGGGTCCCATCCGGCCATCGAAAACGTAATCCGTGGACAGATACACCATTGATGCGCCGCATTCCGCACAGGCTTCCGCCAGGTGCGCGGTCCCGTCGCGGTTCACCCGGAAGGCCGCATCCGGATTTCTTTCGCAACCGTCCACATCGGTCATGGCGGCGAGATGAATCAGTACGTCCGGACGGGCGCAGGTTACCGCCATGACCGTTTTTGCCCGGTCCGTGATATCGGTTCGGTACCACGGGACCCCCAAATCTGGGGTCAGGGGACCGAGGAGCGCCTCGGTCTCGATTTCCCGGGGCTTGCCGGCAAGGAGCATCCGGCCGACTCTCCCCGAAGCGCCGGTGATCAGAACTCTCATGACGCCGCCTTGTTCCGGCGGAGCAGGGCCAGGCCGCCCGACGCCGACAGGACTGCCAGCATGAGTCCGAACGCGGCGAGAGAGACCGTCTTCCCGGTCTGATACGGCTCCGAACGGAAGGTAAAGTTCACGGTATGCCTGCCTTCCGGGACCGCGACCGCCATGAAGGTACCGTACGCGCGGAGCACCGGCGCCGGTTCCCCGTCGATTTCCGCTTTCCAGTAGGGGACCCAGTTGTCGGAGAGTACCAGGATGCCCGGTGCGCCGAGCGTGGCCTGGATTTCCGCACCCCGGGCCGTGTACACCAGATTCTCCACCCGGGAGAGCGCGGAGGAATCGGCCGGAGCGGGTTTCAACTCCGGCTCTGTATCCAGAATGACCCGGTCGGCGGGATTGAAGGCCGGATCCTTCAGGCGCGCAATCACCTCATCCCCGTCCCCGGCCACGAGATAGTTGTGGACGATGAAGGCGCGCTCCAGCGCCCCGAAGTTTTCCACCATCTCGATCCGACCCTCACCGGCCGGGAGGAGAATATACTTCACCCCCGCGACCCTGAGAAAATTGTTGTTGGGTATTTCCTGCGGATTGAGCTGACCGTTCTGGAAGTCCACCCAGCGATCGAGATAGTTCGTGCTGCCCTGTCCGCCGCGAAACTGCTCATAAGAGCCGAGTTCGTTGTTGTGATGGCCGTCCGCCGCCGGGATGCCGAACATGGCGTAATAGTTCGGTGAATGAATATTGGAGTAGGTCGTGGCGACAGCGGTTAGAATCCGGAAAGGAGGCTCGCTTTCCATTTTCGCCCGGATATCCCGGACCGACTGGTCAGGGGCGAGCGCGGCATAGGTGTCGGGATCGACAGTCCGGATAAACCGGGCATCCACCACCGCGGCGTCCACCACAATTACCAGGGCGAGCATTCCCACGAGCGCGGCGGAACCCAGCTTTCGGGAAAGGTACAGCCACACTCCGGTCAGTGCGATGGACGCGGCCAGCGCAGCCTGCCAGGTATCCCGGATAACTTCGGGAATGTTGCGGGTCATCGCCTCCAGCTTGGCCGGATCGATCCCACGGTAGAAGATTGCGTTCCAAAGTTCAAGGAACGACCGTCCCATGACGCTGATCGCCAGCGCGGCCAGGAGCACTCCGCCCGCGGCGTAGAGATACTTCCGTCCGGAAACGCCGTCGGCAATCTTCCGGTCCAGGAGAGCGGAGAGGAAGAGGGACGACATCACGGTCGTGGCGAAGGCAAAGAGAAAGACGATCATTCCCGGCGCACGGAAGTTTTTCACTCCGGGAACCAGGGAGTAGAAAAGATGATAGAGAGGGGTAGTGGCCCCCACAGCATAGATCAGGGCGAGCGCTCCCAATCCGAGAAAGAACCAGGTCCGTTTCCTGCGCCAGGCCGCGACGGCGGCGATGGCGAACACGATGGGCAGGATGCCGTTATACTCTGAGTTGAGTTTGAAGGGATTCCGTCCCCAGTAAGTCTGCCCGTTCACATTGAATCCCGGGAAAGAGGGGATGACCATGCCCATGACCTCCTCCGGATGCATGGACCAGGAGGTGGCGTATTCGTAGCTGGTGCGGACCTCGCCCGCACGGACCGACTGCGCTGTCGTGAACTTGTAGGAGGGCAGGAGCTGGATCAATCCCAGTCCCAGCGCCAGCGCCACCGCTCCGGTGAAGAGAGCGGACCGTTGGCCCAACGCCGGGGCTCCCTCTTTGCGGCCGGTGAAAAGCCGGAAGAGGAACCAGAGCCCGAGCGCCCAATAGGAGTAGTAGGCCATCTGAACATGGGAGGTGAGAATGAGTAATCCCATCACGCCGCCGAGGAGGGCGAATTTCCAAATCTTCGGGGCGTTCATCCCGGTTTCCAGGAGGGCGAAAGCCAGCGGCAGGAACGCGGTGACATACATCTTGGCGTCATGCCCGGGGAACACCAGCGACACGAAGGAGGGCGCCAGCATGTACATCAACCCCCCGAGGAACGCGGCGTCCCGACGCAGCCGCAGGGTGCGGAGAAAGATGTACATGGCGACCCCGGCCAGGAATACGTGCCAGACCAGCTTGTGGCCGAGCGCCCGGGTCAGGGGTATGAAAAACTTCAGCCAGGCTCCCGGATAAAAGGTATCCCCGTGCATGGCGTCGATGAAGGGCAGGCCGCCGAGAATGAACGGGTTCCAGCGGGGAATGCCGCCGAACTCCGCATGGTAGTCCTTGTAGAAGGCGCGGGTGTAGACTCCGTCGGGAATGGTATCGGATCCGAAGAGCATGTCTCCGGAAAAGAGGAAGTCCCGGAAGAGGAACACGGTCAGGACAAGGTACACGCCGAAGAACACCCACTTCGCCTTCGGCCCGTTCAGAAAATCGGTCAGCGCCGACCGCTCCGGCGGGAGCGAGGCGCCGGACTGACGCGCGGCGTCATCCGCCGACCGTTTCTTTCGTGCCATACCTGAAACCCTTTCGTATCAGAATGATGAGGACGCAGACCATTTCCACGAGGGTCACCAGCAGCCGCACCAGAAATGCAATGAGGAGCCCGACGCCGTGGGGAAGAGACCCCGCCAGGAGAACGCTCATGAGGCTTTCCCGGACTCCCAGGCCGCCGGGGACGAAAACCGCCATAAAGCCGCCGACATACGCGGCGGCAAAGACCGCGGTGAGCACGAACGGCGAACTCGACCGGTCACCGGTGACCGCGGTAACGAAGAGCCAGAATGCAATCCCGAACAATATCCAGGAAAGGAAATACCACCCCGTAATGCGGACCGCTCGCCCGACGGTCAGGCCCAGGGTGATGCTCTCCCGCCCCAGCGCGGAAAGCATGCGGTTGATGATCTTTTCCAGATTCCGGGGGATCATGAACACCGCAATGAACGCCAGAATGAACGGGAGCGACCACTCCAACGGGAAACCGTCTATCCGGACACCCCGGAATATAAGGAAGAGCGCGAAAAACACCAAAGACGATATGACCGAGTACGCCTGGGCAAATACCGATGCGGTCCCGACGGTTACCGGAGGGAGCCCCCGGCGGTCCGCCATCCACGCGGTTCCCGCTATGGTCCAGACCTTGCCGGGGATGTACCGTCCCAGGTTTCCGATGAAATAGATGTCCCAGGCATCGCGGTAAGACGCCGCATGGCCGGTGTAGAAGAGCACCCGGCCCCAGATCCAGGCCAGAAGCGCGTACGCGCCGAAGAACACCGCCGCTGACAATCCCATGAGTCCGGGATTGAAGTCCCAGGAATAACCTCGCACCTGTTCCCAGTTGGCGAGCACGGTCCGCCAGATATAATAGAGCACCGCGATGGCGATGATGATCTTGGCCGCGGCTGAAATGATCTTTTTACCGGTCACGCTGCCTCGTTTGGTTGCTTCACTGCAAGTCGCCGGAACTGCCATATATACGATCCGGCAACGGTTTCGTTCCCGACAGTGGAGACTACCCGCCCGGGGAGAGAGTGGGACGGCGGGTGATGCTTTCCTTGCCCCCGTACCTTGAACGTGGTCACCGCTCGCCGGTGATTTCAAACGCCGGCATCCGCTCCGGCGGCGTACCTTCTGAAATGGCGTCATACAGACGGATGAAGTGCTTCGCCACGGCCGTGTAGTTCACGCTGCACTCCACGATGTTCCGGGCGCGTTCGCCGCAGGCCCGGCAGCGTTCCCGGTCGGAGAGCAGCCGCTGCAGCGCTTCAGACAGCGACGCAGGGTCGCGCTGGGGAACCAGAATGCCGTTTTCCCCTTCCCGGACCAGCACCGGGATGCCGCCCACAGTCGAAGCGATGATGGGCAGCCCGGCCGCCATGGCCTCGGGAATCACCACGGGGAGGCCGTCCACCGCGCCGCTTTCGTGCTTGACGGAGGGTACGACGAATATTTCCGCGGCCCGGAAATACACCGGGACCTCATCGCGGGAGGCCGGTCCCGGCATGATCACCCGCTCTCCGATCCCGAGCGCTTCAGCCCGGTGCCGCATATCCTTATAGAGCACTCCGCCTCCGGCCAGCACCAGGGTGACATCGGGGAACTCCTTTGCGATCCGGGAAAAGGCATCCAGCAGGTACTCGAACCCCTTGACATGCACCATTCGTCCCATGGCCAGCACGATTCGGTTTCCCTCGGGCACATCGAGCCGCTTCCGGAGGGAAGCGACGTCCTCCTCACTCACCCCGGCGCAAAAATCCGATTCCACCGTGTTCGGGACGATGCCGATTTTTTTCCGGTCAATCCCGAGCGCCCCGAGACGGTCCCGCAGGTCCGGGCTGGGGGAGACGATGTAGGCCGCCTGTTTGCCGGCGAACCGGGCCATGCGTCGGAAGAGGGGATTCTTCTCCGCAGTGAACACGTCCGAGCCGTGGAGTTGGATGAGCAGCGGTATCCCGGTCAACCGGGACACCAGGCCCGCGATGAAGCCGTTGGGGAGAATCCAGTGGGCGTGCAGGACTTCCGGGCGCGTTTTCCGGACGAGCTTCCGGAAAGCCCGGAACGCCCCGAGGAACAGGAGGGGGGAGAGGGCGAGTACCCGCTTACGGAAGCGGACGTTTCCCTCTATGGTGCGCGAGTATCCGAGGATATGCAGGGAGTCCGGCCAGATATACTTATAGGTGCGGAGGTCCACGACGTGGTCTCCGGGACAGCGGTTCCAGGCCGGGTCGAAGGCGGTGAGCACCGATACCTCGTTCCCCAGTTCGGCGATGCGCTCCATGAGCTGCTCGACAAAGGGTGCGTTGATATCGTGTGTAAACCGCGGGTACGTATGGGTGAGCGTGGCGATTTTCAATATGGTTCTCGCAACGTTCGCAACGTTCGCAACGTTCGCGAAGTTCGTAAAAAGATTGGTTTCACGCCAAGGCGCGAAGACGCAAAGAAAAGATAAGGGAGTAAGAAAGAAAAGAATCCGAATCGTGTTATTCAGGATTGTATAAATGGGCATGATGAAATATGGAGCCGGAAGTCAGGATATGTGATTCTTTTCATCTCCCGTCGCTTTTAATCGACCTCTCCTCGATCCCGTGAGTTTGGAGCGTACGAAACGGTGTCCTCCCGGTACATCTCCCGCCGCTCCATCCGGCTGTGGGTGATGAGTTCCGCCAGGAGGCCGGTGAAGATGAACTGCACCCCGAGGAGGAAGAGGAACACCCCGCTGACGAGGAGCGGCTGACGGCCCTGGATGTTGTGGAACCCGCTGCCGACCCATATCTTGAGGATATAGAGCCACACCAGCCCGCCGAGGAAGCAGAACCCGAGGCCCGCCGTACCGAAGAAATGGAGCGGCTTGGCGGTGTACCGGGTGAGCAGGATGACGGTCAGGAGGTCCAGGAAGCCCGAAACGAGCCGCTTGGCGCCGTACTTGGATTGACCGTGCTTGCGCGGATGGTGGAGCACCGGGATTTCCCCCACCCGGAAGCCGTTGAATTTGGCCAGCACGGGGATATAGCGGTGCAGATCGCCATAGATGCGGAGCGACCGGACCACCTCGATGCGGTATGCCTTGAGCCCGCAGTTGAAGTCGTGCAGGCGCAACCCGCTGAAAAAGCGCACCACGGCGTTGAAGAACCGCGATGGCAGCGTTTTGGAAAGGGGGTCGTGACGCTCCTTCTTCCAGCCGGAGACCATGTCGAGACCGTCGTCGAGAGCAACGACGAGCGCCGGGATTTCCGCCGGGTCGTCCTGGAGATCGGCGTCCATGGTGATGACGATGTCCCCCCGGGCGGCGTCGAACCCGGCCTGGAGTCCGGCGGCCTTGCCACGGTTGGCCGGGAAGCGGATGATCCGGACGTTGGGATCGCCCTCCCGGAGCTCCCGGAGTATCCCGATGGAACCGTCCGTGGAGCCGTCGTCCACGAAAACGATTTCATACTCCGCGCCCATGGCTTTCACAGCCGCGACGATACGCTCGTGCAGTTCGGTAAGGCTTTCACGCTCGTTGTAGAGCGGGACGACAATGGATAGTTTTTTCATTGGACACTGTCCCGGGAGTTCTAATGGGTATACTCGATGAATCTGACGGAAGCACACAGTCCATTTTGATGCTCGGTCTGCTTCCCGCCGCTCATTCAATGCGGCAATGAGAACAGGCTTGCCCGCTCATGGGAGATGCTCAAGGTCGTCGATATCCTTATGTCTTCCGCTCGCCTTCTTGTTCTTTTTCAGATCATTGATTGATATGAAACTGACGGTAACGCCCTCGATATCGATCAGTGTAAGCCGGGAAAAGCATTCCCGGAAATCCACGCCGGATACGCCCGTCAGTACTTCGATGCGTACGGGAGGAACTCCCATGCGGATCATATTATTCTTTTCCAGAAGCAGCTTCGCGGTGGCTTGATCCACAGGCATACCGAAGTCGCGAAGGGCATCAACCATGCGTCCGGCATTCCATTCATCGGTGGCAATCCAGATTTCCATATCGGCGGTCGCCCCGGGTTACCCGTATTACCCGGCCGCATATCCCCCGACGAGCAGATACTCAACGCCATGCGAACTAAAAAAACTTCAAAAACTCTTTGAAGTCGGGATGCAGCCGCATCCTCACCATATACCATTCTCCGGCTGATCTCGATGGCGGCAAGCCGCTCTTCCGGTGTACGGGACAACCAGTACTTTTTTTCTCTTCGATGTCGTCGACACGAGTCACGGAGAAAGCCGCTTTATCCAACGATGGAAGTGTCCGGGTCATTGTTAGCCCTTTGTTGCACCGGTGATCATGCGGTTCTGTCAATCCGGATGACCGTGGTTCGGCTGTGGACATGTTCCCTGCCCGTGTATGTCGTTCAGGGTAAAAAGGATGGTGCGTTCATCCCTTCGGGAACAGGCGGTCCATTTCGCGGAACGTCCGCTCCCAAATGGAATCCCAGGTATACTCCGATGCGAGGGCGACGGCCCGTTCGCGCATGGCGGCGTGTTCCACCGGATTGAGGAATATGTCGATGACCGCTCCGGCCAGCGATTCCGGGGTGTGTTCGACAATGCGGCCGGCCCCGCGTTCCGCCAGTTCCCGGGCCACCGCGGGGACATCGGTGATGAGCGTCGGCAGCCCGCTGGCCAGATAGATTTTCACCTTGCCGGGGTCGCAGAAGCGTTTGTAAGTGTCGTCGTCCGGCGGATAGGTGGCCAGGGCGAGACCGCAGCCCTTGAGGGTGAGATACATCTCGCGGTCGTCAGCCAGAAACCCGGTGAACCGGACCTTTCCGCTCACCCTCAGTTCGGCGGCGCGGCGTTCCAGTGATTCCCGGAGCTCCCCGCCTCCGGCGAACACCACGCTCGCGTCCGGAAATTCCCGGAGGACTGCCGGAAGCGCCTCCAGAATCAGCCCCGGCCCGTGTTCCGCCCGGAGCGCCCCGAAATAGACAATGGCATGGGGATTCCGCTCCCCGGCTTCGGTATCCCGGATGCGCTCATAATCACAGCCGAGGGGGACAGTGATTTGGGGCGCGGATTTGTCCCGGCGGATACCGATGCTTTCGCGGCCTTCGATCATGGCGGGTGAAACGTTCCAGATCGCGTCGGCGCGATAGCAACAGAACTTGTTAATCGCCTGGTACACCCCGTTCATGAGCCGCCCCGGAAAACGGACCGGGGTGAAATCGATGACATAGAAAGCCACGCGCCGCACCCGTCCGAACATCCGCAGGATAATCCCCGCCAGCGTGTTCAAGTTGTCCGACCCGACATACAGATCATACTTCCGCCCGCTCCGAAATATCGAGTAAACCGAAAGGATAACGTCTTTCAGGTAAAATAGCAAGGCGTTCCCGCGCATCGCCGGTGCGATCCACTCCCGTGTGACGCTCCCATCCGCGCCGTACTCCACCGTGGTGGTATTGGGCGGAATCTGTGTTGCGTCGGGGAACGGATGCCGTATGTACAGAATGGACGATGCCCGTCCCCGGAGAAAACGCACCATCTCGGCCTCCGGCGTTCCCGCGGACTCGAAGTAGGTATGTTTCACTGAGACAAAGGACTTGCTGTTCAGATAGGGCATTGTATTCGGCGTCCCAAAAACGCGATTATGTAAAAAGCAGTCCCGCAACTCTCTCAAGGGAGGACTCCATGGCTGTTTCCACGGGCATCAATTTCTGAAACAGCGACGCATAACTCACCGCTCGGTTTCCTCCCCGGAGATGATATCCCGTTCGGGACTGGGCTGCAGGGGGCAAGGGGGATTGAGGGGATGAATATCCGGAAGCCGGGAAATTCAGCCCCTCATCATGCGTCCTTTCCCGAACAGACCCGCGATCATTCCCGCCGGAAAAGCCAGCGCCCGGACCAGATGTTCCATCACGATGCCGACGGCCACCGGGAGTCCCAGGCGGGGAGAGAAGTAAGAAAACCCGTCCGACAGCACCGCCAGACCGTATGCCGCGGCCGGCATCCAGTTGATGCCCCCGGGAAGATACATCCAGCCCGCTGTCAGAAAGAGCGGGATGAGCAGGGGAGCCGCCGCGCAGAAAAGGCACCCCGGATTCCGCCATTGCCACACCCGGCAACCGTCGCGGAAAGCCTTGGCGGCCATTATTCGCAGATAGGGGAACGGGAAGGGCGGAATACGCCGTGATACCGCGACATCGGGGTCGTAGCGCATACGGTTCCGGCGGGGGCTCGTGTCGTGGAAGTACTCCTCTCCAAACGAGTATCCCGCCGCCTCCAGGCCGTCTTCAACAAACAGCCCAGTGCGGAGGAACAGGTTGCAGGACAGACCCTTCTGCACCGAAGCAACCGGCTTGTAAGAATGGAGACGGGCATCGGCTCCCCGGGTGTACGGGCTGGAGAACACCATTCCGGCGATCTTTTCCCCCATTCCGGACAGCGGTCCCGGGATTACCGGACCACAGACCGCCTCCACCTCCGGATCGGCGAAATTCCGCAACGCGCTTTTCACCCAGGACCCAATGGGCAGGCAGTCCCGGCTGAGAAATCCCACCGCTTCCGTTTCACCGGCCTGACTGGCGATCCAATTCGCCATTGAGGTTCGGCTGGTGAACACCGGGTGTCCCGATTTGTCCGTCCGATCTTCCGATATGCCGTTTTCGCGCAGGCAGGCGATGCGGGAAACCCCGTCGAAAGTCAACCGCTCAACCACTTCCTCACTCGGGCAGCCGTCTATCACCACAACAAGCACATCCTTTCGCTCCTTCGGCAACGGCGGACGTTCCGTGTCATAGTACCGGAGTATTCTCAGGCGATAGAATATGGCCAGGGTATCCACAAACAGGTGAAGAACGTCCGCAAGCCGGATGCGGCCCCACCGGAGCTGCCGTTTGAAGTCGAGCACCACGGGTATCTCGCGAATCCGGTAGCCGAACCGCACCGCGACCGCGAGGAGTTCGATGTCATAGGCGAACTTCTTGACCAGCAGCCGGTGGAAGATGTCTTCCAGGACCTTGCGCCGAAACACCTTGAGTCCGGTTTGCGTGTCCCGGACCGGCAGGCCGAAGAGCCCCTTGATGAAAAGGTAATACCCCCAGCTCGCGATTTTCCGGGTGGCCGGGTAGTCCAGTTTCGATTCCGGGTGGTGCTTGGAGCCCACCACGATGTCGTATCGTCCCTCTTCAAGAACCGTCACCAGCCGACGTACCTGCGAAGGGTGCAAATCCAGATCAGCGTCGAGAAACACCACGAGTTCCCCGGTCGAACGTTCGAACCCGGTCCGGAGCGCCATCCCCTTGCCCATGTTGTACGGGTTCCGGGTGGAGACCACGTTCGGAAAATCCCCGGCGGCCCGCTCTATTTCATCGCGGGTGTTGTCCCGGGACCCGTCATCCACCGCCACGATTTCGGCGGGAATACCGGCTTCCTCCAGGACCGCGAGGGTGGTCCGGATGTTCTCGTAGATACACCAACCCTCGTTATAGGCGGGCATGACGACGGAAACGGTTCGGGGCAAGGGAAAACTCCGTGGTTACAAATTCAGTAGACAGGAGACGGGCGCCGGAATGAATAATTGTTATACCGGATGCGCAGACAGTCGAATTATCTTTCTTACCGCCTGCGTATACACCTTTTGGGATAGATCTCGGTCAGCTTCCATTTCCTGGCTGCTGCATTCATGCCTTTCTGCCTCTATTCTGACTCCTGCATTCCATACACATCCCCCCAGGCCTCCGGTTCGGTCATGGCGCACAGGATGCCGTGCATCTCTTCCGCGGATACCCACTCGGAGAGCGCCAGTCCCATGGACTCGCCCAGGGAATAGTTAAACCGGCTCACTCCGGCCTGTTCCAGGCGGCGGATGGAGGCCAGCGCATTTTCGATGAACTCCGGGACGAACTCGAAGGACACCGCCGGGATGGGGCGGGCCAGGCCGGAAAGCACCTGGGATTCGTAGCCCTCGACGTCGATCTTGCAGAAGGCAGGGATGCCGTATTTCTCGATGAGCCGGTCCAGGGTGGTCACCGGCACGGTCACCTTGCGGTCCCATCGGTACGCGCTGAACCGTCCGCTCTTGCGAACCGCCTCGACGAATTCTCCGGAGAGGGTTGAAATGGTGCTGGCGTTACTCACCAGGAGTTGGGCTTCGCCTTCGGCGGCGCCGAGCGCGACGGGGACCACGGTTACCCGGGGATTCCCGGCAAAGCGCTTCCGCAGCATGTGCACGCAGGAAGGCTGGGGGTCCACCGCGATTACGCGCGCACCCAGCCGGAGAAAGATCTCGGTGCGGTTGCCCGCGTTGGCCCCGACATCGAAGCAGACATCCCCCTCCCGGATGAACCGGGAGTAGAAGCGAAGCATTTCCGCTTCCCGCCGCCGGTGTCCGGGCAGGCGGGTGCGGACCGCCGCTTCGAGTTTCTTCAGGGGACCGTACAAATGGAGCGTGGAGAGGATTCCGACCAGTTTGTCTTGCACCGGCAACTCCATGGAAAAGTCAAAAGAAAGCCGCATATCCCTGACCCGCGCGGGCGTGCGCATGGTTGCAGCCGGGCGCGGTCCGGAAAACCGGACCGGTATCCGCGCCGCATTCATCGGACGCCCGGAGCGGCGTAAGGTTGCACCTCCATATGGTATGCTCGAAGAAATCAAAAGATACGGCCAGACCGGAGGTTAAATCAACTGATTTGTGCCGGGGCGGCCGGATGTGTACTTGTACGGGGACAGGGGGTGAATTGATTGCGGGGAAGCGCGGAGGTCCCGGCCTGCAGGGAAAGAGTAATTCACCCCGCTGTTCTCCCTTCTGGCACCCCAACCCTGTTCCACAGGGCCGGGGACCGTCTCTCGCGAGAGAGGGAAAGGCGGGGCGCGTTTCGCTTCCCCCCACCGGATAATTATCCCGGTTTTTGGGGATGCTTTCCCTCTGTTCGCCTTTGCGAAATTTGCGTGAGACGGTTTTCCCATATTCCCGAATCATCTGTGCGTCTTTTCTTGTGTACGCGGCCGGGTTGGTTGCGGGCTTCGCCGTTTCCTGTTGAGAAATCCGGAAAACATGCGTACATTTCCCCTATCCGTCATGCGGAAGTCCAGTCCCCTTCATCACTTCCCGTCACCCATAACCGGAGAGCGGCATATCATGGAAAAAGCCAAGATCACCAAGCTCCGCGAGTTGTACGAATCCACCCTATTCGACGATGTCATTCCCTTCTGGATGCAGCATTCCCCGGACCGCGAGCATGGAGGCTACCTGACCCAGCTCAGTCGCGACGGTTCTCCCTTTGGCACGGACAAATTCATGTGGCTGCAGGGGCGCGAGGTCTGGTTCTTTTCCACACTCTGCCACACCGTGGAACGCTGCCAGGAATGGCTGGATATGGCCAAGCTGGGGTGGGACTTCATCATGAAGCACGGGTTCGCCCCCGATGGCCGGGCCTATTTCAGCTTCACCCGCGAAGGCAATCCGCTCGGCATGCCCCGGAAAATATTTTCCGAAACCTTCATCATCATCGCTGCGGTGCGGTATGCCCTTGTTACCGGCGACCAGCAAGCGGCCGAAGTGGCCCGGCGTCTCTACCGCATGGTAACGGAGATGGCCGAAACCCCCGCCGCGGGCAGCCAGAAAGCGGTCCCGGGCGCGCGTCCCATGATCGACCACGCCATCCCCATGATCCTTCTGAACGTCACGCGCGAGATGACACTCCTCGACGGCGAGACCCAGGAGTACCGCGACATCTCCGACCGTTGCATCCACAAGGTTTTCGACCTGCATGTCCATCCCGAGCGGAAACTCCTCTTCGAGAATGTGGCCCCGGACGGCTCCCTGCGGCTCGATATCCCGGAAGGACGGCTTATCCTCCCCGGGCACGCCATCGAGTCCTCCTGGTTCCTCATGCAGGAAGGCATGGCCCGCGACGACCATTCCATTATCCGCAAGGCGGCGGACCTCACCCGCTGGATGCTTGAGTACGGCTGGGACCGCGAGTACGGCGGATTGTACTACTTCCTCGATTCCGAGGGCAATCAGCCGCTCCCGCTGGAGTGGGATATGAAGCTCTGGTGGTGCCACAACGAGGCTCTCTACGCCACCCTTCTGGCTCACTGGCTCACCGGCGAGGACGTGTTCGAGGAGTGGTACGACAAGGTGCACGATTATTCCTTCACCCACCATCCGGACCCGGTTTATGGCGAGTGGTTCGGGTATCTGCATCGTGACGGTTCGGTGTCCCACACCTTCAAGGGTTCGGCCTGGAAAGGCTGCTTCCATCTGCCCCGGCAGTTGCTCTATACCTGGCAGTTGCTCTCCAAAATGGAAGCCGCCGCGAAATAGGCTCCCTCCCCGTCGAATATTCCCGTGTCCGTTCGCGAACGGACACGGGGATGGCATCGGGTCTATCGCTCCGGCGTGAATCCATACTGGACCGGGCTCCGGCGACGCGAATTCCGGGGTGCCGGGTCTCCCCGCAATCTCCCCATTCCCGCGCTTGCCAAACCTCCCGGTGTCGCATATCTTTGGAATAGTGATCATCAGCGGGAGCTTGTGAGGAAGTGTGTCCCCTCCTCATCTCCTGACCTTTTTTACCAAAGGAGTGCACCATGAAGATTACCGACGGCATCTATCTTGTGGGGAGCGGAAAGAACGGGATATTCATCTCCAACAAGGCCGATTCCCATGTCTACCTTATCGAGAGTCCCGGCGGTCATGTCATGATTGACGCCGGGGTGGGAATTGATGTGGACCGCATCATCGAGAACATCCGGAAAGACGGACTCGATCCCCGGGACGTAAAGTACCTCTTTGTTACCCACGTCCATTCCGATCATGCCGGGGGGTGCGCCGAGCTGAAGGAAAAGCTCGGGCTCAAGGTTTACATCCACCACGACGAAGCCTGGCTTCTGCGCACCGGCGACGAGAAGGGTCTGGCTCTGGATATCGCCAAGGCGGACGGCTTCTATCCCCTGGACTATATTTTCCCTCCCTGCGAACCGGAACAGGAGTTACAGGGCGGGGAAGTATTCAACTTCGGGAATTTCACCCTGGAGGCCATATCCGTCCCCGGGCACTCGGAAGGGTCTATGTGCTATCTGGTGAAGATGGAGGGTCGCACCATTCTCTTCAGCGGAGATGTGGTGGTGCACGGCGGCAAGCTTATGTTCCTCAACTGCGTGGGATCGGACATGGCCGAGATGCGGCGTTCCATGCCCAGGCTGGCGAACCTCGGGGTGGAGGAGTTCTATCCCGGTCACGGCTGCTTCGCGCTGGGCAACGGCCAGTACCACGTGGATATCGCCATCGAAAATCTGCGCCACCTGGTTCCCCCGCCCAATGCGTTGTAACTGACATGCCGACCGTGGAGCGGAAGGGGTGAGAGAAATACCGGACAATCCGGTGCGGCGGGCGCCGGGAGGCGATACGTACGCCGTTTCCCCGGGACCTTTAACCATGCCGCAGTCCTGACCGGTATGGCGTGTCTGAAACAGGGAAGCATCATGTGGTCGAACCGTAAACGAAGCAGGTAACTGCGGGACCGGAAACACTCAGGTTGCGAAGGGAGAAAAAAGACATGTCCCATCGGCGCGAACCAACCCGCCGCGATGCCATGAAAACCGGGCTGGCTGCCGCGGCTTCCGCCGCGATGCTCGCCGCTCCGGCCGGAGCTGCCGTCCGCCGCAAGGCGCCGGGCGAAACCAAGGTCGTCTATCTCGGTGGCGACTATCTACACAACGGCTTCACCCAGGAGTATTCCATCCGGTATACCTTCAAGGACACCGGATGGCGAATCTATTCCGCACAGGATGCCCGTCAGATAACACCCGAAGTGATTTCGGACGCCGATCTGCTGGTCATCACCCGCTGGGGCGGGCCGATTTTCGGATGGACCATGGGCCCCCTCGTCGACAACCGGCCCTCGGTGAGCGCAAAGGACGACGGTTACATGTCCGATGCGCTGGAAGACGCCATCGTGGATAATGTCACCAAACGCGGCATGGGATTCATGGCGCTCCATTGCACCATCTGGACCCCCGACCGGGAGAAGTTCAACCGGATGATGGGAATCAAGGGACGCATGCACGGTCCGGTGCAGCGGGTCCGCCATCACGATTTCAACCAGGTCCATCCGGTCACCAGGGGAATGAAGGATTTCGACATCGGCCTGGATGAGAATTTCGGAGTGGAGTTAACCGACAGCCGGGCTGTTGCCCTCTTCAAAACCACCGGCGAAAGCGACCATCGTACCGATATCGCCGGGTGGGCTCTGGATTCCGGGAATGGACGGGTGGTTGGTCTCGGGGCCGGACATACCACCGATCCCTGGATCATGGATGAATACCGGGAACTTCACTGGCGCGCCGCGCACTGGGCCATGAAGCGGGAAATTCCGCCGTTCGTCAAGCCGTCGGGCGCATGGTTCTGAGAGCCAGAGCGTGCCTATCAGCCCAAAGCCCAGAGTGGAAAAGGCACAAAGGGGAAAGATGGTCTGAACGGGATGTGGGTAATGGGAATGATAAAAGCCTGGTGGAAAAATGATTCCATCAGCATTTATCGTAGTTCATCAATGCTTTCCCCGCGTCTTTACTTGTTTCTTATCTTTTCTTTGCGTTTTCGCGCCTTTGCGTGAGGAATATCATTTTCTTCGTTTTCAGATGAGAATAACGATCACCATGAACATACTCGGTATCGAAACAGCCACAGAACGGCTCGGGGCGGCGCTGACCGCAAACGGCCGCGAGTTCGACCGTCACCTCGACTCCCGCTCTTCGCACTGCGAGCTCCTGGTCGGCTTCATCTCCGAATTGGCGGAAGAAGCGGGCATCACCGTGCGCGACCTGGACGGCATCGCAGTATCGGCCGGTCCGGGGAGCTTCACCGGACTCAGGATCGGCATCGCCACCGCCATGGGGCTGGCCTACGGTCTCGGAGTCGGGACTTGCGCCATCGGCACGCTGGAGGCGCTGGCCTGGAATGCCAGACGCGAGGGAGGACTGGTTTGCCCGCTCCTCGACGCCAAGCGTCAGGAAGCCTACACCGCCGTCTACCGGGTCGGTTCCGGGCGACCGGAGGTGGTGGTTGAACCCGCCACGGTTCCGCTGGCTGAACTGGGGGCGATTCTCACCGGTTTCAAGGAGACGGTGACGATTACCGGGCCCGCATCGGAGAAATTCCGCCCGCTCCTGGAAGCCCCCGGCGGTCCCGCCCTGGAGTTCATTACGGGAGAGGCGGCCAAGCCCTCCGCGCTCGCCGTGGCGCAGCTCGGCCTGATGGTTTTCGAGTCCGGCGGTGGACAGAACCCCGCCGAACTCCAGCCGGTCTACCTTCGCCGTTCGGACGCGGAGTATGTGAAGGCGAAACGTTCCGAGTTCTGCGAATGAAAAGCGTTGTGTTACGGGACAATGCGGATATGGGGGGACGGCCATGCGCTATCCCGTACCATTCTGTCCCGTGTTTTCGGTATCACCGGGCAACGGATCAGTGAGTAATACGCATTCAGTGTCCAGACAGCAGGAATCATCTGCCGGCAGGGGCGGGTCGCGAACCCCCCCAGCCGGGGTCATTTTAACCGCTTGCTCGCCACTTCGTATAAAACTCCGCCATGATTCACCTGAGCCGCCGAATATTCCGTCCTGCTGACTCCACCGCATAGTCTCATTCATGGATGAGGCGAGGTCATACACTTTTCACTGCACGCACCACCTCTTCCACTCCGATCCCTTCCATGCTTCCATCCGACGAGGCAATCACGAGAACCCGTTCTCCCCAAGGCCGCCACACCTTCGGGGCGGTCGGACCGAAGAGCACGACCGAGGGTGTTCCGCACATCGCCGCAAGATGACTCACTCCGGAATCGTTCCCGAGATAGCGCGAAGCTCCCCTGATAAGAGCGGCGGCTTCCACCAATGACGGATTGGCTTCCACCCGAAAACGCTCCGGAATCCGATCCATGTATCCGCGCTCCATTTCCGCCGGACCCAGCAGAAACAACGTTTCCCCGTGCCATCGTTCCGCGACCGCCATGAACCGTTCCAGCGGCCAGGTCTTGGGAACTCCCCCGCTGCCGGGATGAATCGCGAGCAGTTCTTTTCCGGATTGATGCGCCGGGGCTGCCGGCAGGGCCGGCGGAATTGCCGGGAAAGGTATAACGGAGTCTATAATAGTGAGGAAATATTCCGTGATGTGACGATCCCAGTTCCGGGGCGGACGCGGGTCAAGCACCCGGCAGGAACGGGCGCCGGATTCCCGGACGATGCGGGCGATCTCCTCTCCGTTTCCGGCGGAAAAGCAGAAAACCCGGTTGAACTGCGAAAAAAACGAGCGGAGAAACCGGGTCGGCTCATTCCCCGTAAACAGTGCGGCGAATCCTGCCTCGTCCAGGGAATGAAAGCTTTCGAACAGTCCGCTCAAACGTGCCGCGTCGAGCATGTTCCCGTTGCCGAGCACATGGAGTCCGGCGTCCGGATGCACCTCGCGGAGCCTGACCGCGACCGGGAGGGTCAGGATGGAATCGCCGAGCCCTCCCGAGCGGATGATGAGAAAAGAGAGTCCAAGGTTCACAATCCAAAGTCCAAAGAGAAGTGCGGAGTCAATGATGAAAGGTTATTGCTCCGGTGGATAAATGTATGAATTTTTTAAGGTATTGATTATATTAATCATATGGAAAAAACAGACATTCGGACACTGAGTCCCCAGGCGCA
>JAWLHT010000073.1:0-18728 GCA_041690195.1 Candidatus Latescibacterota bacterium
GGGAAGCATCCGCTCCCGCCGACGGGTTTATCCAACGGGAACTGCTGGAAGGCGCACCTTCGACCGAACGCACCGAAGTACGGATTCTCTATGACGAGCATGCACTCTATATCGGGGTGAAATGCCTCGACTCCGAGCCGGAAGGCATAGTCCGCAAGGATCTGAAGCGGGATTCGGAAATGGGAAGCGACGATACCTTCGCGATGGTGATTGACCCATTTCGCGGCTTCCGGAGCGGATATCTCTTCATGACCAACCCCAACGGCGTCCGGTATGATGCACTGCTCTCCACCGGGAGCGGCAACCCAAATCCGGACTGGAGCGGCATATGGGATGTCGCGGCGCGGCTGACCGATTACGGCTGGTGTGCGGAGATCGAGATTCCGTTCAAAACGCTCCGCTTCTCCGCTGCGGAGGAGCAGGAATGGGGCATAAATTTCCGGCGTATCATTCGCCGGAGGAACGAAGAGGCCCTGTGGACCTCCTGGGGACGCAACGACGGCCTCTTTCAGCTCTCCAGGTGCGGTATCCTCACCGGTTTGAGCGGGGTGCAGCGGTCCAGACAAATCGATTTCAAACCGTTCGCTTTAGGCGGACTGGAGAAAACGGCCGGAGAGAAAGCGGATGAAAGCATCAAGTATGGTCTCGATCTGAAATATCCATTGACCCCGCAGCTCACGCTCGACCTCACCACCTTCACCGATTTCGCACAGGTGGAGAGCGACCGCGAGCAGATCAATCTTACCCGTTTCGATCCGTACTATCCGGAAAAGAGGGAGTTTTTCCTGGAAGGGTCGGAGATATTCGAATTTGCCTCCAAGGTATCCACTCCCTTTTACTCTCGTCGGATCGGGCTTACCGAAAGCCGCGAACAGGTTCCCATTCTGGGCGGCGCCAAACTGGTCGGGAAAGCCGGGAACAACGATCTCGGGGTTATAACCATGCAAACCGACGAGCAGGGCGGCGTCCCTTCCACCAACTATTCCGCTGTCCGGATGAAGCGGAATGTTCTGGCGAAATCCTACATCGGCTTCATTGCCACCAATGTGGCCGACCATAAGCATTCCAGCCAGACATGGGGAGTCGATGCCGCCTATCGAACGGACCGGTTCCTCGGCAGCCGCAATCTCGACATCAATTTTTATTTCGCGGAAGCACTTCTGCCGGATGTTGAAAACGGTAATCGTGCCTGGCGTTTCCAGCTCGATTACCCCAACGACCAGAATGATTTCATGTTCCTGCACCATGTAATCGGCTCCAACTACGAACCGGAAATGGGGTTTGTAAACCGAACCGGATACCGCAAAACCGAAGCGCGGTACATTTTCTCCCCCCGTCCGGGGCTGGCACACACCAAAAAGCTCCTCTTCCGTCCTCTGGACCTGCTGTATATGACCGATCCCGGAACCCGGCTTATCTCACGGGAGATAGAATTCCGTCCTTTCGGCATTGAGTTGAATTCAGGTGACACACTGGAATTCATCGTGGGGGATTACTACGAATACATCGGGGACCGGTTCCGTATCTACCGGGATGTTACCATACCCAGGGGAGTATACACGTGGCGGAGCGGGAGGTTCGATCTCGTCACAAGTGAGCGTCGCCCCATTGCACTGGATATCTCCGGACGTCATGGAGATTTTTACAACGGAAAGCGATCCTCCCTGGACGCGGAATGGCTGTTCAAGGTGAGCCGGTATTATTCTTTCAGCCTCGATGCCGCATACAACCGCATCCGTATCGACGAGGGAAGCTTTGAAACCCGTGATTACGGTGGCCGGCTGGTGGTGGACTTCTCCACCCGGGTGAATTCCAGTGCGTTTGTCCAGTGGAACAGCGAAACAAAGCAGGTGAACCTGAACTTCCGTCTTCACTACATTCCGCAGGTCGGAAGCGACGTCTACCTTGTCTACAACCAGCTATGGGATGATGCGGAGGACCGGTTCCGGTCCCTTTCCAGCACCGGGATATTCAAGATCACCTATCTGGTCAAGTTCTGAAGTCGATCAGGAGTCGGAGCATGCGTCGGCGGGTATTCCGGATTTACTTGCCTGCAATCCGGAGATTCAAAGTCCCGCAACAGGTTGTTCACCCCCGTTCGGAGCAGTTCCGCCCCCTTTCTTTGGCTGCGTACATGGCACGGTCGGCCCGTTTGATCAGATCGCTTTTTTCCTCAGTTGACGAGTATTCCACCACACCGAGGCTGACCGATACGGTAATATTCCTGCCTTCGTACGCAACAGGGGTTTCCTGAATGACGGCGCGTATTCTCTCGGCCATGGCGCAGGCGTCATTCAGGCCGCACCCCTTCAGGAGAACAATGAATTCTTCGCCTCCCCAGCGACAGGAAACATCCGATTCACGGAGGCTGGCCCGGTTGGCTTCCGCGATTTTGGCAATGACGGCGTCCCCCGCCAGGTGACCGAAAGTGTCGTTCACTTCCTTGAAATGATCAATGTCGAAGAGAATGAGGGAAAGGGGCGCACCGCTCCGACGGGAATCCCGGATCGCCTGTTCGAGAATCACGTCGAATGTCCGGCGATTATAGAATCCGGTGAGTTTATCGGTCGCGGCCATGTTCTCCATGGTCTTCTGATAGGATGAAAGGGTGACCCAGGTCAAACTCATCACCACCAGCGTGATGAAAAGACACACCAGAAGGTTCACCAACAGGGTGTTGAAAATGCCCCGCATGGCTGCAGCATCAGCCTGCTCCACGAAGAGATACCAATCAAACTCTTTTATATAGCGCGTGTTCAGATATCTGGTTTCTCCGCCGCTTCGGTATCGGAGCGAACCGGAGCCCCCATTGAATATCTTGTCACGCAATGGTGCAAGATCTTTCATGTCGTCAATGCCGGAGATACTTCCGGGAAAGGACGACCCGTGCAGGGTTACCCTGCCCTGACTATCCATAAAGAAGATTCGGCGGCCGTATTTGTGCTGATAACTTTCTATCAGTTCCTTTACCGCGGTGACAGCAAGCCCCACACCCGTAGCCCCGATATAGTTTCCTTCATAATCGCGCATCCGGTAATTCACAAAAATAGTCATGGCATCCTGGTGAGCCATATCCGGATCGACATTGATCTCGTACGGTTCCTGCATACTCCGCACCCGGAAATACCACGCATCCCGCTCTTCTTCGCGCGCAACCTTTTTCAGTATCCGGTCGGACTGATAATAGTTCCTGGTTTTGTCCGATACGAAAAAGCTGGTGAAGGTGTTGTACCGAAGCTGAATGTCCTTCAGATAGCGGATGACTCTCGTGGAGTCTTTTTCACCGGCAATCACCCAGTCCCGAAGAAAGGTGTCCGTCGCCATCAGGGACGAAATATTGATCGGGATCAGGAGATCGCGCTGTATCTCGGAATATATGTTGTCGCTTGTCAGAGGAAGGGCGTTCAAGGAAATCTGGGAGCCGAGAGAAGCCCGGGAAACGAAAAAACTGGCGAGGCTGGTGACGAGAAATCCAACAATCAGAAGGGTACTGAGGACAATAATCAGCCGCTGATTTCTTTGCATCATGATTCTCTGTGTATAATAAAATGGCATGTGAATCCGGGAACGAACCGGCTTCGCCTTCCGGAAGCCGATTTGAGCCGGGAACACATGGGGTGCATTCCACGGCATTCCTGTTTCCAAAGGATCTGACGATTCCCAGTCACGGGTATGTCAGGACAAACTGCTTGATTAGCCATCGTCCGGCCGGAAGCGCCGCCTTCCCCCCGGCGTGACATTGCATTCGTATCAGCGGCGGCTTGCGGGGAACCAGCGCCGCTCCGGACCCGCGGATACAGCACGTTACCCCCGGCTCCGCAGCGACTCTATCTCCCGCATCCACAACTCCGCGTCCGGAACCCACCATCCGATTTCGTCGTGATCGCCCTCGAACGAAAAGCGCACCACGAGCAGGGGGCGAAAAACCGTTTTATAGAGAAAGCTGTTTTCGATGCGCACGGAAATGATATCCCGGAGAGGAATTGCCGTGTCCTTTCGGGGTGCGGCGAGGGAAAACCAGAGTTCGCGCCGGGTAAGGACAAGAACCCCATTTCCCCGGACCTGTGCCACACCACGGGTTTTCCGGCCAAAATAGTTGGCGTCGGGAGAGAGCCTGACAATCTCCGATTCCGGAAAGCGCTCCCGGGCACGGCGGAGCAGTCTCCGGCGAACCAGGAATAGAACAAGACGAATCATGCCCGTGAGGAGCACAACCCCAAAAAGCACGGCGAAGAAAACAACGGTCAGGGTGTTCATTCGTCCTCCCCGGATGCCCCGCGAACCTCAGGTAACTCTCCGCGCACCAGACTTCTCCCCAGTTCGAACGCCCCGTCCATGAGCTCGGGACGGTTAGCGGCGTCACTCCGGCCGGTGACTCCCGGAGCCGCAAGAATACCGGAAGGGTTCATCTCCAGATACCGGAAAGCGCGGATAAAAAAGTCTGCGACCGGCGCCCAGGAATCCGGTTCGGTTTCCTCCAGGGGAATAACCGCCGCGGCTGATTTCCCGGAAATACGGGCGCGGTTTCCCGGACAATTGAAATAGACGAAGCGATCAATCAATGCTTTCATGAGCGCTGTCGGCCCCCACCAGTAGACAGGGGTGCCGAACACCAGGACATCCGCTTCCATGATCCGGGGATACAGGGCGTTCATATCATCGCGCCGCACACACTCCAGCCCCCGCCAGCAGGCATGACACCCGTCGCACTCCCCTATGGTGAGATCGCCGAGGAAGACAATACCCGTGGAGGCGCCCTCAGCACGCGCTCCCTCCAGGAGACGGGAAACGAGCACAGCGGTATTACCGTTTCGACGCGGACTGCCGACAATGCCGAGCAAGGATTTCATCAATACTCCTTCCGGGTAGCACACGCCCGTAATATAGGAAAAAAAACGGTTTGGGGGAATAATTCTGCGGCTCACTCCGAACATGCCCCCATTCACAGCATACGGGGGTCGAACGGTCCCGAGCGTGTATTAACAGCAGTGCACAAAGCCCAAAGACAAGCGAAGTACTGAGCCACGGGAAGAAGATAGCGTCGGATAAAAAGCTGCACCATCGCATATCAAGGCCGAATTCAGCCCGCATTCCCCTTGTGCTCCCCTGCCCTTCACTTCATGTTCGCTCGCACTCTCGTTTGTCTGCAGGAAAGGAGAAAGCATGTTTTCATTCCACTGGAAACACTGTAAGCCATGCTGTATATTAACGTGATTATCTCTGAAGCTTGTCTGCAGTAAACGGTGCGCCCGCTGCCTGCGCGGACGCACCATACGAAACCGGCAGGAAAGGAGTATTCGATGAGGGTTTCGATGCTGTATGCGACGCTCTTTTTCATGGTGTGCTCGGTTTCCCTGAGCGCAGCCCAGCCTCAACGGCAGGTGGAACTGGCGCCGAAAGTCGTGCCCGGAGTCACAGAAGCCATGCAGAGTGCGGATTTCTGGATTTCCCGAATTGCAAATCCCGACCGGGTGATCATGACCCCCGCCCAGATACATGAATTGAACCGTAACAACCGTACCCGCGCCTTCACCTGCACGGATATTAACGGTGACCCGTTCTCCTTCTACCCCACCATAGAGGAGCGGGACCGTACCCTCGGCCTCCAGCCAGCCGGGGATGACCCGCTGGCAATTCGCACCTTTTCCGGCGACAGCCTCCGGGTTCGGCTCGAACGCCACATGCAGGCCTTTGATCTTTCCCGCAAGTACGATTATCGCCACGGGAAATGGACCGAGGGGCAAATCAGCGAAGTGATGTCCCGTATCGACATGAACGCCATCCCCGAAACAATCACCCCGCGTTACGGCATCCTTGTATCGCACACCCTGAACCGGGCGATGCCGACCAGCGATGCAGTGTACGGGGGCCCCGGAGGATGGCTGGACGAAGCCCAGTCCGGCGGGCTCGACATGGCGCAACCGGTGGCGGTGCTCCTTTTCTCGCCGGCTAACGACTGGTGCTATGTCCGGAGCGAGATCGCTTTTGGCTGGATTCCTGCGGCCAATGTGGCACTCAGCGATGCGCAGTCGATCCGCAGGTACGTGGAAGCGCAGGATTTCCTTGTCGCGACCGCCCACAAGGTACCCGTGTTCGGAGACAACAGGTTCAGCAGCCATCTGGTTGATTTCTACCTGGGCGCCCGGATCCGGCTGATCAAAAAAACGTCCTCCGGTTTTCAGGTTTCCGTGCCGGTCAGGAAGCCCGATGGAAACGTTGAATTCGTTACGGCCTGGGTCAGGCCGGACGCCCGGGTAAGCGTGGGATACCAGCCGTACACGCAACGCAACATTCTGAACACCGTGTTCAGTGTACTGTACCGACCCTATGGCTGGGCGGACGAGCGGAACGAGCGGGACTGCTGCGGAACTGTCCGGGCTGTTCTCCGCACCTTCGGAATCACCACAGGCCGCTGGACCACACACCAGCTCCACTCTTCCGATCATGTGTACGCATTTCCCCGGAACACGACCGGGCGGGAAACAAAAATCAAGTATCTCGATACCTGCGAACCGGGAATCACCCTGGCCGGCGACCCCGGTCATATCGCGATGTACCTCGGCAAGGTGGACGACCGGCATTTCGTTATCCATCAATCCGGATATTCGTACCAGGATCCCGAAGGAGTTACCCGTCTGGTGAACCGGGTGAATGTGAACGATGTTCTTCTGGAAGGCGGCTCGCATATCGACGGGTGGCAGGAGATCACCGAAATCAAGCCCTGATCCGGATATGCCCCGGTTCGGGTGAACAGGAAGAACCATTCGCCGAATACCGGCGTGGATGATCCGGGGGATTTCTCTCCCGCGGAGCCGAACCGGCCGAACCGTTTTTGGTCTTCACCTTTTACGGTTATCGGGTTAAGCCAGCAAAGAACCGAAGCAGCACAAGCAAGACTCACGTGCATGAGTAGTGTCTTTTCCTGCCCCCTGCAAGGGGGAAGGTGGCCGCAAGGGCGGAAGGGGGTTTTGGCTGCGCCCGCCATGATTTGGCCCTGTTTTCTGACTCAACCCGATAACCGTTTCACCTTTTTGATTTTCCCGGCTTTTTCAACGAGGGGGTATTTATGTCCGTAACACGCAGAAGTTTTTTCGGAACGGCCGCGGCGGCTTCCGCGGCGCTGGCAGCGGGAACCTCCACAGCGCAGCAGAAAGCGAAGCCCGGGAGAAAGCGTTCTCCCAGCGGAAGCAAACTGCTGCGCATCGGCGTCCTGACCTGTCACCCGAGTCATCACCACATGCCCAACATCTGGGGGCCGCTGATTAACTGTACACCCATGAGCGGCTTCACACCGACCCGGATGACCGGTCTTGAACTGACTCACATATGGGACAACGACCCGAAGCGGGTAGCGTCGTACTGCGAAACATTCGGAACCAAACCCGTCAGCCGTTTCGATGGCATGACGGACCAGGTTGACGGCGTCATGATCACCGACATCAGGAACCTGGACTACTTCCCCCAGCTTGCCGAGCCCTATCTCAAGGCGGGCGTGCCGGTGCTTTTCAACCGCCCGTTTATCTCCAATCTGGGAAACGCGAAGAAGATCGTGGAGATGTCAAGAAAGTATGGCACCCCGTTCATCGCGGTATCTTCCTGGGAGTATTGCCGGGAGGTATACGGTATGCGCAGAAAAGTCGAGGAGTGGGGAGCGGAGAATATACAGGCGGTCGCGGCGTTCAATTCCTCGAAGGAGATTACCCACGACCTCCACGGTGTCTGGGCAATCCTGGCCATGATCGGCGGAGGAGTGGAAAGTGTCTCTGTTTCCCGGAGCATCGAAAGCGTCCACAAGTACGGTTCAGATACCTGGACCATCCAGTTCAAGCCGCGAGACGAAAAAATCGGCCCTTTCTACGCCACCCTGCACAACACGAGCGATCATGATTCCAACTGCTGGGTGAAAGTAATTTTCGACAAGGGAACCTATGAACAAAGCCTCTCCTACACCCGGGGCAGCGACAATGAAGTCCGCTATCAAAACTATTTCATCCCGCCGCTTCTCGAATTCCAGCGCATGATCGAGCGGGGAACCATGCCGCAGACCCATGAAGCGGTGCTGGAAAAAGCGGCCGTGTTCCTCGCGGGTTTCAAGTCCCTGCTCGCCCTCAACGGGCGCGCCGCGAAGCTGAACGAACTGGAAGACGATTTCTCCGTGCAGAGCGACCCGGAACCGCTGAAATACCCCAGCGGCTTTTTCGGATGAGAAAACCGGACATGGATAATGGAAAAGGGCAGCCCGCGGGTTGCCCTTTTCCATTGATGCCAATTGTTTTTTTTCCGGCCAGATTCGATCCGGCACTGAACTTTCAGGCCGGACGAACCCCGCTGAACTCCTGGATGAACCGAACGAGCACCGCGGTTTCGGTGAGAATATCCTTCAGCACCACGTGCTCGCGGCTGGTATGGGCGTTCACGAGGTCCCCGCAACCGGTGGAAAGCGAGGGGATGCCGAGGATGTTGGTATAGAACCAGGTGTCCGCCGAGGCGGGCATGGCGCTGATTTCTGACTTGACGCCGAATTCCCCGTAGCAGGATTTGAGGGTTTGCACAAAGGGAAGGTTCGGGTCGATGCGGCTGGTGTCGTGACGATACTGAAAGGTCATCTCGAAGTTGTCCTTCAGCCACTCCGGACCCCGCGTCTTCACCCGCTCCACCATTTCCCGCATGACTTCTTCCTTCGGGGTGGTTAGCAGACCGAACACTCCCCTGAACACCGCCTTCTGGGGCGCCATGGCCGGCCAGTCCCCCGCCTCCATCTGTCCGAAGGTCACCGGCATGGGATTGGGAAACTTGAGGAAGAGCGGATCATCACCGTGGGTCTTGGCGAGGAGTTCGTCGTGATACTCCTCGATGATGCGCATGGCCTCGATGGCCATTTTGAGCGCGCTCACCGTGGTCCCCGCCGAGCCGGAATGCCCCGCACGGCCGTAGACCGTCCCGGTGAACCACACCGCGCCGCGCACCGAGGTAAGGAGATTGTTGGAGCAGGGTTCCAGGTCCAGGCAGCAGTCCGCCTTCTCCCCTCTCCTGATGAGCGCCAGGGTGCCGTTGCCGCCGGTCTCCTCCTCGATCACGATATGCAGAATGATGTCGCCCTTCGGACGGATGCCGAGCTTCTTCAGCGCCATAAAGAGGGTCCACATCACCGCGACCTGCCCCTTGTCGTCGCAGGCCCCGCGGCCATACATGGCGCCATCCTTCACGTACGGGTCGAAGGGGCGCTCCTGCCCCTTGGAGGGCGGAACCACATCCACATGGGCGTTCATGATCACGCTCTTTCCGGTTCCATCCCCCTTGAGCGCCACGCGGACATTGGGCCGTCCCTCATAGGGCCGCTCATCCATGCGGAAGGCGTAATCCGGGTCGTTCACGATGTCCTCGGAGACGGGAACCAGTTCGCATTCGTCTGCAATGTCCCTGAACTGCTCGTACACCCAGCGCATGGCCGGGCCTTCGTACCCGCCGGTGGACTCGAACCGCATCAGGCGGTCGAGGAAAGCGGTCATTTCTTTCTCAAGACCGAGACAGGTCCCGAGAATGGTATCCTTGTCGATCATCGGTCATAACTCCGTCGTCTGCTCCCCAAGGGAGCGCCACAAACAGCAAACAGTTATGGTGGGGTTCATAGACCCGCCGCATACCCGGAAGAATAACCGCGTACGGTCTTTTCCGGCTTCCTGAATTTCAACCAGCAATAAATCAGAGAACGCAGCGAACTTCACGGCGAAACCGTTACGTTCCCCACAATGTCGGAAGCCCGCCCGACGTAAAGTCGGGCGGGCTTCCCTGCCGTGGAACCGGCTACAGGCTTTTGAGCACCTTCTCCATGATGTCGAGGCTCTCGTCCGCCTCGTCTTTCGTGATGACCAGCGGTGGAGCGACCCGAATGACATTGCCGGAAACCGCGCCGATGATGAGGCCGTTCTTGCAGCACTCCTCGATGATTTTCCGGGTGGTCTGGGGATCGCGCTCCTTCGTCTTCCTGTCCTTGACAATGTCGAGGCCCATGACCAGACCGCGGCCGCGGACATCGCCGAGATAGCGGCAGGAATCCATCAAGCCGGTGAGACGGCCTTTCATGTACTCGCCCATCTTCCGGGCGTTCTCCACAAGCTGCTCCTCCTCGAAGATATCGAGGATGGCATGGGTGGCCGCGGTGCAGATGGGATTGCCGCCCCAGGTGGAGCTCATTTCGCCTTCGCCAAGGGAGGCCATGATTTTGGACTCGGCCAGGAGGCAGGAAATGGGCATGCCGGAGCCGATGCCCTTACCGATAGTGACCATGTTGGGCTTGAGGTCCTCCCATTCCAGGGCGAGGAACTTGCCCGTGCGGCCGAAGGAAGCCTGGACCTCGTCGAGGATGAAGAGGATGTCGCGGTCGCGGCACCAGCCCTCCAGGGACTTGAGGAACCCGTCGGGAGGGAAGATGAATCCGGACGCTCCCTGGTAGGGTTCAATGATGAGCGCCGCCACCTCGCCGGTGGACTGGGCGTAGACCGCCTTGTCCATGAATTCCAGGCACTGGGCGGCCACATCGCCGCTCGCCGCCGAGCCGAAGGGACTCCGGTAGGGATCGGGGAATGGTACGTGAAGGACTCCAGGCACGACCGGTCCGAAATGCTTCTTGGTCCCGGTCTTCCCGGCCAGGCTCATGGTTCCCATGGTGCGGCCGTGGAAAGCGCCGTAGAAGGAGATAATCTCGAACTTGCCGGTGTAATGCTTGGCCACGCGGACCGCGGCGTCCACCGCCTCGGAGCCGACCGTGGCGAAAAACGCGGTGTCGAGGTGTGATGGCGCGAGCTTCACCATGCGCTCGGCGAGGGTGATGCGCTCCACCGTGGGAGAGTCATAGCAGTTGAGCAGGCGGTGGGCCTGACGGCCGATAGCATCGGCGAGCTTCGGGTGTGCGTGGCCGACATTGGTCACCAGCACTCCGCTCGTCCAGTCGATGAAGGAGTTGCCGTCCACGTCCCAGACCTGTACGCCCCGGGCATGGTCCCAGACGATGGGCGCCTGGACGTTCAGGCAGCCGGACTCGTACTTGGCGGAAAGCTCCTTGTACTTCTGTGAATTCGGCCCGGGAATGGGCGTCTTTACATTGGCGATCATTGCGTATTCCTTCAGAAAAAAGATAGGGGCAAGGGGACAAAGGCACCGAGGCGAGAAGGGAAAGCCCGGGGGAGCGCGGAAACGGTTATGCCCGTCGGAATCCGCGCCAGTTCCTCTCTTTCATTCTCCACGTCTCTGATGGAAACTACTGGACCTTCATTTTGAGATTCGGGCTTTTGAAAACCTCGGGATTCACCACGCTCTTGGGCGGCTTGCCTTCGAGGCAGCGTTTGAGGTCTTCCACGATCATCACCCGGATATCCCATCCGCCTTCCTCGCTGTACCAAGCCAGGTGCGGGGTCAGAACGACATTGTCCAGACCGAACAATTCGAAATCCGCAGTCGGCGGTTCGAAATCATACACGTCGATGCCCACACCGGCCAGCCGTTTTTCCCGGAGGGCCTTCGCCAGATCGGGGACATTTACCACCGGACCGCGGGCGGTGTTGATGAGGATGGCCGTGGGTTTCATCATCGCGAACAGGTCCGCGTTGAACATGCCCCGTGTTTCCCGGGTGACTGGAACGTGAACGGTAACGATGTCCGATTCCGCCAGCACGGTCTCCAGCGGGGTGTGCTCGATGTCCAGTTCGGCGAGCCGCTCTTTGGACAGGTAGGGATCGCACACCAGGATGCGCATCCCGAAGGAGCGCATCTTGCGGAGCACGATGCTCCCGATGTTCCCGCAGCCCACGATGCCGAGGGTTTTGCCGCCCATACGGTAGACGGGATAGATGCGGTCGAAAACCCATTTCTGCTGACGGACCGATTCTTCCAGGATTTCCTTCTGGATAAAGAGCTTCCGCCATGTTGCCATCATGAGCGTGATGGCCTGTTCGGCCACATCCTCGCTCGATGCGGTGGGTTCGTTGGCGCAGATGATGCCCGCCTCGGTCGCCGCCGGGAGATTGAGATTGTCGTATCCGATGCCGTGACGGATGATGACCTTCACGTTATCCAGCCCGGCCATGACCTCCGGGGTCATGCGGGCCATGTTCACCACGAGGTAGTCTGCGTCCCGAAATTCCCGGACCAGTTCCTCCGCCGGGGCGGTCTTCATCTGGTGCGCGGAAAACTCCACGCCGAGCGCGGCGAGCTGCTCCCGCTCGTAATCGAGCTCCCGCTCGATGTAATCCGTGATCTTGATGATCGGCTTGCCGCTCATGGTATCCTTTTCCTCATAAAGTGGAGAGATCGATGAGTTTTCCGCCGGCCTCGGCGCTCATGTGCGCCGCTACGGCGATCTTGGAGACTTCGAGTCCGTCGTTGGCATCCGCGTAAAGACCCTTCAGATTCTGGATGGCCCCGCCGTTCAGGAGATAGTTGACGTGGTCCGCGAACTCCATGATGGAGTGGATGCCGTAGCCGCCGTAAATCACTTTGCCGTCCGGTGTGCGTTTCTCGGAGTACACGCCGAGGTTATAGGACTTCTGGGTCTGGCCCTTGAGGCAAGCGCCCGCGCCGCGGTCCTGACTGTCCACCTCGAAAATTCCCTCGGTTCCGACTACCCGAATGGCCTGATTCACGATGGCCTCGAAGCCGTCGGGGAGAATCCAGCAGGCGTCCACGGTGAAATTCGCGCCGTTCTCGAACACGATCATCGCGGAAAGGCTATCCCAGAAGTCCAGCCCGAGACTCTTCAGCTTGTCCTTGTGGCCGTTGGCAAAAACCGTTTTACCGTTGGACTTGATGACCCAGCGGATGAGATCGATGAAATGCACGCCGATGAACCACATGGGGGAAGACCCGGCGGGCCAGTTCTTGAACCAGTCGCGGGAAACCTCGATACGGTCCTCCATGTAGGCGGACCCGTACTGTACCGAACCCAGTTCACCGTCCCGGACAGCGCGTTCCAGTTCCACGTGGTACATATCGAGGCGCTTGTGGTAGTCAACCATGAACATGCGGTCCGGCGCCTTGGCGGAAGCCTCGACGATCCGGTAGCAGTCCGGGAGAGAGGTGGCCATCGGTTTTTCACAAAGAACGTGGCATCCCATTTCGAGACCGCCCACCGCAATATCTGCATGGAAGGCATCGGGAGTCACCACGGTGATGGCGTCGAGCTTCTCCTTCTCGATCATCTCCCGGAAATCTGCATAGGGCTTGACTCCATAATCCTGCGCCGCCTTGTTCCGGGCGTCCTCCTTCAGGTCGGCGAGCGCCACGAGTTCCGCCTTGCCCTCGTTCTGAAGCTGCGTGAAGGCCTTCAGATGCCACTGGCCGAAAATACCTCCCCCAACAATACCAACTCTGCATACCCGCGCCATAACATGCTCCTTTTCTTGAGGAGAAATCAGGTGTGAACGCTGATAAAAAACAGTTTGGATGCCTTCTCCGCCCGGATCACGTGACGGTAGGAGCCGTGAAAATAGAGCGAATCCCCCTCGTCCAATCGCTCAACACGGTCCTCGACCTCCACGACGATTTCCCCCGAGAGGAGGTGAATGAACTCGTTTCCATCAAAAGAATCGTGCTCCTCGGTAACCGCCCCCTCCTTCATTTCCATGATGTAGACCGAAACACGACGGTCCACAATAACATGGCCGAAGTCATGGAGCGTCACCCCTTTCTTGGAGACAAACCGCTGCTTGTCCTTTTCTATTTTGAATACCTGCGGCCCTTCCACATCTTCAACCAGGAACATGATGGTGGTGCCGAGGGCTTTGGCGATTTCGAGAATGGTGCTGAGTTTGGGGCTGTACACGCCCTTTTCAATATTGGAGATGGTGACCGAACTGACGCTGGTCTTGCGGGAGAGATCCTCTATGGACATGTTCCGGGCCAGCCGGAGGGCATTAATCCGCCGTCCGACACTGCTGATGCGCTTTTCGGGCATGTCTTCGCGTTTGGATGGGGGCATGGACGTACGGCTCCGGGAAAGGAATACCGGTAAACCTTTGAGAAACCCTTCGGTTTCACACCGTTACATGATTGTCTGATAATATAGATGAGCAACGCCGGGAGAGTCAAGTTTTTTTGGAGGTTCCAAAGAATTATTTGCATATCCGGGGCTCCGCAAAACCGGTTTGGCCGGTATCCCTCCATGCTGTATATTGCATAATCAAAAAAAGCGATGCCCTCCCTTTTCCGGAAAGTGCACCACCCATGCTTCATCCAAACGTCTCCGTTCGCCTCGGGCTGGTCTGCACCGTTCTCATGTTTGCGGCAGGATGCGCAAGAGAACGCCGTGACATCACCGAATCCACTCCATTGGCGCTTGTTTCAACCGGGGCCGTATGGGGATTCATCGACACCACCGGCGTGTGGGTGGTGAAACCTTCCTATCGTGACGCATCCCCCTTTTCGGAAGGGCTGGCGCTCGTAAACGTACGATACAAGTTCGGGTATATTGACAAGCGCGGCCGTACGGTCATCAAGCCGTCCCACTACCAGGCCAAATCGTTCTCCTGCGGACGGGCCCGGGTAAGAACCGATTTCCAGTGGGGATATCTGGACCGGAGCGGAACCCTCTCCATTCCGCCCGGGTTCGATGAGGCCGATGATTTCCACGAAAACCGGGCCCGGGTGAAAATGAGAGCGGTCTGGGGATACATTGACACCACCGGTGCATGGGTGGTTGAACCCCGATTCGACGGCGCTGATAATTTTCGGGAAGGATTCGCCCGGGTCAAATCCGGAAACCGTTTCGGATTTCTTGACCATATGGGGAGGTTGCGGGTCGAGCCGGTATACGATGACGCCGGATCCTTTGCGGAAGGACTTGCCCCCGTACAGGTGGGCGAAGCGTGGGGATATATCGATACAACCGGGACGTTGGTGATCGAACCGCGATTCGAGATGGCCTGGTGGTTCAGTGAGGGACGGGCTTTCGTTCAGTGCGAAAAGCAGTGGGGATACATCGCACGGGATGGCGAGTTCATCATTCCGCCGAAATTCGATGACGCCTGGATATTCCGGGAGGGACTGGCGACGGTGCAGGTCGGCACGGGGTGGAAGTACATCGATGCCTCCGGGGAGGCCCGCTCCCACTATTTCGACCTGGCCACCGATTTTTCCGAAGGGCTCGGCGCTGTCAAGGGAAGGGACATCATGAATAACCGCCGGGGTGACCCGAAGTGGGGATATCTCGACGGTTCAGGGAGATTCGCCGTACCCTTGCAGTATGATGAGGCGCTCCCGTTCAGCGAAGGGTTCGCGGCGGTGAGGGTCGGAAAGAAGTGGGGATTTATTAACCGGGCCGGACACATGGTGATCGAACCGCGTTTCGACCGGGTTTTTTCTTTCGGGAAGTAATCGAACCGGGGGAGGCGAAAATGGCATCCGAATTCACCACATCGCGCTATCTGCTCCTGATCGCCACCGGGTTAATCTGCATTGGAGCGGCCACCGCGGGATTCATTACGTTCCAGGTAAAATCACTCCAACATGACGCGTCGGCCATCAACCATCTCGGAATCGTCCGCGGCTCCATGCAGAGGGTCGCCAAACAGGAAATCGCCGGAATCCATGCCCTTGGCCCGATCGCGGAGATTGACTCGCTCCTGGCCGGATTTAACGGAACAGCCGCCGGACCACCGTTCACCGACGGTCTTGCGCATGACGAGGTGGAGTTGCTCCGGATCCAGTGGAGCCGGATGACGAAGGCGATTCGGGACTATCGGGAACAGCCCGCCCAGGAATCACGCGCGATTCTTATGGCCGAAAGCGAACGGTGCTGGGTAATCGCCAGCAACGCTGTGCTCGCCGCCCAGTTCGCTTCCGAGGCAAAACTGAGGCTGTTCCGTGTGGTGTTCGTGCTGATGGGGCTGAACATCATGGTTATCCTTTTCTTCATCCGGTTCAACCGGAACCAGGTTCGGAACCGGCTGGAACTCCTCGCCCATATCGACCCACTGACCCGGGCATTCAATCGGTACACATATGAAACCCGTCTGGAAGAGGAGATGCTGCGTGCCCGCCGGTATGACCGTCCCCTCTCCCTGATCCTGCTGGACATCGATCATTTCAAAGCGGTGAACGACACCTGGGGACACCGTAAAGGCGACCGTGTGTTGCAGGAACTCACCCGCCTGGCTCGGGGCGAAATCCGTCAGACCGACAGCTTCTGCCGCATCGGAGGCGAAGAGTTCGCGGTCATCGTGCCGGAAACTCCCCTTTCCGGAGCTTGCGCCCTGGCCCGTAAATTTCGCAAAACAGTGGATGAATTCTCCGGCGAGGACACGCCGAAGGTAACCATCAGTCTGGGGGTTGCCCAGTATGTTCCGGGAGAAGAAACCGCGGCATTTTTCCGGAGGGCGGACCGGATGCTCTATGCCGCGAAAGATAACGGAAGGAACCGGGTGGAACCGGGCGCGCCGGAAGGCATGGCCTTCCTGTGATTTATTTCACAACCCGTCTTTTCCCACTTGCGTCCGTCATCCTGGCGAGTGTATATTGAAAATAGGACATTACTCCTGCGTCAAAGGGCGACCTGAAGACAAAGGGGGCGGATCATCCGAGCGTATCCCGATGCCGTGGGAACCCCCCGAGGCTGAGCGGATGCGGATTTTCATTGCCCCCGGCGTTTTTTTCGCCGGGATTTTTTTTATCCCCCACCGGCTATTCCGCCGGTGCATCCCGGGTGAGCGCACCATTTGGACCCGAATCGTCAACCGTCAATACCGGGGAAGTTACAATGAGTCAGAACGAGAAGCGAATAGCCGCCATAAGCATCGTGGTACGGGACCGGGCCATGTCCGCCCGCGTGAACGATGTTCTGAGCAAGCACGGCGAGGCGGTGTGCGGAAGATTGGGGGTTCCCTTTCGCGAACGGGGAATATCAGTAATCTCTCTTCTGCTCGAAGCGGAAACGCAGGAAATCGGCGCCATCGGAGGCGCGCTGGGAAACATTCCCGGCGTGACACTCCGGTCGGTCATGCTCACCTGACAAGGAAAGGAACGGGTAATGCAAACATGGATAAAGATTGCGGTACTGCTGACGCTCACGGTTTTCACGGCTGGCTCCGCCACAGGACAAAACCAGGTCAGCCGGGTCGAGGGCGTGGTAGTCGACGCCGAATCCGGGAGAGCGCTGGAAGGCGTTTCGGTACAGATACGCGACCTGAATCTTGGTGTGACAACCGGACGCAACGGACAGTTCGCATTCCGTGATGTCGCCGTGGGAGAACACACGATCCATGTTTCGGCCGTCGGCTACGCCGCCCAGACATTTCCGCTCGAAACGCCGAGGAATGCGCCTTTGACCGTGATCCTGATTCCCGCGCCTTTCGTCACCGAAGAGATCGTCACTTCCGCCCGGGGGCGGGAAACCAGCATCGCTGATATCCCCGGCTCGGTCGAGGTGGTGAGCGCGGGCGAACTGCGGGAACGCATTCCGGTGAGTATCCCGGAGGCGCTCTCCCGCAAACCCGGCCTGGCAGTGAGTTCAGACATGCCCTGGAGCCAGCGGGTAGTGATCCGTGGTCTGCAGAAGGACCAGGTGATCCTGTTCGTGGACGGCGCACGGGTGGTGACCGCCACGGAAACCGCCGCGGAATTCGGCACCATCGCCCAGGGCGACATCGAGCGCATCGAGGTGCTCAAAGGCCCCATATCCGTGCTCTACGGTTCCGGGTCCACCGGCGGGGTCATCAATGTCATCACCCGCAGCGGACGGTTCAGCGACACACCGGGGCTGAAGGTCTCCCTCCATCCCACCTACGAAACCGCCGCGGAGGGGATGGGCATGTATGAGCGTGCGGAGTGGTCCTCACCGCGGTTCCACATCTCCCTCTCCCAGTCCAACCGGGATTACGGGAGCTATGACGCCGCGGACGGTGTAGAGGTACGCAACACCCAGTTCCGGGACCGTCAGACCCAGGTGAACCTGGGATTCAAGCTCACCGAGCGTCACCTGCTGGATATCCGCCGTCAGGACTTCAAAGCCTCCGACGTGGGTATTCCCGGGGCGCGTTCCTTCCCGGCGAACGGGGTGGCCCGATACCCGCTCACCACGCGGGAACTCACCGATGCTGCCTGGACCTGGCGCACACCGGTCTCCTGGTGGAAGGAATCGCGGGTCAATGCTTACTATCAGCCCATTCACCGCGATGTGGAACTCATCCCCAACGTGGTAACCACCGCCAACGGCAAGCGGACCACGGTGGAACTCATCCACCCCGGAGCCTACCACAAGGTTTCCGGCGGCCGCTGGCAGAACGTGCTGTCCTTCGGGAATCACGCAGTCGTGGCTGGTGTCGAGGGCTGGCAGAAACGCATGGAGTCCTACCGCTCCAAGCGGGTAAAGGTCGAAATGCTCGACACAGAGGGGAATGTAACCAAAACGGTAACCAACATCATCGAGGACCTGCCAGTCCCGGAAAGCACTCAGCGGCCGATTGGCGCGTTCGCGGAAGATGCGTTCACTGTAGGTGAGCGGCTAAAACTCACGCTGGGCGGACGGTTCGATTTCATCCATACTGAAAACGAGCAGGCGTTCAAGCAGTATGCCCCGGCCGTGGACAGCACGGTGGTGTGGCAGGCGGCCAGGGATGACGACCGGAGCTGGAGCCTTGTGGCCGGTGCGGTTTACAAGGTGGCCGAGCATATCGATCTGAACCTCACCCTGGCCCGGTCCGTCCGCGCCCCGACCATCGAGGAGCGCTTCCTGGATGCGG
>JAWLHT010000074.1:0-18727 GCA_041690195.1 Candidatus Latescibacterota bacterium
CCGCTGAGGGTTTTCACCAGACGATCGTCTTCGGGAAGACAGAGCGCCTCACTGGCCAGGGAAAGGTGCTGGTCGAGATTCCAGGCGTCTGCGGCGTCCAGGGCGTCCTGCAGTACACCCATGCGGTCCATGACCTTCTGCATCTCGTTGTCGTCCAGAGGCTCGCCGAGCTTCTCGGTGACCTCCTCGTACTCCTTCAACATGGCCACGGTCCCGGCAAAGGCCTGCTCGATGGTCTGACGAACAGTCAGATCACCGTCGAGGAGAGGCTCCTGCGGGACGATACCCGCCCGGTAGCCCCGGCTGAGAAAGGCCTTACCCTGAAAGTCCTGGTCCATGCCCGCCATGATGCGGAGCACGGTGGACTTTCCGGAGCCGTTTTCTCCTACAATGCCGATTTTCGCGCCGGGGAAGAAACTGAGATAGATGTTCTTGAGTACCTGCTTCTGGCCATAAAACTTGTTCAGGCCAAGCATGGTATAAATATACTGTTCCGCCATACAATCCCTTCCGGAGTGAACGGTGTGTCGTCAGATGTTTCATTATTGCTCGATGGTTGAACAGCAAAGGGAGCGGAGTGCGGCAACGACTCCACCACGGTCCGTGTAATTGCGCCTTTCACCATTCACCCGCCGGAGCGATACGCAGGGTAATTATACGGAAATCCGGTGCGGGGAACAAGCCCATTCGTCGCGGAAGCCGGGCTGCATGCCGTGGTAACATCCTGTTTCCCGCCCGTTTATGTCCGGAACTGTTAGACGGCCGGCTGGGGAAAGAGTTGCAGAAAGCAGGCCGTTATTCCGCTTCCAGGAGAATCTCATGCCATGCTGTCTGCTCTCCCCCGTGCCCGTGACAAATCTGAAGCCGGTCATCCGCGGAACCGTTCGGAGTTCGTCGCGCAAGCTGGTTCGACTATTCCGTCGAATCAGGTCCCGTGCAGGGAACAATGTTGTCTCCCCCACACCGGATTTGTTCACGTGCTGATCGCGCTTACCTATTGCCTCCCTTTCACTCAGGACCCGAAGCCCATCTCTGGCCTTCATTTTGCTGTGATGGAATAACGGTTCTCCATACGCAGCCGAAGTCCGGCACACTTCCCGGGAAAACGTTTGTTCGTCACACGCGACGAATCAGGCGGAACACCGGGCGCGTGAGCTCCGGAGCATGGCGTGTCGCCACGGATCTTTCCCGGACGCGCTCCACGGCGGGAACGGTAAGTCCCCCATGCCGTTTTCCGAAAAAAATCCGTGATTATCCGCTTTACTCCCGCGGAGAGAATTTGCTATATTATTGACCATCCGGCCAGGATATAAAGAGCGGAGACGAAACGGTCAGGAGACAGCAACAACACCGTATGAGGGACGCTGTAAACCCTCCACACCAGAAGGCGAGATCCCATGAACGAGACACCCACCTGGAACCACGACACGGAACCGGCTCCCCGCCCCTCGGGATCCGGAGGAGTCAAGAAGTACATCATTGCCGGTCTTATCGTTGTGCTTCTGGGGGCCATTTTCTTCATGTACCGCAACATCATGGAAAAAAACCGCCATATTTCCATGCTCCAGCAGGAAAACATTTTGGGAGAAGAGGAGCAGAAAAAGCTGAACGCGTATATCGGTGAAATCACCGATACCATCGACGCGGTCGAAATCAAGCTCCAGGATGTCAGAAGCAAACAGACCAGCATCACCAGCATGATCACCGAATCCGAGAATGACGGTTCGAAGAAAACCAAGCTTCTGCAGGATATCTCGGTCATCGAGGATCAACTGAAAAAAGACAAGCAGGACATCGCCGACCTTCAGGCGAAAATGAAGAAGTCCAGCATCCGGATCAAGCTGCTCGACGATATGGTCGCCAACCTGCAGAAGGAAATCGAGAAGAACGAGCGGACCATGGCCGAAATGCGAACCGCCCTTCAGGAGAAGGATCGGGTTATCGCGGCGAAGGAAGACGTCATCAAGAGCAAGGAAGATTCACTGGACTACGCAAACAAGAATCTCCGCATGGTGGTGAGCGAACTCGAGCAGACCAACAAGGTCCTCGATGAAACCAAAAACACCGCCTACTATCTGGTCGGCACCAAGAAAGAACTCCTGGCCGGAAACGTGATCGAGGAGAGCGGCTTCATCCGCAAGAAGCAGAGTCTTGCCAAGAACTTCGACACCGGCGTGTTTACGAAAATTCACATCGGGCGGGAAAGCGAGTTCGCGGTTGACTGCCGGGCCAAGGATGTCCATATCCTGCCCCAGCGCGGCGCCGACACGTTCGCCATAGAGCCAAACGGCGAAAATGCCTGTGTGGTAAAGGTCACCAGTCCGGAGCAGTTCTGGAAAATGCCCTACCTGGTGATCGTCACCAAAGGGTGATCACCACTATCCTGACACGCGAAAAGGGCGGCGTCCGGGTCGCCTTTTTCATTGAGTCCGCGAGACCATCCGAACAAGCCCGGAGCGGTGCATCTTTCCCTGCGTTTTTACCCTTGACACCGAATCATTGTTATTATATTAATTATTATATGTACATACATTGATACCGATTCGGGATTCTGTTATCTTTCCGGGGCCCACCCGGGAACATCGTCCGGGTAATCGCCGCGGGGGAGGAAGGTATGACCCGGGAACAGGAGCGTCTTCGGCACCGCTGGGCATGGTGGAGATTTTTGCCCCGTCAGGTGACGGCGGTCTGGCCGCACTGGCCGCTGGCGATCGCGATCCTGCTCAGTGGCGCGATCAATATTCTGGACGGTCTGCGGTACAATATCGTCCCCTACGACCAGATGCAGACGTTGTCCACGATTGCCGAATCGCTGTCTTTTCTGGGCAGCAGCGCGCAGATGGTTCTCGGGGTGATGCTGGTTCTGGTCGGCTTCGGGCTTTTCTGGCGGCTGACCGTGGCGTGGGCGTTCGCGGTGCTATTGCTGATGGTAACCGTCGGAGTCAACATCGCCCAGAGCATGTGGGGGCCGAGCCTCATCCTGCCGGGCGTGCTGCTCCTGATGCTGATGCTCTTCCGGCGCCACTTCACCCGGCGGACCGCAATCGTCAATTACCTGATTTCATTCATCGGCGTGCTGACTGTCCTAGCCTACGGCACTTTCGGGGGATACCTGCTGGGCGCCGGATTCGATCCTCCCATCGACCATCTGCTGTCAGCCCTGTACTACACCGTCATCACCCTCTCCACCGTGGGGTATGGCGATATTACCCCGGTCACCCCGGAAACCCGCATTTTCGCCATTTCCCTGATCGTGGTGGGCTTGAGCATATTCGCCGCCGCGATCGTCTCGACGCTCGGGCCGTTTATTTCCTCGGAACTGATACATATTTTCAATCCCGGAGCGAAGAAAGTGAAACCCAGGGATCACATCATCATAACCGGCGAGGGTCAAATAGCCGAAAACACGTTGCGGGAACTGATGGACCGGAGAATCCCCTTCACCCGGATTGTCAGTCCCGACGCCCAAACCGGCGAAGTGGACTACCCGGTGGTCAGGGGACCCGCCGGGAGCGAAGATGTCCTGCGCAAAGCGGGTATCGAGAATGCCCGGATGGTGGTAGCGGCCCAGGATGATGACGGGGAAAACGCATTCATCGTTCTGGCGGCGAAAAATCTGAATCCCCAAGTCCGAATCGTCGCCACCGCACGGACCATACGGTCACTCCACCTGCTGAAGCTGGCGGGAGCCGACCTCGTCTTCGCTCCCGCCGCGGTGGGGAGCCGCCTCCTGGCCAACCTGGTCGAGGGCAACGAAATCTCGTCCGAGTTCGCCGACCTGCTCGAAGGCAAGGTCCGCAGTGGAAGTTGACGGAGAAAAAGTTTTTTCCTTGACCCTGTGAGCCACTGGCTCTCCGGCTCGCTTTCACGCCTCCTCGACCACCCGGAATCCGGTCAGGGCAGCGATGTTATAGACCTGACGTTTCAGATCGCCGTAGAATGTCACCCGGTGCCAGCCCCACTGGTCCCAGTATTCCATGAGCTTGTACACGTCGCCCTTCACCTCGACCGCCAGCTTGGTGCGGCAGGCCTTGTCGTCGTCAACATTCTCCACCGTAACCCCCTGGTGCATGATGACCTCCCGCTTTATGTAATCGAAGAGCACGGTGGTGGTCATTTCCCCAAGGGGCATGAGCGAGCGGTTGCAGGCCCCCTTGCGATCCTCCGAGTGGTCGCGGATATGATAGGGATTTTGTGCGCCGGAGGGTCCGTAGACTTTGGTCGGGCCGACGCAGTGGGCATAGATGATGCGGTTGCGGGAGGTGTCGATCACCGGGTCGGAAATGAACCCCGGCCGTCCCGTGAGGGAAGACATGAGCATCTTGGTGATGGTGGAGCGCTGGTCCGCCTCGCAGGCCCCCACCAGACCGTCATCGTCGAGCTGGGCGAACCCGAGGCAGGGATAGGCCTCGACCATGTTTTTGCTGTAAATCCCGCCGAGGCAGTTGATGGTGATGGCCCGGGCCCGGTGCTTTTCGAGGAGGGAGGACATGGCCAGGTACATGGCGGCCGATTTCTCGATCTCCGCCCGTCCGGGCTCGACCACCTTTTCCGCACCCCGCACCCAGCGGTCGGCCACCGCCCGGATCTCCGGGGAACGGCTGACTTTATACGCCGCGTTGATCTCGCTGAAGGGAACGACCCGCACCGTGGTTCCGAATACCGGCTCAATCCGGGAATCGGGCTCCGCGCCCACCACGAGCATGGTGGAACGCCGTAACGCGTGAAGGCACTCGAAACTCCGCACGGCTTCCAGAACATCCCCGAACCGGGAGGAGGACACCGCGGCCGCCTTCCGCCCCTCGCGTTTCACCTGGGCGTAGGCGGTCAAAAACTCCCCGGAGCCGGCGAAAAGCTCGTCCACCATGACCACCGGCTTCCCGCTCGCCGCGACCACCTGCGGCGTGACTCCCCACAGGCATCCCACCAGGTATACGACGAACCCGTCCGCATCCGCATGCCGCTCCACGATTTTCCGGGCGTCCGCTTCCGTCCCGGAAGTGACTTCCTCAAAGGAAAAATCGATTCCCGGACACCCGCCCACCAACCCCGCAGTAAGTTCCCGAATGCGTCCCGCAAAATCATACCCGATGTTCGGCCAGATCGGTCCCGAAGGATCGGGATAGAGGTACAGCACCGTGACCCGGGCCTTTTCCCCTTCCGGCGCGGCGCAGGCCGGCCGGGTCAGGCCCGTTGTCCCCGCACCGGCCGCGGCGAACGCCGCCGCACAGGTCGCACACTTCCCCAGGAACGATCTCCGGCTGCACTGCTGACTACGGTGATCCGACGACACCTTTTTCATGGCCCGGTTCCTCCCGAAGCGGATTGACGGTTGAGTTCAGCATCGCACGCAGTGGAATACCGCAATACTCTTATTTGTGAATATCCGATGTTGCCACCCAAAAGCCAAGCGCTTTTTGAGTGTTCCCGTGCCTGCATCCGGGGAGGTTCCCAGCCGCTTTCCGCCGGGGTCCCCCGTTTCACTCCGCTTCTCCATCATCTCACACCGGACGGGAAAGCCGCATGATGCCGGGAGCCGTTAAAAGAGCCCATCCCATCCGCCCCGGCCCTCACCCTCCCTGCTCCCTCTCCCGCCGGCGGGAGAGGGAGGGTCCTGTTATCAAGCGCATTGGTGTATAGCAGCGACAACTGGTTTTGCTGCTATTGACTCAAAATTGGTATGGGACCATGTTCATGCACGAAGGCTATACTTCCCGTTTCAACTCCGCCCAGAGCGCGTCGAGCGTCTCCGCGGCCCCGGCCCGTATGGCGAAATCGAACGCGTCCGATATTTCGGAACGTCCGGGGTTGATCTCCACGGTCGGCCTGCCGTAATAGCGGGCCATGAACACCGGTTCGGCGATATAGGGAAAGGTGCTGGTGGTCCCGACGGAGAACACGATGTCGAACCCCCGCTCCAGTTCCTCCTGGAGCACGCTCACCTGCCTGTAGGGCAGCCGCTCGCCGAACAGCACCACCTCCGGGCGGATGATGCGCCCGCATTCCGGGCAGAGCGGAACGCGCTCCACTTCCCGGTAATCCGTCACCCGCTCCCGCCAGGCGCAGCCGGGGCAGGAAAGGTCGTGGAGGTCGCCGTGGATGTCGATGACATTCTTCGACCCGGCGTCCCGGTGAAACCCGTCGATGTTCTGGGTGAGCACCCACACGCGGGGATACTCCCGCTCGAAGGCGGCGATGACCTCATGGGCACAGTTGAAGCGAGCCCCCCGGCAAGCCCGTTCGATCTGGAGGAGATATTTCCACGTGATGTGGGGACGGCTCCGCATCATATCCCCGGAAAGGGCGTCCTCGATGCGGATGCCCTCCTCGGTGCGGTCGTGGTTGTAAAGCCCCCCGATGCCGCGATAGGTGGGAAGCCCCGAATCGGCGGAGATTCCCGCTCCGGTGATGAAGAGGATGCTCTCCGCCTCACGGAGAATCCCGGCCACATCGCCGATCTTCTCCCGGTCGTCGCTGGATAATGCCATGTTCCCGGTCCCTTTCGTATGATGGAACTCCGGCGCGGGCCGGTCCCCCGCCGAAGCGTGATTTCCCCAGTTATTCCCTTCGATAGGGGAAAGATAGTGATTTTTCTCCGATTCCGCCAAGCGGCGGCAGGCATCGGGATGCTTTTTTTCAGCAGGATGAGTGGAAAACCTGTCTGAATGGTGATGCGTGTGATGGAGATGATGAAGGACAAAAGCGGCGGGTTCGCGGCATTTATCAGTTTTCCGTCATGTCTTTATCACGGGGTTCCCGAGCGAATCGGTACGATTCGGCTGGGGTAATCACACGCATTCCCATTCAGGCAGTCATTCCTCCCCATGTAGCCGAAATTCCCCCATCCGCCGCACCCGCCATAGTTCATTATGAACATTTTGGTTGCCTTTTGCCCGTCCGGACACTACTTTACGCCCAAACCGCTTTATACCTCAAAGGAGACCGGATGAAACTCTTCGTTCCCGGCCGCATCTGCCTTTTCGGCGAGCACAGCGACTGGGCGGGCGGCTATCGCCGGATAAACGCCGAACTGGAAAAGGGCCATACCCTCATCGTGGGGACCAACCAGGGCATCCACGCTGAAGTGAAGCCCCATCCCAACAAGCTCGTTCTCACCACGACACTCAACGACGGGACCCGCATGGGGCCGTACGAAATCCCCATGAACACCGCCGAGCTCCAGGCCGAGGCGGAAAAGGGCGGGTTCTTCAGCTATGCCGCCGGGGTGGCCTGCCAGATCATGACCCATTACCGGGTACGCGGGCTGGAGATCGACAACTACCAGACCGACCTCCCCATCAAGAAGGGGCTCTCCTCCAGCGCGGCCATCTGCGTGCTCGTGGCCCGGGCGTTCAACCGCATCTACGACCTGAAGATGACTGTGCGGGGCGAGATGGAGTACGCCTATCTCGGGGAGATCACCACGCCCTCCCGCTGCGGACGCATGGACCAGGGATGCGCCTACGGCGATCGTCCGGTGATGATGACCTTCGACGGCGACCGGATTGATACGAAGGAGGTATCTGTTCCCCGCGACATTCACTGCATCATCGTGGACCTGGGCGCGTCCAAGGATACCAAGGAAATCCTGGCCCGTCTGAACCAGTGCTACCCCTTCGCCGAAAACGACTCCCAGCGGGCTGTCCAGCACTATCTCGGACCGGTCAGCGCGGGGATGACGAAGGAGGCGTTCGAGGCGCTCCGGAAGGGCAACGCCGAACGGCTTGGCGCGCTCATGGGCGAAGCCCAGGCCGAATTCGACCGTCACCTGCAGCCCGCCTGTCCCTCTCAGCTCACCGCCCCCGTCCTGCACCGGGTGCTGGGCTATCCCGGGCTCAAACCGTATGTATACGGCGGCAAGGGAGTCGGCTCCCAGGGGGACGGTACCGCGCAGTTCATCGCCCGCGATGCCGAAAGCATGGAAAAGGCCATTGGAATCATCGAGGGAGAGCTGGGCATGTCCTGCATGCGGCTCACCATCCAGTCCGGACGGAGCGTGCGCAAGGCGCTCATCCCCGCGGCGGGATTCGGAACGCGGCTTTTCCCGGCCACCAAGGCCATCAAGAAGGAACTCTTCCCGGTGATCGACCGGGAGGGCCGGGTCAAGCCCGCCATCCTGGCCATCATCGAGGAAGCCCTGAGCGCCGGCATCGAAGAAGTGGGCGTCATCATCCAGTCCTCCGACCGGGAAATCTTCGAGGACTTCCTCCACACGCCGCCGCGCATCGAGAATTTCAACAAGCTCTCCCGGGCGCACCAGGAGTACTCCAAATACCTCCTCGACATCGGACACCGGGTGACCCTGCTCACCCAGGACATTCAGGAGGGCTTCGGGCACGCCATCCACTGCGCCAAAGACTGGGTGAACGGCGAGCCCTTCCTGCTCCTCCTCGGCGACCACCTCTACACCTCCGAAAATGAGGTCTCCTGCGCCCGTCAGCTCATGGACGTCTACGAGCGGTCCGGACGGAGCGTGGTGGGGCTCAAGGTCTCCCCAGCCGAAGAAATCCGTCACTTCGGCTGCGTGGCCGGGACCTGGGAGGAAAAGGGCTCCATCCTCAACGCCACCGAGGTAGTGGAAAAACCCGAGATGAACTATGCCCGCGAACGGCTTCCGGTGGAGGGCATCCCGGAGGACCACTATCTCACCCTCTTCGGGCAGTACATCCTGAAACCGCGGATTTTCGACTACCTGGAGGAGAACATCTCCTGCAATTTCCGGGAGCGGGGCGAGTTCCAGCTCACCTCCTGCATCGACCGGCTCCGCCGCGAGGACGGGCTCGCCGGGTGCATGGTCAAGGGCCGCGCCTACGACATCGGCAACCCGGAGGCCTATCTCCGGACGGTTACCGAATTCCGCAACGGCGGGCGGGAAGTACAGTAAAAAAAAGCATTTGAACCACGAAAAGCACGAAAAGCACGAACAATGATGGAAAAGAACTACGAATTGTTAAGGGCGAAAGGGGCAAAGACACAGGGAGGCAGAGGGAAAGAACATCAATAACCGGGAGTGAAAAAATCCGGGACGGATTCTGCGGGGTCGATACCCACCGTAATGAGCCGTTTCCCTCTCTCCCGGTTGATGCCTCGCAGGGCGCTTCTCCGCACACACCCGCCAAGCGCCAATCCTTTTTCGTGCTTTTCGTGCTTTTCGTGGTTCATATCGGCATTTGTCTTTATGCTTCAGTACATACCGTGAAAGAGATTTTCATGCGAACCGGACTAACCTGTTCCCTCGTGCTATCCTTACTTGCGGTCCTTTCCTGCGGCGGCGCGAAAACTCCCGCCGACCCGCACCCGGTGGTGATAATGAAAACCACCCTGGGGGACATGGAACTCACCCTCGATGCCGAAAAGGCTCCCCGGACGGTACAGAATTTCCTGCGGTACGTGGAGGAGGGTTTCTACAACAACACGGTCATCCACCGGGTGGTCCCCGGTTCCCTCATCCAGGGCGGCGGCTTTACCCGGTCCATGGAGGAAAAGGAGACCCGCAAACCCATCAGAAACGAGGCGGCCAACGGTCTCCGCAACCGTCGGGGAACCATCGCCATGGCCCGCGACAACCGTCCCAACTCCGCCACGGTGCAGTTCTTCATCAACGTCAAGGACAACCCCGGACTGGACCACCGGGACGACACGCCGGAGAAGTTCGGGTACGCCGTTTTCGGCGAGGTGACCGCCGGGATGGAGACCGCCGACGCCATCGCCGCGCTGGAGGTGGGCGGTTACGGCCGCCCGGACCCGCTGGTGGTGATCTACTCCATCGCCCGGAAGGAGTGACGCCGCAGGCCATATTCATCACTGAAGAGGGACTCTCCTCATGGCCGGGGTGTCCCTCTTTTCCGTTCCCGGACTTTTTCATACCCGGAATTCCGGTTGTGTTCCCGGTCTGAATTGATTACCATTTCTCTGATTATGGCATGTCCCGGCCGCAATTTCGTCCGGGAAGAGAACACGGTCAGTATAAGATTCTGCCGGCGGAAAAGCGGTCGGTCAGCCGTTATGCACCAGGTGCTCTTCCGCGCGTAAAGCCCAATCATACCGAGAGGTCCCTCCATGAACAATGCCAATACCCGCAGAAGCTTTCTCGGCCGCGCGGCGCTCGCGGGCGGCGCGGCGCTGGGAACGGGAGCGGTGAAAGCCCGTCCCGCGACGAAACGCCCTTCCACGGACCTGCTCCGGGTCGGCATGATGTGCCTCGGACCGAACAGCCATTACTACATCTGGGGGCCGACCATCAACCCCGTGGACCGGAAAGCGTGGTCGGTGGGCCGCACCACCGGCATGCAGATCACCCACTGCTGGGATACCCGTCCCGAAAACGCCGCGGCCTTCGCCGCCCAGTACGGCTGCGAGGCGGTCAAAACCTACGACGGCATGGTGGGGAAGGTGGACGCCATGATCTTCGCCGGGTTCAACGAGGTCAAATGGTGGCCCCAACTGGCGCGTCCCTATCTGGAAGCGGGCATCCCCTGCTTCCTCAACCGTCCCTTCGCCTACAGCATGAAGGATGCCAAAGAGATCGTGGAGACCGCCCGCAAACACAACACCCCCATTCTCTGCACCGACGAGCGGGAATACCTCCAGCAAACCACGGTCGCCCGTCTCAAGGTGGAGGAACTGCTGCGCGGGAAGCAGCGCATCCTGGGGGCGCATTCGGACAATGCCGCCGGGGAGTATCCCCAGCACGGCATCCATGGGCTCTACTTCCTCCTCGCGGTGTTCGGGCTGGATGTGGAGCGGGTGAGTTTCCAGGCCGACGGCTGGTGGAGGGAAAAGACTCCGACCTCGCCGGGAAAGATGAACTGGGCCCAGCTTTCGCTCCAGTACCGGGGCCTCCGGGCGGACGGGGCCGGGGAACAGGCCGAGCCGTTCCTGGTCTCCCAGTACCAGTTCGGCGCGCGGGCGGACATCAACCTGCGGATCTACCATTCCGGCGGCTGGTGGGATATCGCCCATCCGGCCACCGGTGGCGAGCGCTTCAACCGGGTCTATTATCTTTTCTTCCCCACGGTTCTGGCCATGCAGCGCATGTTCGAGACCCGGGAGATGCCCTGGAGCTACGACTACATCCTGCGGAAGACACAGATTTTCCTGGCGGGGTTCAAGTCGCACCTGGAGCATGACGGCGCGATGGTGCGGGTGAACGATCTGCCCGACGACTGGGAAGCGCCCTGCCCCTACCCGGATTACGTGGACGAGCGGATATTCGGGTGAAAAGACTCCCATGCGGGCCGCCCCGTCGCGGCTACGAAACATAACGATCACGGGGAATGGATAGATAATGGCAGAGACCTCGACACCCCGCCGCCGCTTCGATGTCATCGTCGCGGGCGGCGGCGTATCCGGAGCGGCGGCCGCCATCGTTGCGGCGCGGGAGGGAGCGGAGACCCTCGTCTTCGAGCAGTACGGTTTCCTCGGCGGATCTCTCACCGCCATGGGCGTCGGCCCCATGATGAGTTTCCACAACCGGGCCGGCCGGCAGCTTGTCCGGGGAATCGCCCAGGAACTGGTGGACCGTCTCGCCGCCAAAGGGGCCAGCCCCGGACACATTCCGGACCTCACCACCTACTGCTCCACGGTGACCCCCTTCGATGCGGAACAGCTCAAGATCGAACTGGAAGCCATGCTCCTGGAGAGCGGCGGGAAGATTCTCTACCACGCCATGCTGGCCGGTGTTGAGAGTGAGGGGGGAACCATCTCCGGCGTCCGGGTCTGCACCAGGCGGAGCATCGAGACGCTGGAAGCGGCGGTGTTCATCGACGCCACCGGCGACGGCGACCTGGCGGCCCGGGCGGGCGTTCCGTTCACCCTGGGACGGGGCGCGGACGGCGCAACGCAGCCCATGACCATGAACCTGAAGATCGGGAATGTGGATACGGACAAAATCCGGCGCTATGTGGAAGCGCACCCGGAAGACTTCGTGTTCGCCCACGATGTAGACGAGGGGCTCCGGCGGCTCCGGGTCGCCCCCCGGCTCAGCATCGCGGGGTACCTCGACGCCTGGAAAAAGGGGCTGGCGGACGGTACGGTGGACATTCCCCGCGACCTGGTGCTCTTCTTCGAGACCGATACCCCCGGAGTGGTGATCGTGAACACCTCCCGCATTCAGGGAGTCGATCCCACCGATCCCTGGGCCGTATCGGAAGCGGAAACCCTGGGCCGACGTCAGTGCGAGCAGATATTCCGCCTCCTCTCCCGATCCTGCCCGGGATTCGAACACGCGGTCAACTTGGGGACGCCGGTGCAGATCGGCGTACGGGAATCGCGTCACATCCACGGACGCTATACCCTGACCGGGGAGGACCTGCTCGCGGAAAAATCCTTCCCCGACCCGGTGTGCGCCGGGGGATACCCCATCGACATTCACTCTCCCGACCAGGCGGAGACGAACTCGACCCACCTCCGTCCGGATGGGGTGTACCAGGTCCCCCTGCGAAGTCTTCTGGTGGAGCGGCCGGAGAACCTCATCCTCGCGGGCCGGTGCATCAGCGCCACCCACGAGGCGAGCGCCGCCATCCGGGTCACCCCGGTGGTCATGGCCATCGGACAGGCCGGCGGCACGGTCGCGGCTCTCGCCGCACGCCGGGGATGTCCGCCGGGAGCGGTCCCCTATGCGGACCTGAAAAATGCGCTGCTGGACTCGAACGCATTCCTCCCCAACTGACCGGCGGGTTCGCGGGGCGGGGAACCACTCAAGTACTGGAGTATCATGGAAACAACGCACGTACAATTCGGCTGGATCAACTGGACCATACTCATCGTCATCTTCGCCGCCATCACCCTGGCGGGGCACCTCCTGCGGGGGAAGAACACGGGCATGCGCGATTTCTTCCTGGGTGGCAGAAGCATTCCCTGGTGGGCGGTGGGCGGCTCGATCATCGCCACCCAGGCCAGCGCCCTGACCTTCATCTCCGTCCCGGCGGCGGTGTTCATGGCGGGCGGGAATCTTACCTATCTCCAGATGACTTTCGGCTTCATTCTCGGAAATATCCTAATGGCCTATATCTTCGTCAAGCCGTACTACGAAGCGGAGATATACAGCCCCTACGACTTCATCGGGAACCGTCTCGGCAACAACGCCTCCCAGTTGGCCCGCGCGCTCTTCTTCGGCGGGGCGATCCTGAGCCAGGGAGTGCGCCTCCTCTCCACCGGACTCCTGCTCAGCGTGGTGACTGGCCTATCGCTGCAGCTCTGCGTATTCATCATTTTCGTCTTCTCGGTGGTCTGGACGCTCACCGGGGGAATCAAGACAGTGATCTGGACGGATGTCATTCAGGCGGGAATATTCATTCTCGGAGCGCTCTTCTGCCTGTTCTGGACCGTCCGGATGTTACCCGGACCGCTGGAGCGGATTCTCGCCATCGCCGACGAGCAGGCCAAGCTCGTGCTCTTCGATTTTTCGGCCGACCCACGCAAGACCTACACCCTCTGGGTCGGCCTGCTCGGATCATCCATTTTCCAGTTGGGGCAGAATGCAGTCGACCAAGTCTCGACCCAGCGGATCATGTGCTGCCGCAGCTACCGGGATGCCCGGAAGGCCGTGATGTTCGCCTCCACCGGTACCGTGCTCTCCCTCATCATGCTGACCGTGGGCATCGTACTCGTCGCTTTCTATGTTATCAATCCCCTGCCCGCTGACGTGGCGGAGCTGATGACCCGTGAGCCGGACCGCATATTCCCCTATTTCATCGTCACCCGCATTCCGCAGGGGGTCTCCGGACTCATGATCGCCTCCCTGTTCGCCGCAGGGATATCCACCCTCGATTCCGCCCTGGCCGCACTCTCCCAGACCTTCATCGCGGGCGTCTACCGTCCCTATATCCGCCGGGACGCCGACGAGCGCCACTACATCACGATTTCCCGAGTCGCCATCGTCGTCAGCGGTGTATTTCTCTCCCTGATCGCCCTGGGACTCCACTCGTTCGCGGGAAAGGGACTCCTGCAGCTCGGCTTCATCGGCCCCGGATTCGTCTTCGGCGCCCTGCTCGGCATCGCTATCCTCGCCCTGATGCGCCGGGGAAGCTGGCCCGGCATTGTCATCGGCACGCTGTGCTCAGTTGCGGCGGTTTTCGGTCTGAAGCAGGCCGGGGTCAGCTTTTTCTGGTGGTATCCGGTCGGCGCCATTGTTCTCATGGGAGTGGCGCTGGCCCATTCCCTGCTGATACCGGTCCCGCAAGCGACCGAATCCTGAGGTTCGCTCCATGCCGCTTCCGCTGGAACACAATCACGCATCCTTTTACTGTATCGGAATGGGAGGCCGTATGAAACAGTTGAGACACTACGCCGGTGTCGTTATGGGTCTTTCCCTGTTGCTTTCCGCCGCGCTCCCCTGTGGAGGACAGGCGGCGAAGCAGAAGAACGCTCCCCCGCTTTCTCCGAATGTCACCGAGGAGATGCTGCATCCGGAGTTCTGGATCCGGAATCTCCAGGGTAATCCCGACCGGGTGGTCATGACCCCATCGCAGATCGCGGAAATGAACCGCTCCAACCGCACCAGAGCCTACGACTTCACCGACACTGCAGGAAAGCGGTACACCCTCCTGGGGAAAAACACTTACCTGACCGATGATCCCCTCTCCATTTCCACTATCCCCGGCGACAGCCTCCGGGCGCTCATGCAGCAGCGCTTCTCCGCTTTCGAACGCGGCGCTTCCTATGACTTCCGGAAAAAGCTGCTCGATGCTGACGACAAACGGAAAATCATGGCCAAAGCCGCCATCGACCGTATCCCCGCTGCGGTGAGAGCTTCCCACGGCATCCTCGTGTGCCCCAGCCATGCCATGAAGTATCCCATGTCCGCGGAAACCTGGCCCGATCCCGAAAGCTGGATATCCAACAACTCCTTTTCCAGCCTCGATGCCGCAAGTCCGGTGGCGGTGCTCCATGCTTCCGAAGAGGGGGACTGGCTGTATGTCCGGAGCGAGATCCATTTCAGTTGGGTCCCGGCCGGGCATGTGGCGTTCGGTTCCCCCGAGGCGATCCGCGAATATGTTGAAGCGAAGGATTTCATCGTGGTGACCGGGGGAAAAGTCCCGGTCTATGCTGAACAGAACCCCCGCCCCTTCCTCGTGGACCTCTACATGGGTGCGAAAGTCCGGCTGGTCCGAAAAGCACCTGACGGCTACCACGTCCTTATCCCCTGGCGCGATCCGGACGGTTCGTTCCGGACGGTTCCGGGATGGATCAGACCGGACGCTCCGGTCCATGTCGGATACCAGCCGTTCACCCGTCGGAATGTCATCGCCACTTTCTTCAACAAGCTCGGCGATCCATGGTCCGGCGGCGACTATTACGAAGGCCGTCACTGCTGTGGCACAGTTCGCGGGCTGCTGCGAACCTTCGGCATTTCGGTCCTCAACTCCACCACGTTCCAACTGCACGCCACCGACCATGTGATCTCGTTCCCGGAAGATACGCCGAAATCGGAGAAGTACCGTCATCTCAGCCGGTGCGAGCCCGGAATCACCCTGCTCGGCAGCCGGGCGCATGTCATTCTCTATCTCGGAGAAGCGAACGGACGCCACTATGTCATCCACTCCACCGGTTACGATTACACGGAAGACGGGACAACCATGCTCCTCCGGAGGGTGAACGTCAACGACACCGAACTGGAGGGCGGTTCACAGGTGAATACCTGGACATACCTGTGCGAGTTCAAGCCCTGAAACCCTCCGGCCCGATGCCGGACCGGGGGATTTCAGGCAGATACAGTCCGCGGATGGTTTCAACCAGCGGCGGCATCTTCCTGGGCAAGACATGCTGAGTGCTTCATCGGCACTCTGTCATATTCCCGTTGCCGGCATCACCGACTGCTGATTCACCGGATAACCATTTTCCTGAAGAGGAGCTTATATGTCGAAGGATTCATCCCGACGGGATTTCATCGGCCGGGCAGCTGCCGGAGCGGCATTCGCTGCGGCATCCGGCGCGGCCATGTCCGCAGCCGCTCCCGCCAAATCCCCAAAACCCACCACGGAACTGATCCCGGTGGGCGTGGTTTCGGTGGGTGACGGCAGCCACCTGAATTACGGCATCTGGTCGCCGACGATCAACCCCACCGAGGATGACCCGTGGTACGGCCGCACCACGGGGATGAAAATCACCCATTGCTGGGACCGTGATCCCAAGGTCGCCGCCGATTTTGCCCAAAAGTATGGCTGCGAGGCGGTCAAAAATTACGACGACATGGTGGGGAAAGTGGACGGCATGATCTTTGGCGGATTCTACGAGGTCAAGTGGTGGCCCCAGCTCACCCGTCCCTACCTGGAGGCGGGAATCCCCTGCCATATCAACCGTCCCTTCGCCTACAGCATGAAAGCGGCCCGGGAGATCGTGGAAACCGCCCGCAGACACAACACTCCCATCCAGTGCACCGACGAGCGTGAGTTCATCAAGGAGTCGGTGACCGCCCGCGGCAAGGTGGAACAGCTCCTGAAGGAAGGGAAAAAGATTCTCGGGGCCAATTCGGACAACTCCGCCGGGTACGAGTATCCGGCCCACGGCGTCCACGGCCTCTATTACCTCCTTGCCATCTTCGGGCTGGACGTGGCCCAGGTGAGCCTGCAGGCGGACGGCTGGTGGAACGCAAAAACCGCCGCCTCCGCAAAAAGCATGGAGTACGGGCTGCTCACCCTCCAGTACAACGGCATCGACATCCCGGGCGTGGGCCGTCAGGACAAGAAGTTCATGGTTTCCCAGCAGCAGCTCACCGGCTACGGCTCCAATGCCAACGTCCGTATCTATTACGACGGCGGGTGGTGGGACTGCGATAACCACTGGACCTACAACGACCGCTACATGCGGCTCTACAGCCTCTTCTTCCCCACCGTGCTCCAGATGCAGCGCCTTTTTTCGACCCGGAAGATGATCTGGGATTACGACTACATCCTCAGGAAAACGAAAATCTTTCTCACCGGGTTCAAATCCCATCTGGAGCACAACGGCGCGTTGGTCCGGGTGGACGATCTCCCAGAGGACTGGGAAGCGCCCTGCCCGCACCCGGACTGGATCGATGAGAAGATATTCGGGTAAGGACAGGATCACGGTAAAGACATGGAGAGCACGGAGAAACACAACGGAGAGGGCCGGGAGAGGGCACGGAAAGGCAGGGATAGCAAACAGGCGTGAGTCACGGTGAAGAGGCCCGGCAGCCGCTCTTCACCATGTTTGGAGATTCCCCGATAGAGCAACTCTTTTCGAGAAAAACCCGCTACGCAATGGTTTCTTCAGCGTTTCCATTTCTTTCTTTTGTCCTTATCTTTCCTTTGTGACTTTGCGTCTTTGCGTGAGATTATCCCATTTCCACCGGAAAGGACCCCCATGGAAACCGAACCCACCCGCCGCAGCTTCTTCGGCCAGGCCGCTGTTGCCGGCGGTGCGGCGCTCGCCGCGGCACAGGCCGGCGCGCAGCAGAAACCGAAAGCCAAACTTCCCGAAACCGACCTCATCCGGGTCGGCGTGGTCGCTCTCAGCGACAACAGCCACCTGAACTACGAAATCTGGTCGCCCATGATCAACCCCATCGGGAGCAAAGGCTGGCCGGTGGGACGCACCACCCGCATGAAAATCACCCACTGCTGGGACCGTGACCCGCAGGTCGCCGCGGCGTTCGCCAAAAAGTACGGCTGCGAGGCGGTGAAGACATACGACGGCATGGTGGGCAAGGTGGACGGCATGATCTTCGGGGGGTTCAACGAGGTCAAGTGGTGGGTGAAGCTGGCCCGTCCCTACCTGGAAGCGGGCATCCCCTGCTTCCTCAACCGTCCCTTCGCCTACAGTATGAAGGACGCAAAGGAAATCTGCGAGCTTTCGAAAAAGCACAACGCCCCCATCCTGTGCACCGACGAGCGGGAGTACATCCAGCAAGCCATCGTGGCCCGGGCCAAGATGGCCGAACTTCTCTCCCAGGGTCGGACCATCCTCGGCGCACACTCCACCAACGCCTCGGGAGAATGGTCACAGCACGGCGTCCACGGGCTCTATTTCCTCCTCGCGGTATTCGGGATGGACGTGGAAACCGCCGGGTACCAGGCCGACGGCTGGTGGAAGGAAAAGACACCGACCGCGACCGTGCAGCGGTACGGGCAGCTCACGCTCCAGTACCGTGGCATGAAGATCGAGGGCAAGGGAGAATCGAAGCAGCCGTTCGTGGTTTCCCAACTCCAGACCTGGCCCCGGGCGGATATCACCCTCCGGACCTATCACGATCTCGGCTGGTGGGATATTGCCCACGAGCATACTGAGGGAGACAACTATTTCCCCCGGCTTTTCTATCTCTTCTATCCCACCGTGATCGCCATGCAGCGCATGTTCGAGACCCGGGAGATGCAGTGGTCCCATGAATACATTCTGCAGAAGACGAAAATCTTTCTTACCGCGTTCAAGTCCCATCTTGAACACAACGGCTCCATGATTCCGGTGGATTCCCTCCCGGACGAATGGGAGGCTCCGAGCCCGTATGCCGACTGGATCGACGAGAAGATTTTCGGATAGTGCAGTCGGCTTCTTGAACTGCGGTCCTGCGGTTCGGGCCGAGTCGCTTTTATGCCAAGTACGATATAAAGTGTGAAGAAAGGACTCATACAAAAATGAGAACCAAACGTGGAAAAAGCGGCTCGGCAAGCCACTGTCTGAATGGGGATGCGGGGACCACCCCGGTAATACGTGTCTGAATGGCGATGCGCGGGATGCATGGGATAACAGATGATGAAAGAGAAGACCG
>JAWLHT010000075.1:0-18409 GCA_041690195.1 Candidatus Latescibacterota bacterium
CCCAGCCGGACACCATTGCCGATAGCTCCCGATCCCCGGGATATGTAGTGTCCCAAGGTAGCCCGGCGGTAATCTCCCACGAGAATCTCCAGCTTGCCGATATTGAAACCGCTCATACAGTTACGATTGGTCAGGCACTCCAGGGCGAGTTCAATCATCTCGTATCTTTCAACCCGAAGGACCTCAACGAGCCCCCTCCGGTGATCGAAAATGAATTTCGCAAGCCGGTCGTAATCAATGGAAATGCTGCGGAATCCGAAGTCGATCCGCTTCCAGATGGAACTCATCACTTCAGCGCCCGGACGGCGACTGAACTGGTAGATGACATTCTTGGACATACGCCCGTCGTCCGGGTCGGTGCAATCCTGCATGAGATCAATCCCCGCGCCGGCGAACACTCCGACGAACGCGTTCCAGTCCCGGAGGGTAATCAAGGAAGGATTCCCCTCATTGTCCAGCACCTGCCAGGGAAACCCTTCGTCGCCGTACACCCATTCATAAAGATACGCCTCGTACGGGTGATCGCCCTCTCGGCTGATTGACCCGAAGGGACGTGGAATATGAGAAACCTTGTAAACCTGGGTACGGAAGAAGTAATCCTCCAGTTTTTTGATGATGAGGTGTCGCAGAAACATATAATGCCCAGCCCGCGGATTGGGATGGAACTCCTCCCGGAGAGCGGATACCGCTCCTTCGCTGGTGATGATAGTCCCGCCGATGCCGGGAAAGCGGGTTCGAAGTTCGATCATGATCCGGGCCTCGCTGCCAACACCGCCTTCCGCGATATACTCGATGATACCGTCATGCTCACGTGCTTCCGGCCACTCAAGCGCTGCAGTCTCCATACACATCCTCCTCTCGGCTCGGCAGTCAAGCCTTCTTTGTGTTTGGAGTATAGCACCACATTACTGCACATGTCAAACATTATTTACATTTCTACCACCTGTCACGGTCCGGGAAGAGTCCGAAACGCAAGAACAGGATATCAAGGAACCGTCCCGTTGATTGGGCGTTTTCTGTTTCATCCGTGAGGAATACGCGGTATCATACACCGTTTCCCCAATACGGGTGCCGGGTATGGTCAACGGCGGTTTCTGCGCCGCCGGACACCCTGACCTGCCGACCAAACCCGGTATCCGTATTGCGCAATGCACGGAAGGAGATCACGCATGTCCGTAAAGTATCTGCTCCGTCCTTCTCGGTTCGGTGACTACATCATTGTATGGGTTCAGGAAGAGGGATGTCCGCTCATCAGCCGCATTTTTCTTTCAGCACCGGGGGAAAGCGCCTTGCAGCGCCTGGAAAAAGAATATCCTTCGACAGTCAGGGGCGCCGCACCAAGGCGGATCGAAGACGTGGCGGACTGCCTGGACGCATTTCTTTCGGGAGCGGAGGTGCGATTCGATCCGGGCATCCTCTACCTGAGCCGTTGTTCGGCTTTTCAGCGGCGGGTACTCCTGGAAGAGTCGCGCATCCCCCGGGGACAGGTCGCCACCTATTCCCGAATTGCCTCTCTGCTGGGAATCCCGGGAGCTGCACGAGCGGTGGGAGGAGCATTGGCGCGCAACCCGTTCCCGCTGATCGTGCCCTGTCACCGCGCGATACGATCGGATGGAACTATGGGCGGCTTCCAGGGCGGTCTGGCCATGAAGCGGGAACTTCTCGAATACGAGGTGGTCCGGTTTACACCGGACGGGAAAGCGCCGATCCCGCCCGGTGTTTAAACAGTGGACGCAGGATCAGTTTATTCCGCGCCCCCGGCGTTCCTCGCGGTTCTTGCATTCGATGCACTGGGTGGTATGGGGGACCGCTTCCAGACGGGCGCGTCCGATTACGTCGCCGCAGGTGCGACAGATCCCGTAGGTCCCGTTCTCGATACGTGAGAGCGCCTCTTCCAGATGGTGCAGGTATCTTCCCTCCCTGGAGGCGAGAGAAAAAGTCCGTTCCCGCTCCATGGTATCGCTCCCCTGGTCCGCCATGTGGAAAGAGTAGGCGGAAAGATCGCCGGACTGGTCCTGCATGGTCGAGCGCATGGAGTTCCGTTCCAAAGATTCCAGGGTCGTGACCGACCGTTCTCTGCGGTTCGCGATCAGGCGGCGGAAGTGCTCGCGGTGTTCCGGAATCATCCGTTTTCCATCCTTTCCCAATTGTCCGTAAAGGAAACCCCGCACATCCGGGAACGAACGGGCGGGCGCTTATGCGACGGTTGATAAGAATGCGATTGCGTATTTGAATACCATGAGCCATATACGAGAAAATCGTTGCACTCCTGAATATCCCCGGATACCCCTTGCCGTGAAACCACCACCAAGCTGCGCCGGTTGCCGTTCCGGTGCATTTTACCGTTTGCGAACTATCGATCAGGTGTTATTATTGGAGTCTCGGAATCTAAAGGAATACCGTTCTCTCCATCCAGGTGAAATCATGAAAAAAATACATGCTGTCCCATCGGCAGACGCCGGCCCCGCACCTTTATTCCCGCAGAAGCGGGACCGCGCGTTCATAATCGCCGCTGTTGCCTTGTTCATCGCCATCACAGCGGTATATACCGGCTCGCTCGCTGTCCTGTACCCCAATCTCCCGATTATCGAGAGCGGAGCCGACGCCATCCCCGGGTTTGATCTCCACTATCCCCCGTTCCGGGTGGATGAAAACGTGTATTACGAGATTTCCCGAAATATACTGGAGGGCGATCTCTACCGGAGCGCTGAAGCGCCGGAACGGGCGTTCACGCCGGGATTCCCGCTGGTGGCCGCGCCCTTCGTCGCGGCGTTCGGAAAAATGGGCGGATATGTGGCCAACGTGGTAATCATGCTCGGCTGCCTTCTCCTGTTTTTTGCCATCCTGCGACGGTACGGTTTCCGGGGGAAAGCGCTGGTCCTTGTGCCAATCTTGGCATTCACCTCGCTCAACTGGTTCTACGCCGTCTCTAACTATACCGAACCGCTTTCCCAGCTCCTGGTTCTGTTGACGCTGTTTTTTCTTCTCCCCGGAGAAGGCGTGGAGCGAAAGGGGCGCCATCTCGTTCTGGCGGGGGCGTTCACCGCGCTGAACCTGTTCGTGCGGCCCAATTACATTCTGGTCGCGGCGCCGTTTTTCCTCTTTCTCTGGCTTCGCCGGAAAGACAGCCGGTGGGAGTTTGAGCGGAGCGCCTTTTTATATGCCGCCGGGGTGCTGGGAGTGACCGCGCTCTGGATGGTAAGGAACGCCGCGTTCTTCGGCTCTCCCCTCACTTTTGAATACACCCGGCTGGTGGGAGCTTTCGCTCCCGGAATGGCCAGCCGGTACATGGAGGGCAACATCTGGCTCGGCATGCACCGTCTGCTCTTCGATCAGTACCACGGTCTCCTGACCATTACCCCTGTTTTCCTCCTTTTTCCGGCGGGACTGCGGGCAATGTGGAACCGTGGACTGCGCGGAGAATCCCTCGCCCTGCTTGGTGCGGCCGCGGTCACGGTTATCTTCGTGGCTTCCGGCCCTTATCCTTTCACGGAGTTCGGACTGGGGTCGCGACACCTGGTACCCCTTGTGCCCGTGCTGCTCCTTCCGGCCGCGTTTTTCCTGGACAGACGGCTGTTTTCCCGCTCGATAGTAACACTGGTGGCGCTCTACTCCTTCTATCATGCGGGAATCGGGTGGTTTACCGGCGGAGAGCCGGGCATGGGCTTTTATCTTGGCATTCTTCACGACTCCCAGACCCGCGCGGTGATCCTGGCCAGGAAAGGACTGCTCCCCCGGAAAGAATTCAATTCCCGGGAGGATCTCATTAACGCTTACCAGCGGGCGCTCCGGGAGGCGAATATTCACGATCTGCTCCAAACCCTCGACCCCGTTGTGATCGACAAAATTCGTGGAAACGAGCGGACATTCATGATCTTTCTCAGAAACCAGCCCAACCCGCTGGATGCCATCCTCTCGGCGGACCCGGAAAGGGGTATTGTCATCCGCAGCTTCTCCATCTCGAATGGATTTTCGAACCCGCCCGCGCCATCGGACAGTGTTCCGGTCGTACAGTAACACCAGAACGAAATCCCTGCTGTGCCCCAACGGAGGAATGCGCGCCCGCATTCCTCCGCTCCTGTCTGGAGTTCTCGCGTATCACTTGGGTATTTTCACCACTATGCCTCGCGGCGCCTCTGGCTTGAGAGAGGCTGCTTTCATGCGTGCATGGCCCATACTGCCCGCAAAGCACGCTTTCCGTCCGAGTGCGCTTTCACCTTGTGTCCCAAAGCACAGGCAGGAACCAAAGGAATGGCTGCCGTTCTCCGCTGGCCATCGCGCCGGAATAATGCGGGAGGGCCGCGATTCCGCATTTCATCAGGAATAGCATGAAGTGACATACGCATATATCTTGGTCGCAGCGCTTTGAGTGGCAGGAAAATATGCTTGACTCACCTGCTCCCGATAGGTATACTTTCGATTCCGGGTATTTCCCCTTACACAGTATCCTCTGGCCTGCGACGATTCACCACAGGAGATGACATGTCGGAAGAAGTAAAACTGCTGACCGGCGACGAGGCCATTGCGCGCGGCGCATGGGAAGCGGGAGTAAAAGTGGCGGCCGCCTATCCGGGCACCCCCTCCACTGAAATCCTGGAGAACATCGCTCTTTATGACGAGATATACGCCGAGTGGTCGCCAAACGAGAAAGTCGCACTGGAAGTGGCGGGCGGCGCGGCAATTGCCGGAGTGCGCGCTCTGGCTTCCATGAAGCATGTGGGTGTAAACGTGGCGGCGGACCCGCTCCTGACCCTTTCATATACCGGAGTCAACCGGGGTCTGGTGATTGTGAGCGCGGACGATCCCGGCATGCACTCCTCCCAGAACGAACAGGATAACCGGTACTACGCTCCCTTCGCCAAAATCCCCATGCTGGAACCCGGCGACAGCCAGGAAGCGAAGGACATGACCCGAGACGCCTTCGAGATATCCGAAGAGTTCGACACACCGGTCCTGGTCCGGGTCACCACCCGGGTCTGCCACGGCAAGAGCCCGGTGAGGGTCGGCGTCCGTGCCGAGGTTGAAACACGCGAATTTACAAGGAACACCGCCAAATACGTCATGATACCCGCCCACGCCCGACGCCGTCATGTCGCGATCGAGGAACGGACGCTCCGTCTGGCGGAATACGCGGAAACCTCCCCCTTCAACCGTGTTGTCCGCGGTAACGGCGGTATAGGTATTATCTGCTCGGGAATCGCCTCACGATACGCCATGGAGGTGGCCCCGGAAGCCAGTTTTCTCATCCTCGGGATGACCCATCCGCTGCCCGAAAAGAAGATCCGGGAGTTTGCCGCCTCGGTACAGCGGCTGTACGTGATCGAGGAACTGGAACCCTACCTGGAAGACCGCCTCCGCGTCATGGGCATCGAGGTATCAGGCAAGGAAGCATTCCCCCGCTGCGGCGAACTCACCCCCGAACTGGTCCGCAAGGGGCTTTTCGGTGTGGAACCGGCTCCTGTGCAGATTCCCGCCGACGTTTCCATTCCCATGCGTCCTCCGGTTCTCTGCCCGGGATGTCCGCACCGCGGTTTTTTCCATATTGTGAACAAAAACAAGCTTCATGTCACCGGAGACATCGGCTGTTACACATTGAGCGCTCTCCCGCCGCTCACGAGCATGGACACCTGCATCTGCATGGGAGCGTCCATCAGTGCGGCGGTCGGTTTCGCCAAAGCGTTCGAGGACCAGCCCGGCAAACGTGTGGTGGCGGTACTCGGCGATTCCACCTTCATGCACTCCGGCCTGACCGGTCTCATGGATACGGTGTATAACAAGGCAAAAGTTATCACCTGCGTGCTCGACAACCGCACCACCGCCATGACCGGACACCAGGAGCACCCCGGCACAGGATTCACCATCAAGGGAGAACCGACGTACAGCGTACAGATCGCCGATGTGGCACGCGCCCTCGGAGTGAAGCACGTCCACGAGGTTGATCCCTATGACCTCCAGGCAACCGACAGGGCATTCAAAGAGTGCCTGGCGCTGGACGAGCCCTCGGTCATTGTGGCCAAGCGTGCCTGCGCACTCAAGTGCCGTGACGCCGATTTCTCCCTCTCGGTGGTGGACCAGGACCAGTGCAAAAAGTGCAAGGCCTGTCTGAAAATCGGCTGTCCGGCAATTGTGAGCCGGGGCGACGTGATCATGGTGGACAAGTCACTCTGCTTCGGCTGCGGCATCTGCCGGCAGGTGTGCCCCTTCGGGGCCCTCGTTCCCGTGGAGTGATGAACGCCGTGACGGCGCAATGAGTACGTTGTCCGTTTTTGCTCATCCCGGAGGATAACCGTAAACTCACGGGCGGATCAGGCCGGACGTTTGAACCCGATGGACGGATGCCGTCCGGGTTATCCCGGAAGCACCGTTTTCCGATGTTCCGGTCCTTACGGGTTGATTCTCTTGTTCTTTATCATACAGGAGCTTTCATGAACGATACGCAAAACATAATCATGGTCGGCGTCGGCGGACAGGGTATCATTCTCGCCTCGGAACTCATGGCCGAGGCCGCGCTGCTGGCCGGATACGACGTTCGGAAGAGCGAGGTGCACGGCATGGCCCAGCGAGGCGGAAGCGTTTCCAGCCACGTGCGGTTCGGACGGGAAGTGCTCTCCCCGCTCATCGAGTTCGGCCGGGCGGACATCATGCTCGCCTTCGAAAAGGTGGAGGGGCTCCGGGCAGCCTCTTTCCTGAAGCCGGGAGCCACCATTATCATGAACGATGTGGAGGTGGTTCCCACCACCGTATCCATTGGCATGGGGACCTATCCCCAGGATGTTCAGGAACGGGTCCGGGACATGGGGTTCGATCTGGTGATGATTGACGCACAGGAAACAGCCACCCGGGCGGGAACGGTCAAAGCCGCAAACGTTGTGCTGCTCGCCGCGCTGGCATCCTTCCTTGATATCGAGCGGGAAACCTGGCTGGAAGTAATCCGGCGCAGAGTCCCCAAGAAGTTCCTCGACGTCAATCTCGAGGCGTTCAATCTGGGCTACGGCATCACCCGGGCCTGACCGGACTTGTTGCCGTCCGGCCGTCGGGCAGACATAATCAGAGGGGGAGTTACGGTATGATCTGGAACAGGGAATACGAATCAATGACTGCATCGGAGCGGCGACAGCTCCAGTGCGACCGGCTGAAGCACATCCTGCATTATGTTTATGACCGGGTTCCGTATTATCAGCGTTCATTTGATCAGATGGGCATCAAACCCTCGGATTTCAAGAAGCTTTCCGATCTCTCCAAGTTCCCGACAGTCACCAAAATCGACCTCCGCGACAATTATCCCTTCGGACTGTTCGCGCAACCGCTGGCGAACATCCAGCGGCTCCACGCTTCCTCCGGCACCACCGGCAAGCCGATTGTGGCCGGATATACCAGAAACGACATAGACGTCTGGGCGGAAGTCATGGCGCGAACGCTCACCTGCGGCGGCTGCGGACGGGAGGATGTGGTTCAGAATGCGTACGGTTACGGCCTTTTCACCGGCGGCATGGGAGTCCATTACGGAGCGGAAAGAATCGGCGCGACCGTCATTCCCATTTCGGGAGGCAATACCAAGCGTCAGGTTATGCTCATGCAGGATTTCGGGACCACCATACTTACCTGCACGCCTTCATACGCCCTCAACATCGCCGAGGTAGGCGAGTCCGAGGGCATTGACATGCACAAGCTTAAACTCAAAGCCGGGCTGTTCGGCGCCGAACCCTGGACCAACGAGATGCGGGCGAACATCGAACAGCAGCTCGGTCTCACCGCCATAGATATCTACGGTCTCACCGAGGTCATAGGACCGGGAGTTTCCTCGGAATGCCAGGAGAAAAACGGTCTGCATGTATTCGACGATCATTTCTTTCCTGAGATTGTGGATCCGGCCACACTGGAGCCGCTGCCCGAAGGCGAACTTGGCGAATTGGTCTTCACTACCATGACCAAGGAAGCGTTCCCGGTTATTCGCTACCGCACCAGGGACATCACCCGGCTCATTTCCGAGCCCTGTCCCTGCGGCCGGACGCATGTTCGGATGGAACGGGTGAGCGGACGCTCGGACGACATGCTCATCATCCGAGGGGTCAATGTTTTCCCCACTCAGATCGAGAGCGTGCTCCTGGCCATGAAAGAAACCGAACCGCACTACCACATCCATGTATTCCGGGAAGGAACTCTGGATCACCTGGAAGTCTGGGTCGAAGTGAACGAGCGGTTCTTCTCCGACGAAATCAAGCATTTCGAGGCGCTGAGTAAAAAGATCGCCCATGAAATCCAGAGTGTCATCGGGATTTCATGCCGGGTCAAGCTGGTCGAACCCAAAACAATCGAGCGATCCGAAGGCAAGGCGAAGCGGGTCACTGATCACCGGAAAGCGTAACGAGGAGGCGAAACTGTGAAAGTCAAACAGATCAGCGTCTTTATCGAAAACCGGAGCGGCCGTCTCCGCGAGGTGGCCGCGGTTCTCGGTCAGGGCGGAATCAATATTCGGGCTCTCTCTCTCGCGGATACCAGTGATTATGGTATTCTCCGGCTGATCGTGGATCGTCCGGAAGAAGCGCTCACCGTGCTCAAACAAGCCAACTTCACCCTTTCCGAAACTGACGTTATCGCGGTCGAGGTACCCGATCGTCCGGGCGGACTGGCTGAAGTCCTCGATGTGCTCGGAAGCGCCGGAATCAATGTGGAATACATGTACGCTTTTGTGGAAAAATCATCCGAAAACGCGGTCATGATTTTCCGTATCGAGGATATTGAAAAGGCGGTCAGCACGCTCGAAAGCCGGAATATCGTCATTCTCGATAACGAGCGAATCACCCGCATCTGAACAAGACAGCGGGCACGGAAAGGAGGAGCGGAGCCCAACCCAGTCTATTTCACCGGTATTCACCCGCTGCGGAACCCGGGTTTCCCCGGGCGGACAGCATTTAGGGGGATGGTCATGCGCAGAATCAAAAAGGTTGCAGCACTTGCATCACTCCTTATTGCAATATCGGCTTCATTCGTTGCGGCACAGGTGGAAGTACACGGATTCACCCAGGCACGGGCGATTGCGGGCAACAACAACTACACCTTCCGTATCGATCGTTTCGGTCTGCGACTCCAGCAGAAAATCGATGATGAGTTCGATTGGCTCACGGAAATATACGTTCATCCGTTCCCGACTCCGACCAGCGCCGTCTATATGGAAAGCGCCTATCTGAACTGGCATCTCCGGGATCGTCTGCCTTGGGACTTCACGGTGCGCTTCGGCAAGGGCAGGAATGAAACCTTCGCCCAGGCCCCGTACTACAGCCGCCGCCGCACCTCGGACTATACCCTCTTCAGCGAGGCGTATACCCAATCCCGGGTCCTCGGCATCCAGACCTTCTCCAACTTCGGTCCGGTTCAGCTGGCCATCGGCATCCTGAACGGGTACACCCCGGTTCTCGGTGGAAGACAGGTGCCCGACTTCGCAGTCGGCGATTTCATCCGCGTGCCACTGGGCGACGGTGAAACCGCATACAACACCGACCAGAATCTGGCGGTTTCCGGACGGCTTGGATACAAAAACACAGTCCCGGTGCTGGGCGCCCTTAACGTCGGCCTTTCCGCGTATGTGAGCCAGACCGATGCATTCCCCGCCGTATCCGACGACGAGATGAACCGGTACGCCGTTGACGGCGAGTTCAAGACCCCGCAGGGCTTCCTGGCCCAGGGACAGTTCCTTACCGGTTCCACCGCCGGCATCGATCAGGGCGGCGGCGAAATCCTCGGCGGCTGGGAAAGCGCTCAATACGGCCTCTATGCCCGTTATGGAACGGTCACATATGATACCAATACCCTTCCCGACCTGAACCAGATCATGCTTTCCGCGATCTACAAAATCCGGCCGGCCATTCATTTCCGTCTTGAAGGCCTCATCAACGGCGAGGATATGAAGAATCTCCCGGGCGGAGAGGTTGACAATGACGTCATCTTCTTCGAAACGCTCTTTGCGTGGTAACCGGATTTGTTTTATATTACTTGAAAGAGTGCCGGATTTTTCAGATCCGGCATTCTTTCATTACCGCAGGAGATTAACCGGCCGCCCGCGCGGAGATGAGGTCGTTGCCGATGGAATTAAGGCGGATCAATTCCCAGAACACACCGGAATTCGTTCAGCCGGGCGGAGACGTCCCGTGGAGTCCGAATGCATTGATTCTGGCTCGTACCATCACGGCGGCAATCTTTGCGGCTCTTACTCTGGCGCTTCGGTTCACCCTGAAGCCCGCCATCCAGTATCCCTGGCTATGGGGAATTGCGGGAACATACGCGGCGATCAGTCTCTCGCTTTGGGCGCTCTCCAGTCGTGGTGACCGCGCCGGGTCTCCTTCCCCCGGCATTACAGCATCCCAATCCGCTGTTGACATCATTGCCCTGACTCTGTTCCTGCATTTCAGCGGCGGCGTAGCCAATCCTTTTTTTATCGCCTACCCGCTCATGGCCATCCCTTTCGCGGCACTTCTCCCGAAACGTCCGGCATGGTTGCTCGCCGGTTTCGCAGCAACCCTGTTTACCGGGATGGTTCTCCTTGAAAGCACAGGGATAATCCCGCATTACCGGCTCATCCGAAGCGCCGTCCACACCAGTCCCGTATACGTCGCCACCGCCCTCATCGCAGTGGCCGCCGGCATCTGCGCCACCACCGCGCTCATTCTCCATATGGCCGAACATCTGCGGAGCTTCCGTCTCCAGTGCGATCTGTCCATCGCCGAACGAACCCGCGTGGAAATGGAAAAAACCCACTTCCTGGACGTGGTGGCACATGACCTGAAAAGCCCGCTTTCCGCCATCGAAACCATGGTATCGTCCATTCTCGACGCCTACGGTTCCGAGATGAACGAGGATACCCGCGACACCCTGGAACGGATACCCCGGAGGACCCGGGATCTCATCCGGTTTATCCAGAATCTTCTTGATTTCTCCCGAATCCGTGGCCAGGAAAGCCTCAAGGAACAGTTCCGCCCACTCAACTTTCTCCCCGTGGTTACCTCCACTGTGGAAATGTATATGGATCAGGCGCTGGACAAAAACATCACCCTGACCATACAGGCCGAACCGAATCTTCCACTTCTTTCCGGCAGTCGCGAACACCTGGAACGGATGGTAGCCAACCTGATCTCCAACGCGGTCCGGTATACACCGGATGGGGGCTCTATCAAGGTGAAACTTGCCGCTCGGGACAACGAGATTGCGCTGAGTGTTGCCGACAGCGGTATCGGCATCCCCGAAAAGGACCTTCCCCGCGTCTTTGAAGAGTTTTACCGCGCCTCCAACGCCCGCATCTCTACCTCATCCGGAACCGGACTGGGATTGCCCATCGCCAAGTTCATCGTGGAAAAACACGGCGGCTCCATTTCCGTGAACAGCGTCGAGGGCGAAGGCACCGTCTTCACGGTCCGCATTCCGGTTGCTCCGGCAAAACAGTCCGCCGGTTTGGAATGATCCATGACTGGAATCTCCGGCCGATTCTTCTTTTCTCCGCTGAGACGCGGGTATGGGGTATGGACGGCAGCGGGAGATCAGCACACCCGGAAGCGGCGGGAATATGTGTTTGCACTTTCCCGCCGGTCCAGATGGTAGCGTCTTTCCACATCTGCTGTTCTGCCGTGCTTACCCGCCCGTTTCCCGTTTGCGGCACCACTCTTCATACCGCTCTTCGTACCGCGCCGCGGCATCACGGTCCGGATCTACCGTCCGGATCGGGGGAGGAACAACCAGTGCCGCCTCCCGGTAATCCGCGTATACACCGGTTCCGATACCCGCAAGGAGCGCTGCCCCGAAACAGGCCTGTTCGTCCACACCTGACACCGACAGGGGAAGGTTGAACACATCCGCCAGAATGCGGGTCCAGAGGAGGCTGCGGGCCCCGCCACCCGATATAACCGCCCCGGAGGGAGCAATTCCCATATTCCGGATGACCTCAAGCGCATCACGCAGATCAAAAGCCACGCCTTCCAGAACAGCGCGCACGAAATGCCCCCGGGCATGATTCAAGCGTATATTCCGGAAAGCACCTCCGGCAGCCGGGTCGAGAATGGGAGACCTCTTTCCGGCCAGATAGGGTGAGAACACCAGCCCGCCGGATCCGGGAGGTATATTTCCGGCTTCCGTATCGAGTTCGGAAAAGGGAACGCCCGGAGCGAAGAGATCCCGGTACCATCGCAGGCTGAGCCCGGCCGCAAGGGTGGCCCCCATGAGGTACCACCGGTCCCGGGGAAGATGGCAGAAGGTATTGAGAGAGAGTCCGGGCGATACAATCGGTGCTCGGAGCGGAGTTACGATCTGTCCGCCCGTGCCAACCGCAACGAACATGCTCCCCTCGTCGAGCACCGCGTTTCCCAGCGCCGCCGCACCCTGGTCCGCGCCTCCGGTAACCAGGGGAATACCATCGGGAAGCCCCGTTGCTTCCATAATTCCTGTTGTAAAACCGGCTACCCGATCGGAAGGTGCGATGGGCGGAAGGTACTCCGGTGGAATTCCGATCAGATCGAGGACCGGAACGGACCAGTCCCGTCCGGCCTGGTCAAAGAGAAGGGTGGCCGACGCGTCAGATGGATCGCTGGAGAAGTTTTCGCACATGCGCCAACGGATGTAATCCTTTGGCGGCAGCAACCGCCGGACCCGGCTCCACCGTTCCCGGTCATGTTTCCGCATCCAGTACGCTGTGGAGGCAAACGTTCCGGGGAATATTCGGTTCATGAGGATAGTGCTGATACGGTCCGGACCGAGCAGAGCCTCAAGTTCCGTGATTTCTCCAGCGCTCCGGGAATCGGCCCAGATTACCGCGGGACCGACCGGCTTCCCGCTGCCGTCCAGCATCACACCGCCATGCATCTGGCCGCTGAAGGAAATACCCGCGATATCTCCCGGAGAGACGCCTGATACTGTCAACGCTTCCCGTATTGCAGCCGCCGCGCCGGTCCACCAAAGTTCGGGGTCTTGTTCGGAGATTTCCGGCGAAGGCGACTCGATGGGATAGGAGCGCGCCGTGACAGCCATCCGGACGCCGTCTTCGCGATAAATTCCCGCCCGCACACTCGAAGTGCCAAGGTCAATGCCGAGAAGATAGCCTGCCATTCACGATCCTTTCCGTCACGCTGATATCCGGCGACGATCATTCCGGGTTGAAATTCTGACTTCCGGTAATCCTTACCCGCTCAGTGCATACTTCACGGGCAGGGAGCGGCAGATCCGGACGGCCTGATTCCTCTGCTCCGACGGACATGCTCCTGACGGGATGCATATGCGAGCGGCCGTTGCTTTTCCCCACGTTTTTTCGTAAAATACATGCGCTTGTCATGAGAGGAAAGAATTATTGACGGAGATAAACATGAGGATACAGAGACTTTCCCTGCGCGAGGGGTCTTATGCGGCGCGCGGGACGACGGTTATCATCGATGTGTTCAGGGCATTCACCTGCGAACCGCTCATGTTTCATTACGGAGCGGAGCGGGTATTTCTGGAAGGCGACATCGGGCGTTGCCTGGAACGCCGGGGCAAATCCATCCTGATCGGAGAAATGAATGAGGTCCCCATCGACGGGTTCGATCTGACCAATTCCCCTTCCCTCATTATGGAGCGGGGCCGCGATTTTTTTTCGGGCCGGTCGGTCATTCACCGGACCACCTCGGGGGTGACCGGAGCTGTCGCCGCAATGGAGTGTTCGGACGAGGTGCTGCTGGGGTCTTATGTTACCGCCCGCGCCACCGCGGAGTACATCCGCCGGAAAAGACCCGGTCTGGTAAGTATCGTAGCCATGGGTATCCGTTCCGCCGCCCCTGCCCCGGAGGACGACCGGTGTGGAGACTACATCGAGAGCCTGCTGACCGGAAGGCCGTACGACCACATCGAAGCCATTCGGGAGATCCTCTCCCACGAAACCGCCCAAAAGTTCCTGCGCGGGGATAAAGCATATCTTCCCCGGGAAGACCCGGCGATCTGTATTCAGCGCGACCTCTTCGATTTCGTGCTGCGGGCGGAACGGACGGATGAGCTTCTGGAAGCAAAGCGGATTGCGGTACCGCCGAATATCGGGACCAAGCGGGAAGAGTAAGTGAACGGTGCACAGGGAATGCGGTACCACCGTGAAGAAAAATTCCTTTCCATTCCTCCAGTCCTCCAACGATTCTCTTCTCCCCCGTCCGCCGGCATTTCCCCAGCCAGAACTTCGGACGGTTCACTGGAAACGGATATTGAGGGAGGTTTCGCTGGAAATGGAATCACCCTTAGCGTCAACCGCGACGTCACGACACGCACCGGCCATGATCAGACGCACCGCTTTCAGGTCTCTCAGATCGGCCCAGTACTCGAAGTAGTATCCGGATGGACGATCTTTTGCACCGTTTCCACAGATTATTTCGCCATAGAAATGACGCGTCGGGTGGCCGTACATGTCTTCCCTATCCATTTCTTCGGCTCTGACTGCCTGTCGAACCAGTTCGAGCGCCTCACGGGCGTCGAAGGGCGCGGGACTGGCCTCGGGAGAACGTTCGGCGGCGATTCCCCCTTCCGGAGTGTAGCTTTCCCAACTCCGGTACACCGCCAGAAGGGAATCGCGCAACACGGTTTTCCCTTCCATGCTCGCCTTGAACGGGGTCTCGAGAGTTTTCGATACCGAGACGCCCAGAATCGTTTTCGGTTTGTTCATGTGAGTCGTATATATGTAGCCACCCAGGGCAGCCAGCCCGAGAATTGCCAGGAGGATCACCCGGGACCAGTCTTCCAGACCGCTCGATGTCCCTTTTCCGCTTCCGGGGTCGGGTTGCTGCATTTTCATGTAATCGGCATATCCCCTGCTCATCTCCGCTCCGTTCCGGTTTGCCGGTTTCTCCCCTGCGGATGGGCGACGCGCCGCATCCCGTCTCACCGGGGTAATATAATACCTCCCGTGACGGAATGACAGTCCCGATCACCCGGCATATTACGGGTATGCTGTGTATTTGCGGCTATGGGGTTGAGTCGGCAGGACAGGAAAAAACACGCGTTTCCCGACGATCCCGGCTTCGCTGAACTCTGTCGTCTTCGGCGGCATTTCCCGTGTCAAGGGAGATGAAAATGGCATTTTGCTGAATTGTATGAGTAAGCGAGGGGTGAAAGAAGAAGTCGGAAGCCATAAGTCAGGAAAAGGTGACCGGCCGCCAAAGCAGGAGTGCAGACCGGTCGAGGCATACCCCGCCCCTATCGTCTTACACTTTGTGTCTCTGTGCCTTTGCCCCTTTCACTCTTCACTTGACACCGTTAACGCTCATGTACCCTTGGAAAACAGCGAAAAACCAAAAAAGTTACAGCCATGACACGGAACCGGTTGCCAACCAGATCAGATACCCGTATTGTATTATGAAACGATTTCCGGACTTGGGCATATAACATTCCGGCTCATGCTTCGATCGATGTATTCACCTCTGTGAAGGGAGACTCCATGCCGCTCAAGCGGGTGCTTGTCACCGGCGGGGCCGGATTTCTCGGATCCCATCTTTGTGACCGTCTGGTCGCCCAGGGTCATGATGTCATCTGCCTCGATAACTTTTTCACCGGTTCCAAACGGAATATCTACCACCTGCTGGACCGTCCCAATTTCGAATTGATCCGCCATGATGTGACGCTTCCCGTCTACCTCGAGGTGGACGAAATCTATAATCTGGCCTGCCCGGCCTCCCCCGTGTACTACCAGAAAGACCCCATCCAAACAACAAAGGTGAATGTCCTGGGCGCGATCAACATGCTCGGCATGGCCAAGCGGGTGAAGGCGAAAATCCTCCAGGCATCCACCAGCGAGATCTACGGAAATCCCGAAGAGCACCCCCAACGGGAAAGCTACTGGGGACGGGTGAATCCCATCGGTCCGCGCTCCTGCTACGACGAGGGCAAGCGCTGTGCCGAAACCCTCTTCTTCGACTACTACACCCAAAACCGTGTCAATATCCGTGTCATCCGTATCTTCAATACCTACGGTCCCCGGATGAGCGCCAATGACGGCCGGGTGGTCTCCAATTTCATCGTGCAGGCGCTCCGGGGAGAGGATATCACCATATACGGCGATGGCGGACAGACCCGCTCTTTCTGCTACGTGGACGACCTGATTGAAGGAATGATGCGCATGATGAACGGCCCGGATGACTTTATCGGCCCGGTGAACCTCGGAAATCCGGTGGAATTCACAATCGGGGAGCTGGCTCGAAAGGTGGTTGAAATGACCGGCTCATCCTCGCGGGTGGTTTTTTATCCGCTGCCACAGGACGACCCGGTCCGCCGTAAACCGGATATATCGCTCGCCCTGGAGAAGCTGGACTGGCGTCCGGTTGTTCCGCTGGAGCAGGGACTTGAGCGGACCGTCGCCTTCTTCCGGGAACAGTTCGAATCAGGGGTGGTTTGAGCCAGGGCCAGCTCCACGCGTCTCAAGGCCGAGAACCGGAAACGGGAGCCGCGATGAGCGCCCTTCCCGTCGTTTCTTCCGGCATGGCGGACCAGTCCCGGGAAGGAAAGTTGCCCGGAATCCCCGTAAGTATTTGCTCCTCCCTTTCCAAGATGGACCGGCAAGAAGTCATTTGGCATAAATACATTCTGCCAATGTGAGCACAACATGATGCCAGGTGCTGCAGCGATATAATCGTCTGCTGTTGCGTACCGTTGATCGCTTTTTCGTGCAGGCCTTCCGAAAGCGGAAAGTCAAATGAAATGTCCGCCCGGCCATATAGGATCGATGGTCCACCGGAAGATACTTTCCCCTATGGCGGTCATCCCTTCGCTTTCACCATTTTCCGCTTTTCCCTGGCCTGCTCCAGTATGGCCAGGGCTTCGGCCACCACCTCTCGGGAAAAACCGAGCGCCAGTAGGTTATACCGCGCCAGAAACGTCCCGATTTTCTCCGGAGAATCGTCCAGCTCACCGTGCAGTTTCATTTCCAGAAGCGATATGCCCGCTCCCTGGGCGGCGCTTATCTTGAGATCCACATCTTCCCCGCTGAAAAGGTCGGGATAGTCCTGCGTAAGTTGCTTTACCCGCTTGCGGTAGTCCTCCACGATTGCTTCGCGAACCGCCGGCACGGAAAGGGCCCGGAGCATGAGACGCCCGAGTTCCTCATGCCGCAGCATGAGGGTAATACTCTGGTGGAAGATGAACCCGAGCTTTTCAATACCGGACGGAATCCGGTCCAACACGTCGTCGGCGGCACTCCATATCTCGGCGATGATTTCCTTGATCACCACAAGCAGGAGCGCTTCCTTATTGGGAAAGTAGAAGTAGCAGTTCCCTATGGATGTCCCGGCCATACGCACCACCTGCTGCATGGTGGTCGAATCGAAACCCTGCTCACCGAACAGCTTGCGGGCAGCCTGGACAATTTCTGAGCGGCGCTTGTGATACCGGAGATCGCCGCGCTCAGTTCTTCGGTAGACCATATAATCCTCCGTTACTGACGAGTTGTCGCCAGACAAACCCGGGTGAACAGATATTTTGAGCCGTAAGACACCAAATACCAGTCCCGGACGGCCGATCTGCTGATTTTTCCCCCGGATACCGCCACATACCTTCTGTAATCGGTCTGCTTCGGTTCCTGCGCCACACCCTCAAGGGTTCGCCTGGTCCTTCGGAAAATAATATGGAATCATATTCTATTCTTGTCAACATCCTTTTTCCGCACAGGAGAACTCTGGCAGAATCATACACCGTTATGGCTGACCGGACGAGGGGATCCATAAGTTTTCCCTTGGCCCCCTGGAAAACTTTCTGTATTTTATCGGGTTTTCCATCAACCATTCCAGACACCCCAATCATTGGCAGCATGATCGATGAAAACCGTTCTCCTCCTGACCGTATCGAACATCTTCATGACCTTCGCATGGTACGGACACCTGAAATTCAAGCACTCCGCACTCTGGAAAGTCATCATCATCAGTTGGTTTATCGCCTTCGTGGAGTACTGTTTCCAGGTACCGGCCAACCGGATGGGCCACAGCCAGTTTTCCACCGCGCAACTCAAGACCATGCAGGAAGTCATTACCCTCCTGGTGTTCTCCGTATTCTCCGTGTTTTATCTGCGGGAGGAACTGAAGTGGAACTATATCGTCGGATTCCTCATGATGATTGGCGCGGTGTTTTTCGTATTCAGAAAATGGTGACAGCTTCCGAGGCAATTATCCGGGGCCTCCGGACAGAATGATCTGGTGATTTGGGCATGATCCGTTCGCCTCGGCGTCCGGGTCCGCCGCTCCAATCACACCACTCGTTCTTCTCCGCGAAAACATCTTGTTTGCTGAAAAACCAAGACGTACACCTCGGCCTCCCCCTCGCCAGAGATTGTCATTCTTCAAGTTTGTGGGATGCGGGGAAAGAGAGCGCGGGGTTGTGGTGCATTGCGCCACATCTTTGCCGTTATTGATGTCTTCCGTTGTCTCAAAAACAA
>JAWLHT010000076.1:0-11996 GCA_041690195.1 Candidatus Latescibacterota bacterium
GGCAAGTGAATCATCCGATACTGCCGGATGACCCTTGACCGGACTCCATTCCTGCCTCATTGGTAACATACAAGGGGAACGAGGGGTGAGTTATATTTCAGGGAAGCGCGGAGGCTCCGGTCTGCAAGAGTAATTCACCCCCCATCGGGAATCAGAATCGCCCGAACCTCAGTTCGAGGGCCAAGGCCGGTCCGCCCAGGTCTCCCGAATCCACTCCCACGAGGTCCACGTCACCCACGAACCGGTAAGAGGCCTGCGCGGTCGCGCGGAACCAGCGGGTGATGTTCAGGGTGCCGTTGACCGCCGGTTCCAGGACGAAGAGATTGTCGTCCGTATCGAAGTCGTCATCGTTCGGGTCGGTGAAGTTGGCGCTCCCGCCGCCGACAAGGGTGTAAATGCCCCAGTGGAACAGCTTGTCCCAATTGTTGATATACTCGAATTCCAGGCCCCGGTAGCGGAAATCCAGGTCCAGATTGGGGCGGGCGTATGTCTGACGGGCGAGGGAGGGTGCATCCACCTCGCCGTTCATACCGTAGGTTCCATATCCGATAATGAAGGTGTGATTGATTATCCAGCCGCCGCGCGCGCCGGAGATGGGAACAACATCGCCGCCCACACCGGTAATCTTCCAGACCGGAGCGCCGAACCCGCCGTGCTCGATGCCCTTTCCGAGAAGGGTCTCCTGCTGGGCGTGCGCAGCGTGAGCGAGGCAGAGGAGGAAAAGGAACGCAACAATGCGCTGCATGGGAGCCTCCGGAAAAGATGGGATGAAAACTGTCTCACGCAAAGGCGCGAAGACGCAAAGAAAAGATAAGGAAAGAAGGGAAAGACGCAGAGCTCAGGAGTAAGAAAAGAAAGTTTGGAACGCGGATGAAGGCAGATGAAAAGACTCTTTTCTTCTGCCTTCAACATTTTGTCATCCGTGTAGCCGTGCAGGCCGGGCGAGACATGCCTCGCCCCTGCGGTCTGTCGCCCTCTGAGCCTTTGCCGTTTCTTTCCGCTTTTCACTCTGGCACTCTGGCACTCTGGCTCTTTGGCACTCTCTTTCACCCTATCCAGACGTTTTCCCTGCCGAGGAGCCTGCGGAGGTCGCGGACGAGGTTCGGGTCGGAGGAGACCTTGTACTTGCCGCATCTGACCCGCCAGTCGCCGGTAGTGGCGGTTTTGAGACGCAGGGTGAGCGGCAGCTCGCCGGGATACTTTTCGCAGCAGGCGATGACTGGTTTCAGCTCGTCGGGGGACAGCCCGATGGTGGAGACGGTGATGCCGACGCCTTTCATGCGGCGGGTGCGGGAGTCGATGAGGTCCTCCACCTTCGTGGCCCAGATGCTCGGCGGGTCGTTGCGGGCGGATATCTGACCTTCCACGAGCAGCATGGCGTCCACGACCACCCTGTCTTTGCATTCGTCGAGAGCCCCGTTCATGAAGATAGCCTCGGTGGAGCCTTCCAGGTCCTCGATGCGGGCGATGAGCAGGGGCTTGTCATTCTTCTTGCTCGTCTTGCGGGTGACCGAGGTGATCACGCCGCCGATGAGCACCGTTTCCCGATCGGCCCGGGCCGGGAGCATTTTGATGGGGACCGCGAAGGCCTGCAGTTCGTCCCGGAACCCTTCCAGCGGATGGCCGGAGAACCAGAAGCCGAGCACGGATTTCTCCTTGGCCAGCATTTCCATGCGGTTCCAGGCTGGGACATCGGGAAGCGAGGGGGTGGCCAGCGCGTTCCCGCCGCCGTCCCCGATGGAGCCGAAGAGGTTGAACTGCCCCATTTCACGCTCACGCTGCTCGGCCTGGGCGTGCTCGATGGCGCGGTCGATGCCCGCCATGAGACGGGAGCGGTCCTCGATACGGCCGCCGGAGAGGGAGTCCATCGCCCCGGACATGACCAGGGATTCGAACACCCGCTTGTTCAGCGCCTTGAGGTCCACCCGTGCGCAGAAATCGAAGAGGCCGGTGAAGGGCCCGCCCTCCGTCCGGGCGGTCACGATGGCCTCGATGGCCCCGAGGCCCACATTCTTCACCGCGCCGAGCCCGAACCGGACATTGCCATCATCCACGATGAAGTAGGCCATGGAGCGGTTGACATCGGGCGGGAGCACCTCGATGCCCATGCGGCGGCACTCGTCGCAGAAGAGCACCACCCGGTCGGAGTCGTTCATTTCCGAGGTGAGGGTCGCCGCCAGGAGTTCGGCGGGATACTTGGCCTTCAGCCAGGCGGTCTGGTAGGCGAGGATGGCGTAGCCCGCCGAGTGGGACTTGTTGAAGCCGTACCCGGCGAAATAGGCCATAAGGTCGAACACCTCGCCCGCGATAGCGCCGTCGATGCCCTTCTCCTCGGCCCCGGTGATGAACTTGTTCTTCATCTTCGCCATGACCTCGGCCTTCTTCTTCCCCATGGCCCGACGGAGCTCGTCCGCGGCGCCGAGGGAGAAACCGGCCATGACATTGGCGATCTTCATCACCTGCTCCTGGTACACGATGACGCCGTAGGTCTCCTTGAGCACCGGTTCCAGCAGGGGATGGGGGTACTTGATGGCCTTGATGCCGTGCTTGCGCTCGATGAAGTCGTCTACCATGTTTGAGCCGAGGGGGCCGGGACGGTAGAGGGCGTTCATGGCGATGAGGTCTTCGATGCAGTTCGGCTTGAGCTTGCGGAGGTAATCCCGCATGCCCGAGCTTTCGAACTGGAAGATGGCGGTGGTCTCGCCCTGGCCCATGATACGGTAGACATCGGGATCGTCCATGGGGATGTTGCTGATGTCCACGTTCTCCCCGCGGGCATTGACCATGTCCACGGCGTCCTTGATGACCGTGAGGGTCCGCAGCCCGAGGAAGTCCACCTTGAGACAGCCGATCTTCTCCACGTACTCCATGGTGAACTGGCTGGTGATGTCCTCGCCCTGACGGTAGAGGGGGAGGTATTCCGTGCAGGGGCCGGGGGTGATGATGACTCCCGCGGCATGGGTTCCGGCGTGACGGTTGAGGCCTTCGAGCACGCGGGCGTGACGGAAGAGCTCGGCGTGGACCGGGTTGTTCTTGACCGTTTCCCGGAGCTCGGGCACGGTGTCGAAGGCGCTGTCCAGAGTGGTCCCCAGGTCGGAGGGGATGAGCTTGGCGAGGACGTCCGCCTCGGCGTAGGGGAGATTGAGCACCCGCGCCACGTCGCGCACCACCAGCTTGGCCTTCATGGAGCCGAAGGTGATGATCTGGCAGACATGGTCCTCGCCATATTTTTGCTTCACGTACTCGATCATCCTCGGACGGTCGCGGTCGGCGTAGTCCACGTCGAAGTCGGGCATGCTCACGCGCTCGGGGTTGAGGAACCGCTCGAAAATGAGGCCGTAGGCCATGGGGTCGAGGTTGGTGATGCCGATGGCGTAGGCCACGATGGAGCCGCCGGCCGACCCTCGGGCCGTGCCCACGGGAATGCCCATCTCGCGCGCCGCCCTGGTGCAGTCATAAATGGCGAGGAAGTAGTCGGAGAACCCCATGGTGCGGATGATGCCGAGTTCGTACTCCATGCGCTCCCGGAACTCTTCCGCCCGATCACCGTACCGCTCCTTCAGGCCGATGTCCGAAAGGTGGGCGAGATAATCGTCGGTGTTGCCTTCGAAATCCGTGGGGACCTCGAATTTCACCGGGAAGTAGGTGCCGGTCTGGATCTTGACATCGCACCGCTCGGCGATCTTGACCGTGTTCTCGATGGCGTCGGGGAATTCGGCAAAGAGTTCCTTCATCTCCTCCGGGGACTTGAGGTAGAGTTCCCGGGTCTCCATCTTCATCCGGTTCTCGTCGTCGAGGTTCTTTCCGGTGGAGATGCAGAGCAGCACCTCGTGGGAGTCGGAGTGTTCTTTCTTGAGATAGTGGGCGTCGTTGGTGGCCACGAGCCCGATGCCGTTACGGCGGGCAATGGCGACCAGTTCGTCCCGGGCCTGACGTTCCTCGGGGATGCCGTGGTCCTGCAGCTCGATGAAGAAGTTGTCCTTCCCGAAGATGTCCACATACTCCAGCGCAACCCGTTCGGCCTCCGACGGGTCCCCCTGCAGGATGAGCTGGGGGATTTCACCGCCGATGCACGCGGAGAGCGCGATGAGCCCTTCGGAGTATTCCCGCAGAAGCGCCTTGTCCACCCGGGGCTTGTAATAGAAGCCCTCCAGGTAGCCCCTGGAGACGAGCTTCATGAGGTTGCGGTAGCCCTGGTTGTCGGAGGCGAGCAGCACCAGGTGGTTGGCGCCGTCCATGTTGCCCCGCACTGCCTGCCGGGATTTCATCCCCTCGATGGCGACATACACCTCCGAGCCGATGATTGCCTTGACTTCGGCATCCTTGGCTTTGAGGTAAAAGTCTATCGCCCCGAACATGTTGCCGTGGTCGGTGAGGGCGCAGGCGCCCATGCCCCATTCCTTGACAGCCTTGATGTAGTCCTTGACCCGTATGGCGCCGTCGAGGAGGGAATACTCGGTATGGGTGTGCAGATGTACGAATCCGCAGGTGTTTTCCATGTCGGGAAGTCCGTAAGTATGGGATAAACAAGAAGTTGCTGCCCAAAATAGCGGGATATTTCGCTGGTGTTTCCGATACTGCTACAATATATGGTATCCCGGGGAAAAAATAAAGGCGGAAGTTGGGGGGACAAGAAAGGGAAACGCCGCGACCGTCATCGGCTTACGGCAACTCCGCTGACGGTCGCTTTCCGGGCTCTCCCCGAGAGTTGGGGAACAAGGGGTGAGGCTCTCTTTCCGACCCTGCTCAGTATCCGCGCTCCATCCAGATTTTTTCCACCACTGCCTTGTGCTCGGGGCTACCGGCTTCGTGGCCCCCCTGACGGAACATGGGGAACGCGCCGCGTCGGGACATGTGCTCGGTCCAGGCCGCGGTGAGCATCCAGTGGACGAAATTGCCGGTCAGGCCGGTAAGCGGGCAGATTTTCCTGTCGAAGCCCGGAACAGAGAGGAGCCCTTCCCGCTCGTCGCTATAGGTGTTGAATGCGGCGTCGGCGTACTTGAACAGGCGGACGCCGCTCGAGTCGCCCTCCGTGGAGAAGGGGCAGAAGGCGGTGGAATACGCCCCGACCCGTCGCGCGTGGAGGGCGGCATCGATTTCCAGCGGGTGGTCCGAGGTCAGGCCGCCGATGAGGAGAATGTCGCCCGCCCGGAGCTTTTCCTGATTCACGGTGTAGGGCTGCGCCATCACCGTGCCGGAGGCGACAAAGCATGCCTCGTTCTCGAAAACATTCCGGCAGCCGAGATAGGGCTTCACCTCCTGCGGAGCGCCGTAGACGAAAAGCCGTGCTTTCCTGGTCAGCATGAGGTCTGTCCAGACCGCGCCGATCTCGTCGAGCTTGGGACGGTCCGTGCCGATCATCCGGAACCGCTCGTATGCCGTATCGAGATATGTGCGGACCGCGGCCTCGCCGTTGTCTTTGCCCCTGGTGCCGATCAGGGTGGCCAGAGATGCGGTGCAGGCCCAGTAGACGAGGAACTGGGAGATGCCGCTGGAGGGAATGATTTTCAGGTAGGGGTCCTGCGGCGCGAGGATGAGGCCGTTGTCGTAGGGCACATGGCTGTCGATGACCAGGTCGGAGATATCCTCGATGGCCGGGGATTCCGTGTTGCGGAGGAAATCCGGGGGAGTCTTGCTGAAGCGGATGTAATTGTTCGTGACCCCGACGACGTACACCCCCTTCTTTCGAGCCTCCGCCACGCCCGCTTCCGTGCCGTTGGTGAGCAGGAAATCGCCCTCGCGCATGACCGCGAAATCCGCCCGGGTGTCGCGATCCACCCTCTGGGGCAGGACGTTGGGCTGTCCGGGACGGTCGGGGCTGCCCGCGAACATGGCGAAATGCCCCACCAGCATGTGGGAGTATATCTTCCGCCCCTTGCGGTGCGACTCCCAGGCCTTTTCCATGGCCGCGAGGATCGACGGCACCGATTCCCGCCGGATGCTGTCGGTGATGTTCAGGATACCTTCGAGATAGGTGTCCATGTACGGCTTATCCGGCGCGGTGAACTTCGTGGGAAGCACGACCTCCGCCGACCCGGATGCTGCCGCCGTCAATCCCGCTGCCGCTCCCGCCGCGGCCGTTTTGAGAAAATTCCGCCTCGTGTCCCTCGCCATATTATTCCCCCTTATCTCACCGTGAATCCGTTTCGCCGCCTCCGGAAGCGTACTCCCTTTTCCGGAGGCGGCAATGCTTCCTCCCTGCTCCGGTTATCCCTTTTCCAGATACTCCACCCGGAAGAGGTCGGTCCCGCCGCTCCAGTGCCAGGGGCGGCCCAGGTCGATACGGTCGGTTGTCTCCGCCCAGACCTTGCCGGTAAAGAGGTGGGTGACCTTGGCCGGACGGGGCAGGAAAACGGGCTGGCCGTAATGGCAGGTGTGGACCGCGAGCAGTGATTTGTTGGCGTAGACGATGTCCTTGCAGGTCTTGCTGGTGTAGATGTGGCATCCCGCGTCCCGGAAGATGGCGCGGAAGAGCCAGGCGTTGTTGGGCGGGACCGGGAAATAGTAGGAAGTCCAACCCTTCATTTTCTTCACCGCCGCCGCGGGGGAGCCGTCCGGCCACCACGCGATGGTCTGCGCGTCGGGGTCGTCCGGAATCAGCCGGGGAGAAATCACCGCGCCGCTGCCGAGTACGGTCATGGCCTGCAGGTCCCGCGTGCAGGGCAGGTTGTAGTCCCGGATGGTCAGACGGGCGGCGTCGCGGGTGGGGACGAGCTTTAACCGGATGCCGGTGGTCCGCGTGGCCGATGCGGCGTCGAGCTTCCCGTCGTTCACCAGTCCCGGGTAGCCGATGAAGATCATGGCGCGGCCGTCCCGCTTGAGTCCCTCCAGAGCCTTCCTGCGGCCGTCGTCGAGGAAGGTGGCGTTGTTGAAATAAAGCGCCCGGTACTGTTCCATCTCCGGACGGGAAAGGTCCTCGGTCATCCACCAGTCGATGGGAGCGCCGGCCTTGTACATCTCGCGAGTGGACATGTCGCAGTTCAGGTCCACAAGCGGCGGCTGGGGGTCGGTGTCGAACATGCGGAACAGGGAGTGGTACACCGGGCTGACTCCGCAGACCACGCCCGCCACCTGCGAGGTGCTGGACATGTCCCAGTCCATCGCCCGTCGGGCGATTTCCTGCTCCATGGTGAAGTCCTTGAGGATGGCCGGAGAATACCAGCCGCCGTCCATCTCGTACCACCAGTAGGAAGCGCCCCGGATCAGGTGATGGCAGAACTCGCGCCGCATGACATCCACCGCGAGCTGCTCGTTCTCCAGCGGCCACAGGTTCCACATGCCCGACCAGAGCTGGGGACCGGTGACCGGGTCGCGCTGGTCGCGGGAGAGGTGGAGCCGGAACGGCGTGGTGATCTTGGTCAGATGGGTGCGGTTGTCGCACTCGTTGAACACCAGTTTCCCGGCGGCCTGGACTGTTTCCGGCGGCATGAGCATGTGCGCGGCCTGCCCCGGCTCCCGGACATCATAGCTGGGGAAGGCGGTGAAGAAGTCGACTTCCGGACTGTCCAGCAGACGGCGGAGGGCGAGATGGCCGTTGGGAGCCGTGGCGTTGATCAGGCCGGTCTGCCAGGTGAGATAGCCGTAAAAGATGCCGACCAGGCAGCGCCCGCCGGTCTCCTTCTTCACCACGCGGCTCCAGGCCAGGATATTGTCCACGGTCATATCCGAGAAGGAGAGATCGTAATCGATGGAAAGGGAGTCAAGCTTGGGGTCGCGGATGAAACCGGGGTGCGACCGGAGCCGCTCCTCTTCCGTGGGAACCTGGACCTGGTCGATCCAGGACTGGTTTCCGTACTTGCGGCGGAGCCAGGCGCGGAAATACTTCAGTCCGGCCGGGCTGTAGTCTCCGATGCGGCCTTCGCCCGCGCCGGTGTAGGCCCACTCTCCGCCGTGGGCGCACATCAGCGAATGCCCGATGACCCGGGGCCCGCAAGGCGATTCCTCGATGGCCCGGATGAACGCGGTGAGGTATTCCACGGAATCGGCCAGCCACTTTTCGGAACCCATGCTTGCGGCGTACTCGGTCCCGGTGCTGTTGTTGTACCGGGTGGTATCGTCCGGATTGGCGGTGCGCCACCAGGGGGGAGCGTCCACGTGCATCCGGCAGATCAGCCAGACATCGGGGTGCATGTCCCGGGCCTGCTGGAGCTTCTGGAGAGCGGTATTGAAGTCCCACTTTTGGGGACCGGTCCAGTTGCCGTACATGTCCACCAGCACGATGCGGATTCCGGCGTCCACCGACGCCTTCACGTCGCTCTTGTCGCGGTCCGGGGCCCAGGTGGGCGGCCCGAGAACACCGATCCCCGGAACCGGTTCGCCGTTGATGAGCAGCACGGTGCGGCCGTCTTTCCGGCGTCCCACGGAAGCCGTGGGGCCGTTGGCCGCGGCCCGGGCCGTTTCCGTTCCGGCGGGCGCGAATCCGCCGATACCGAGGGTCCCGGCAGTCGCGGCGGCGGTTTTGAGGAAGGTGCGTCGTGACTGCGAGCGGTGATTCATGAACTGGGCCTCCTGCAAGTGGGCGTGTTCCCCGGCGCTCCGGAGGACGCGGAGAAAGGTGAAAGATATTCAGGCGACCATAAGGATACATCCGCGCAAGGGGGTAACGCAAGGGAGAATATCTCCCGGAAGGAACGCGTGAACCGTTTCCGGTCTCCGGGGTGATTCACGGTCCGGAAAAGAGGGGCATGGCGGGACTCTGTTTGTTGGGGTCGGCTGCGTATTATTCAAGTCCCCCTTCCGCGGGCCCCCGTTCATGAACGGGATCCCGCGCTTTCCCGCGGAGGCTGCGGAAAAAGCCCGTCAATGACGTTCTTATTCACCTTCATTGCTCTGGAGAGATGAGTTCACGATTCGGAGAGGCGGTTTTCCGGATAGTGAAAACGCCGGATCAGCATGAAAACGGGTCGCTTTCTTGCGGTTCCACTTCTCCCTCTCTCGCGAGTGCGCGGGATTCACTACAATTTCTGATCCTGCCTGACACCCGCGCAGAGGAAAGTGTACAGTGGCTGCAGTCGGAGAATGAACCCGCCTCCATATACCAACTTCTCCTTGCGGCAACGCGCGGATTTGATTACGTTCCTCTTTCGGTGCGTTCCGGCATTTTCCGGGGCGGGCATGTTCGGTCGTGCCGGTGCATCATGATATGCGGAATATTGATGCGCCGCAGAGATATCTCAATGGTCGCATGTGCATCATAAGCGTTACAGACAAACGCGATGAGATGAATTGATACGGTTTTTCGATGGAGCAGGAGAAAGCTCAACATTCCCGAAAGGACCTCCGTATGACCCGCATTACCGCTCTCGCTTTCGCCGTTATGCTCGTCCTGGCCTCTTCGGTTGCCGCCCAGGTGACTACCGGGGACATGGACCGGGCCATTGACACATCCGGGTTGAAACACCCGTACCTGTACTTCAGCGATGCGGAGAAACCCGCCATCCTTGAGCGCATCAGGAACAATCCCGAAAGCAGGGCTATTTTCGCCCGGCTCACGGCCGAAGCGAACCGGCTCCTCTACACTCCGGTGGATATGGAAATCCCCAACGAGGTGAAGCATCCCCGGTTCTGGACCGATGGGAAGCATGATTCCCATGTCAACGGGTATCGCCGGAATGTCGAAACGCTCGCCTTCGTATACCAGATGACCGGCGACGAACGGTATGCCCAAAAAGCGTACGAATTCGCCGATGCCCTCTGCGACATGCGGCTTTGGCTCTACCGGGCCCACGAGTTCCCCATCATCTACAGCCGGGTCTGGCCCTGGGGTGTCCAAGACGATCAAACCGTTTTCAATTACGACATCCGCACCGGCGATATGGCCTCGGAACTGGGCACGGCCTACGACTGGCTTTACCCGGCGCTCTCCAAGGCCCAGCGTGACCGCATCCGGGGCGCTCTCCTCGCCAACGCGGTCCTGCTTGTCCGCAATAACTACGACTATCACTGGTGGGCAACCTCCTACCGCTGCAACTGGTGCGGCATCTGTTTTTCCGGTTTCGGCGTTGCCTCGCTCGCCCTGCTCACGGAAAACCCCGAGCTGGTGGACGGTGTCGCGGAGACATACAACCGCATGGTGAAGATGTTCAACGAGTATGATCCCGACGGTGGTTGGCAGGAGGGACGCAGTTACTGGGCGTACGGCATGCGGGCGTGCATCTTCTATATGGACGCTTTGAACCGTCTGACCGGGAGAAAGTACAACCTATTCGACCATCCGGGGATAAAAAACAATCCGGCGTCTTTCGCCCTCTATGGGCTCACCGGATATTTCGGCGACGGTTCCGGAGCGGCGGTCGGCTCTCCGCACCTTCTGAACAAGCTGATTGATGAGACGAAGGATACCGACGCCGCCTATTATCGTTCCGCCCTTCTCGGCCCGGGGAGTGACATATTCGACATTCTCTGGCCCCGGAGCAGTGTGAAACCGGTGGAGCCGAAGGTGAAATCCCGCCATTTCCGCGGCATCGACTGGGCGGTGATGCGCAGCGACTTCAAGGATGCGGAAACGGTCACCGTAGCCTGCAAAGCCGGCCTCAACGACGATCCCCACCACGGTCACCTTGATGTCGGACAGTTCATGGTAAACTGGCGCGGGCAGGCCTATGTTTCGGATCTCGGGTCGGGAAGATACTTCTATGACGAGAAGTATTTCGACGAGGCCCGCTGGACCTACCCCATGGCCGGCAGCGATGGCCACAACCTCATCTTCGTCAACGGCGAGTGCCAGCTTTCCGCCAAGTACAAGGACAAGCCCTGGACTCCGGGAATCGGCGGCAAGATCCTCGAATTCCGCACCTCGGACATCCGCGACTATACGCTCATGGACAACGCCGGAGCGTATGCCAGGGAGCACCTCAAGGGCTGGCGGCGGCATATCATCCTCGACAAGCCGGTGGTGACCGTGCTGCTAGACGAGGTTCAGTCCGCTCCGGGCGCCTCCATCGAAGCCCGGTTGCACTCCGAGTGCTCCATTATCGCCCGTGACGGCTTTTCGCTCCTCAAGGGAGACAAGGGACTCATGGCGGTCATTCCCGTTTCCGATCTGGACTGCCGCATGCAAGCCGACCGTCACGCCTACGTTCCCGTACGCAAGGACGCCCAGTTTGTGTGGATTCCCTATCTGAGCACGCAGACCACCGCCAAGAGCGGAACCACCCGGCTTGCCACGGTCATCCTTCCGGTGGAAAATGAAAAAGAGGCCGGGGAGATCGCCGGGTCGGTCAGGAAGAACTTCGGTGGCGATACCCTCGCCTTCTCCTTCAAAAAGGGGGGAAAAACCTTTTCGTACTCCTTCGCCGGAGGCGACGGGCTGGTGTTGAACAAGTAATTCCCAATGCAAACGGGGTCTGATTTCAACGGGCGCTCCAGAACGGAGCGCCCGTTTCGCTGGTGCGCCCGGCATGGTGTGACCGGGCGGGAGCACGGATAAGCTCCATATGGCGGATAGCGGAATACCTGGGGTGGAAGTCCCATTGTCGTAAACATAAGGCTGGGATGCGGGGTAAGTAATGCTCATAGGCACGCCCGGCGCACAAACTGAAAAGGGCCTCCCGATTCCGGAAGGCCCTTTCTGTATCTTTGTACGACAGAGTCAGCGAATGTTCACCGTTCCCTCGCCGGCGGGGAGGGTCAGGGTGACCAGTCCGGCGGCGGCGTCGAAGGAGAAGTCCTTCACTGTCTGCCCGTTCACGGTCACTTCGGCGGGCTTGGCGGCGGCCCCGAAGCTCACCGCGGCCGCTTTGCACTGATAGTACTTCACCGTGTTCCCGCTGACTTCGCAGGTCACCGGGGCGGCGGCTTTCACCAGTGTTTTACCGCCGCGGGAAAGCTCGGTGCACTTGGCTGCGAACACCGTGCCATCTTTCCAGGTCACCGCCGTCGCGTCGGTGGCGATGTCTCCGGCAGTGTAGCGGAACCCGGGACGGGTGGAGAAGGCGAAGTCCACTCCGGAGGCTCTGCCGGTCACGCAGCCCTCGCCCGGTGCGTATGTCACGTCC
>JAWLHT010000076.1:12006-18319 GCA_041690195.1 Candidatus Latescibacterota bacterium
CCGGCGTGCCGCCCGCGGGCGTGGTGGTGAGCAGGTTGGCCGCCACCAGCGGGTTGCCGTTCACTGTCCGCGCGGTCACGGTCATCATTCCTTCCTTTTCCAGGGGATTCTGCTGACGCAGGGTGTAGAGGTAGTGCGGGGTTTCCACGGCGTCCGCGTCGACATGCTCCGGGGTCAGGTGCATGACATGGAGCGTGGCGTTCTTCCGGGATATGGTGGAGCATTTCCCGCCCGGAGTGATTTCTCCGAGACGGGCGGTCTGGTAGAGCATGGTGATGGAGGCGTCGCGCTCGGCCGGGTACGCCGTGTCGAGCATGAGGAGCATCCGGGGTTTGAGATAGAGCACGTTGCGTTCCAGCCCCTTGACCGTATCCCAGTAGAGACGGCCGATGTCGCCGGTGGAGAAAGCCGCGAAGTTCCCGTCGAGGTAATGGGTGACATGGGAGTAGTCCTCGAACCCCTCGGCGAACACCAGGTGGTCGCCCACCCGCTGGCTCTGATGGTTGCCGTTCACCAGGATGGTGGAATGCCCGACCGGCTGGGTATACCAGGGCTGATACAGCGGGTCGTCATAGTAGGTGGAGCCGTGCCGCTCCTCGACGAACGTCTCCCCCCGGTCGGAAAGCCAGAAGGAGCCCTGGTCTATGTGCTGGTGGTTGTAGAAGGGGCCCGTGCGCATGGCGAAGGAGAAATCCTCCTTTTCCCATCCGCTCTTGAACACCGTGGTGCCCACTTCCCGGAAGAGCCGTGAAGGGTTCTGAGAGAAGGGATCCTGCTGGGGAACGTCTTTGGTTTCGTAGAGGACGTCGAAGAAGGTATCGTTGCCCTTCATGTAGTTGTAGTACCACCCGAGCAGGGGGTCCTTGGTCATGGAGACCAGCCATGCCCAGTTGGAGGCCGCGCCGATGTTGCCGGAATCGCCGTAGTAGTAATATTGCTTGTTCTTGATCACGCCGCTCCAGATGTATTCCTTATAGGAATTCCGCAGGGGCGCCGTAAAATCAATATTGAAAACGTTAATCAGGGAGGGCAGGCTGCGCTGGAGGTTGTCGAAGGTGTAGCTGTTGTAGCCGTATCCCTCGCCCCAGGCTTCGCCGGAGTTGGTGACCCGCTCACAGAATGCGTTCAGCTTCATGGCCGTGGCGGTAAAGTAAGGTTCCAGGTTCTCCACATCCGGGCCGTCGCCGAACATCGCCGTCTGGAGCATCATGGAGCCGCCGGTGATCATGGCGAGCCAGTTGGAGGTGTTGCAGGTGATGTTGTTATCGGCAACATGGGACTTGTAGGCATCCTTGACCAGGTTGTCCAGGAGGCCCTTCCGGACCTTGGCCCGCTCTTCTTCGGTCATGGCGTCATAGAGGAGGTCGTAGCCGAGGGCCAGACGGTGCGCCCAGCTTCCGGATCGGTGGTCGGCGAACCGTCCGCGCTTGATCTGCCAGGGGTGGGTCCAGGTGGGGTACTCGGCGAGTTTGAGGAACACGCTCTTGGCGTATTCGGCCGCCTCGCGGTCGCCGTGGAAAGACCAGGCCAGGGCGTTCCAGAACACGGCGTCACCCGAGGGCAGGATCTTGGAGCCGGACTCGGACCAGGTGGGCAGCCAGTTTTCGTCGGGATACTGATCCAGGTCATAGGCGATGCGGGAGAGCGGGAAGCTTTCGCGGCGGGCGGCGGCGTTCTTGGTGATGCTCTCGGAGACGCCCTTGAACCGGTCGGACTTCAGCCGTTCTTCCACACGGGCTTTCCCGGCGGCGTCGAACCACAGGCGCGGATGCTTTCCGGCCATGTTTTTCGGGGCGATGTGCACGGTGAACTGGGTGTCGGAAAGCTCTCCCGGATTCTTCTTGTCGCCGTAGGCGGTCAGCGTGGCGAGGTACAGCCCTTCCGGCCATTCCAGCTTCATCGGGGCGAGCGACCAGACATCGCCCTGTTTCTTCAACTCGGCGCGGAACACCTCTTTCGAGCGGTCGGCATAGGGGGTGACGGTCATTTCGACCCGGTCCGCTCCCACCGGCCAGGCACCGCGGAGCGCAAAGGAATCGCCGCGGAAATAGGGCTTCTTCGGGATGTGGGGCTTGTACTCGGAAAGCTTGTACACGGCCGGCTCGGCGAACTGGAACACCGTGGCGCGCGCTCCGGCGAAGGTTATATCATCCAGCCCGAAATAGAAGGGCATGTCCGGGTCGGCCTTGGGGCATTTGGCCAGCACGGCGAGGGCGTTGATCTTCACCCGGCTGCGCCCGGCCAGACCGGGGTCCTCCCGGAGGATGTCGTTCCAGCTTACGCTTACCCAGGTCCAGCCGTTGGTTTCCGGGTTGCGGAAGGTGTAATCCACCTTGCCGTCCGGGCCCGCGGCGAACCGGACCTTGAGGTACTCGAACGGCAGGTGCGACTTGAGGTAGTAGCGCAGTTTCACCGTGGAACCGGGAACGAGGTACATATCGAGCAGCTTTTCCGCCCCGCAGTAGTTGTCCACGTTGGTGTACGGGGTCACCCGCTGCTCGATGGAGATGTTGGGATCGCCCGGAACCATGGTATTGATGCGGAAATTGGGGTCGTAGGCGGTGTCCTGCCAGAGCGGGTAGGACGCCCAGGCTCCGAGCAGGCGAGCCTCGAAGTTTTCGGTGTAGGTGTACGGCTCGATGACGGTTTCAGCGCGGGGCGCTGTGGCGGCCCCGAGCAGGCAAAGAGCCGCCAGGGACAGGATACGGGCGCGTTTCTGCATAAAACTGCCTCTCTTTGTGGATGGAACGTCCGGAATCCGGATGGGATTCCCGGTGAGCACAATATGTTGATAGTATGAGCTTCCGGCGGGATATTGTCAACCGCAAAGTGAGCGTGCCAGGTATTAAGGAATTTCCTTATTGCGGTGTATTATGTTTTCTGAAATTTGAAATTTTCGCCGGCCCGCCCCCGTCATACTTACCAGAGAGAGGAAATGAAGAAAGACTTTTCGATAGAGAACGAAAAAAACACCATCCCGGAGGTCCGCCATGCTGTCCCTCAAGTCCATCGTCCTGGTTTCAGTTGCCATCACCGTTTACTTCGCCGCCGCCCTGAACTACCTCGCCTCGGTCGTGATTGCCTGAACGCACGGAAAACCAGAGAAAAGCCCACCGATGGAGCGCACCGGCGGGCTTTTTTTTTGGGCTTGGGACAGAGATCCGGGGAAAAAGGACAGGTGTCCGGTCGGGTCAGCGGGAAAGGATCTGCAGCGGCGCAAATGTATGAGTCCATGTTTCCCGTCGCCGCCGAACCCTCTGCCGCCGCCGTCGTGCTCCCCCGCTTTCGGGAATGAGGCCGTCCGGTATTACTGATGCAGCGCTGTTTCCCGGGAATCCGCGCCACGGGACAGAATCCAGCCGACTTCCATATCCCCCATCCGGACTCCCGGAGCGCGGTACCGTCGCCAATACCGGGTGAGCGTGGTTCGGGCGAAGAACCCATTCACCGCGGGGATGCGCACCATACGGGAAAAGAGGGCGTAGGCGATACCGATGGCAAGAAGAGTGAGCGGGTATTCAACCAGCACGGCGGCCCAGAGAGTATCGGGAAACCCGCCGGGGACAAGACGGTTGAGAAGCCATGCGATCCCGGGGGTTATGGTCAGAAAGTAGAGGAGCGCGCCCCAGGAATGACCGGCCTGGATAGCGTGTTGCGGGCAGAATGCCATGCAGCGCATACAGCTTTCGCAGGCGAACGTCCAGTGGGGACGGGGACGGTCGTTCGGCTGCATGCGGATGGCCTGGGCTGGACAGTGACGAGCGCAGAAGCGGCAGCCGGTGCATCGGTCGTCGGCAAAAAACAATTTGGAGAGGAAAAACCGCCCGATCGCCAGATAGAGGAGGGAGACCGGCAGCAGCAGGAGCCCGATAAGCAGGGGAACGACTCCGCCGAAGCGGGTTCGGCCCGACGAAATATCGGTCATGAAGCGGCGGGCCTTTGGTTCGGCGCGGGACACGATCCTTTCCACGCTCTTCTTCCCGAGCCCCCAGTGGAGGGCCAGCCAGTTCGAGGGCATGTCGATGCCCATGAATCCCCGGAGATGGTAGCCTTTTATTCTCAGGATGAGCGCGGGAAGCCAGCCGGCGGTGCCTTCCATGCCGGGGAGCAGGACAGGCCCTATCCTGGTTCCCGCGCGTGAAGGGACAACAATGGCATGGGCTCCCCTTCCTGGGGGAAGCCCCAGGACGAACCGGAGGATGAGCCAGGGCGCGGTGAATCCGTGGGTGGGGAAAAACAGCCCTATCAGGGTTTGGGGACTCCGGGGAACCTCGGCATCGGGCCGGACGCCGTCGATGGGCATAACCCTGACTTCCGCTCCCGCGGCGCGGGCAACATCCGCCATCCAGCGCGCCGCATGGAATGAATTCCCGGTGCCGCTGAGAAAATGGAACACGACCGAACGGTACATGTTTATCTCCCGTATATGGGATGCGGTGTCTGCCTTTGGGAAAGGAAGCGCGAAGATAGATTGCATCCGGAGCGGTCACGAGTCAAGGGGAAATCATGCCTCCGGCGGCATATCCCGTGTCACGGGAGACAAATGAGAGATACCTTCGCGGTACAAAAATCTCTGCTGACCAAACCGGGTTTTTGCCGGCTGACCGGAGAGCTGCGGAGCGGACGGACAGGGGGAAATATGGTCAGCCGTTAATCTCGGAGAGAATGATCCGGAGCACGTCTTCAGCGGAATAGGAGGTTTCGCCGGGGCGGACAAACCGGGCGATGAACCGGAGCCCGTCGCCGGCGGTGACAATGGGCTTTTCCCGGTAACCGCCGGGGCGGGCCTGCGGGAGGCCGACCGCGGAAATCAGCCCGTTGCAGATGCATTTTCGTCCGACCGTATCCGCCGGGTCTCCACCCTTCCGGACAAAAGCCGCCACGTCTTCCGATGCGCACCGGTACCCGAGCGTTCCGTCGGGACGCAGATATGTACGCCGGAGATACCCCAGATCGCATATCCGGGGGCGGGTCTCGTAGTCGTCCTGCTCCGAAACGGATCCGGGGAGTTCCACCACTTTGAACGGAAATCCGCTCGGCGAGGCGAGAGGATCGCTGAATACCTCGCCGCGCCCCAGCACCGCGTCCCGGACGATTTGTTCCTTGATGGAGTCGATAAGGCCGGACTCCCGGCAGAACGCGAAGGGGGTTCCCACCTGGATTCCGGCGGCCCCAAGATTCAGCGCTTCCCGGAGTTTGCCGGGTTCGCCGTAGGAGCCGGCGAGCCAGTAGGGACGGCCGAGTTTGCGGATGGCCCCGAGGTCCACGATATCGCGCTCGCCATAGAGGGGTTCTCCCCGGGTGTTGAGCTGGAGTTCTCCCCGGGGAGGTGCGTTGTGCCCGCCCGCGGACCAGCCTTCGATCACGAACCCATCGACCCGTCCGGTGGCTTTACGGGCCAGTGTCATGGCCAGAACGGCGGAAGAGATGATGGCGATGAAAATGGGGCGCTTGAGCGGGGGAAGTTCCCGGGCAATCACCTTTTTCGGATCGAACCGGTAAGGGAAGACCTGGTCGCCGGCGGCTCCTTCCACCTGGAGATTGGTGGAAAAACCCCGGTGTTCGGCCAGGTTGTCCAGGAATCCCGGGATTTCACGGGGAATTCCGGCGCCCATAATGACATAGTCCACCCCGGCCAGCATGGCCCCGTAAAACGCAGGCACATTGGGAAGCTGAATTTTTTCCAGATAATTGATTCCCACCAGGCCGTCATGCCCCTCCCGGGCGAGGAACACCTCGACAAAGTTTGCCGCCACCGCCAGATCCCAGGCGGCTGTGCTCTCTCCGGCGGTGTGAACGGGTACGAACCGGTAGGGTTCATCCGGCGCCTTTCCCCCGGGAATGAAGTATGTCCGCAGGATCCGGTCGGCAATCTCGGGTGCGGGGAAATGCTCCAGGGCCCGGTGCATGTGCCCGCCGGGGTCGCCGTGCTGTAGCCTTCTGGCCAGGATGGTATCGAGTCCGACGCCGGAGACGACCCCGAGCTGCCCGGCCATCGCAACCGTACGTGCCAGTTTCCAGTTCGAGGCGCCGATGCCCATGCCGCCCTGAATGATGGTGGGGTGTTCCAAAGTCTCTGCTTCCGGAAGAAAAGGTCCTTGACGATTCACGGAATATCAGGAAGAGTGTTAATATACAATTTTTCGGCTCCGGTGTGAAGAATAATATGATTCTCCCCAAAAGCAGTGTTCTTTTGCAGGCTCCCCGCATTTTTTTAGACGGTTATCGGGTTGGGTCAGAAAGAGGTTGCAAAGTAGTGACAGGAGTTATACATTATAAAGTATTACACTTACCTGTCACGGGAGGCAGCCAT
>JAWLHT010000077.1:0-18225 GCA_041690195.1 Candidatus Latescibacterota bacterium
CATAGCTTATGGGAATAACAAACTCCTGTCACCGGGGTTCCATGTGAACATTGATCATGGTTTCCGGGCCGTAGACGGCCCGGAGCCGGGTTTCCACTTCCGAGGCGATGTCATGGGCTTCGGCGATGGTGAGCGCACGGTCCACTTCGATGTGGAGGTCTACCGCCACCGAATTGCCGACCCTGCGGGTTTTGATGGCATGCGCATCGAGAACGCCCGGAACATCACGGGCGGCGCCACGGATATCGCGGGCGGCATTCTCTCCGAGGGAGGCTTCCAGGAGATCGGAAACGCTTTCGTGGGCGATTTTGAATGCGACGCGGATGATGAAGATGCTCACCGCCACCGCGGCGATGGGGTCCAGGACACTCCAGCCGGAACCGAGAAGCACGGCTCCCCCGATGCCGAGCAGGACCGCGCCGGAGGAGAGGGCGTCGGACCGGTGATCCCAGGCCTTGGCGATAACCGCCCGGCTCTGGATGGTCCGTCCCGCCCGGGATGTGTAGCGGTAGAGTCCCTCCTTGACCGCGATGGAAACCACCGTGGCGGCAATGGCGACCACTCCGGGGCGGGAAATCGGTTCTCCCTCCAGAAACCGGTAAATGTTCACCGCTCCGCCCCACAGAATCCCCAGCCCGACCAGGAGAACGCCCAACCCGATAATCACCGAGACGAGGGTCTCGAATTTGCCGTGACCGTACTGGTGCGACTGGTCGGCGGGTTTGCAGGCCACGCGGAACCCGAGCAGCGCCACGATATCGGTGGCGAAATCGGAAAGCGAATTTACGGCATCGGCCAGGACGGCCTGGCTGGAGCCAAGAATGCCCCCGGCCAGCTTTACCGCGATGAGCAGGGCGTTGAAGACCATGCCGACCCGTATCACATGATTGGCGCGTTCCGCCCGTTCTTCAAGAGATGCGGGCATGCATTCCTCCCCGGGAAGTTTGTCGGAAGTAATCATTCCCGGATTCCGGTCCCGGGGCGGCGGGGGCCGAACATGAGCGGTTCGGACGCCAGAAAGCGGTCGTAGGCGAGGAGGAGCAGGTCGGCTAATGCGATGGTCGCGAGCCCGGCCGCTCCGGTGAGCCCCACGGTGAGATCGTTGCCGCCGGCCAGCATCAGAACGGAAAGCCCCGCGAGGCCGTTGATCGTGCCGTGAAACACCGCGGCGGCCACCGTGGAGCGGGATTTGAGCCGGAAATAAACCAGCAGGGGAGTGAGCAGGAGGGAGAAGAGGATCATCATGCCGACCCCGGGCGCCGGGTGTTGGGGATAATTATGGCCCAAGAGGATGATGGGGGCGTGCCAGACTCCCCAGATAAGCCCGATGATTCCGCTCATCTTCCAGAAGCCCAGCCCGGACAGGCGGTGCACCAGGAGTCCGCGCCAGCCCAGTTCCTCGCCCAGGGCGAAAACGGCGTTGATGGTGACCCCCGCGATCAGGCCGTTCGCCAGCCCGATCCAGAAAGGGGAGAGCGGGTACTGCTCCATATCGAGGCGCATCCGTTCGATCTGTTCGGGAGAAAGCAGGTCCTGGTAGCGCTGAAAAAAGCCGGAGAGGTCGGGAGAATAGCCGGCTCCCGGGACAAGCACCCCTGCGCCAAGGGCTCCGATCGCCAGGGCCACGGGCACAAGCCAGGCCACAAGGAACCAGCGGTTCGGCCGGAACCGAAGGGCCAGCGTTTCGACCAACGGCTCGCGGGCCAGATATTTCTGGACCACGATGGCCGTTAAACCCGGAATGAGCATGTAAACCAGCGCGATGGTGTACGCCTGTGCGGTCTGCCAGCGTCCCCCGGAAAACGCGAACACTCCGATGAGTGTCCAGGAAAGGAAATAGGTGATCCCCACAAATTGCAGGATATATCGGGTATTCCGTGTCACCGCGGTCCTCCTGTGACAAGGGACGGAAAAAGGCCGGTGTGGTTCTGTTGACAAGAAAGCGGGGGAATAAACGGACGAAAGCCCGAAACGCGGTGTATACTCTGTTGCAGCCGCCATTGTGCAAAACGGGCGTCCGGCTGGGCTGGGAAGAAAGATTGAGTGTCCCTCATTCCTGCTTTCTCAGTTACCCCCTTGTCAAGGGGGGATGTCCGCAGGACAGGGGAGTTCAGCAGCACTGGCGATGGAAACACACTATCTTCCCACTCCCCACGCCGCTGAACCCTTGCCGTCTCCGACGGCATCTCGTTTGCCATGGGAGACAACCGGGAAGTATCTCCGAGGCCCACAACCGGTCGCCGTCCATGCCCAATACCAATACTGTACAATATGTGAAACACCGGAAGCTCCGTCAAATACAATCAGCGGTAAATAATGAGAAAGGCCCGGTTCGGCCGGGCCTTTCTGCGGTGGCGCAATTTTCGGCTTCTCCGCCGGCCGGAACTACTTTTTGCCCGGACGGACCAGGTGCTGGTCCTCAATGTTCTCCGGGGCGGGATAGTTCAGTTTTTCCTCACCGGGTTTTCCTCCCGGGGTGCTCTCAGGGCTGATATGTTTTTCCGCCCGGCTGTTCACAACGTAATCCCCCCGCAGATGCATGGCCTGACGATTGACCTGCCGTCGTATCCGGAAGGCCTGGTTGATGTCCGCTACGGTGCGGAGGCCCTGGTTCAGTTCCTGGTACTGACGGCTCGCCATGAGGGTGTTCTCGTTCAGATGGTCGCCGGTGTGCTGCTCGGCCGCTTCCTCTTCGATGATGGCGGCGCTCCGGACGGACGTGTTCGGCTGTCCGATCTTGCCTTCCATGGGTGTGCTCCTTTGGTGTTGCTCCACGATTCCCGTTCCGTCTCAAGAGCCGCTCTGCTTTTCCCCGCTCGCGGTTCCCGCCTTTTCGCGGCTCTCTTCCTCTTCATCCCAATACTCTCCCTCGCAATTGGGGTCGAGGCGGGTCATCGGATCCTGCATTTCCCGTTTGTCCTCCTTTGGCGTCTCCTTGTCCGGTCTCTTTTCCCCCCGCGCGGGCTGGTCGGATGATTTAGCGCTTCCGGTTTGGCCGCGCCGGAGTTTGTCCTGCGCATGTTCTGGATTCCGTGCCATGATGCACCTCACTATATGAAGAATGGTACTGTTTCGGAAATTGCCTGTTCCGGGCAGGATGGGTCTGTACCCGGTTTTTTGCCAATCCTCCCGCTTTACCCGAAGCGGAGGCCACTTTTTGCGGGGAATGGGAATCCCTTGGCTGCTTCGGACAGGGATGTGGCCACAAAAAACCACTCTGCCGGCTTTCCGCAAAAGAGTACGGGACCGTTTCGGTTCGTGTGAGGCGCGGAAAGAACCCACCCTCCGGGATACCGCAAAAAAAAGCGGGATTCACCGCGGTTCCCCCGAGCCGGGTACGGGAGGAGGTCGACTGGCAACGTCCCGGACGGTGCGTCTCGTTACGGGAAGCCGGCGATGCCTGGCCGGATGGTTCAGCCGACGACCTGGCCGCCGCTGCGTTTCCACTCCTCCAGACCTCCGCCCAGGTGGTACACGCTCCGGAAGCCGAGCGATTTCATGAGACTCGACGCTTTGCCGCCCCGGTCGCCGTGCCCGGAGTAGACAAGGTATACTTTCTCCCGGTCGAACTTCTTCAACTCGTCCCGAAAACTCCGGGAATGGGAACTGACGTTGATTGCCACCGGCAGATGCTCCCGTTCGAATTCCGAAGGGGTTCGCACATCGAGAATCACGAAATCCGGGTTGTCCCGCTCTTCTTCCATCAGCTCCCCGGCGTCCTCTGCCTCCACTTCTTCGAACCAGTAGCTCAGCCGCTGCAACTTCCGAACGATAAAGACAACCGACGTGAGCGCGACCCCGGCGAACAGAATGAGCGCCGCCACGCCGGGACCCGGAGCACGGCTGCCGTTATGGCCGGGAATATGACACCACGACCGTTTTCTTCTTGAAAACACCATTCGGACCTCCTTCCCTCAACCGGTGGCGGCGGACAGTCCCGGCCGCCCTGATCCCGCCGGTCACTCCACCGGGATTTCCCGGTAGCGCATCTTCCGGCGCGCGAAACTGCGGGCCACGAACATTGTCGCCGCTGCGATTCCGCTGATGGCGATGGCCCGGACCGCCATTCCACAGACACCTCTCATCTTCATGGGATTGTTTCCTTTCCGTTACGAACCGTGGGCAAGGGGTCGGATGTACCCGTCTTCCCGGCCGGGAGGGCGGGATACAGGCGCTCACATCACCGATTCATACTCGTGACGATTATGCCGGCGGACCCGCCACAGGACGAACAGGGAGGTCAGCGCCACTCCGAACAGCGCCAGGAACTTCCCGGGGACTCTCCGGATTGAGCGGGTGGCTTTTTTCATGTCTTTCATTTTCATCCGGGGCATCTTCATTTTGCTCCATTTCATGGCGGCCTCCTGTGTGATATGCGTGATCAGTATTTACCGGGAGAATGGTGGAACTGGGTTTCATGCGGTGACCGGGACGTGTGACATTTGCGCCCTTATATATTATAATATTCATAACAAGTTGTTTGCGCAACCTCTTTTTCCCGGCGCCCGGGAATGTCTGCCACGGGCGGGCGAATCCACCGCCCCGGGGCTCCTCTCCGGAATGTGTGTCATTCTCCGGCTTTGAGTGTGGGAGAAAGGGTGCGGGCTGAGTCACACCTTTGGGTATGGTGCAACTCAAGGTCTGCCATATCGTCATCCCCCCGAGAGTCGGGGTCCCCAACCCTGGATTCCAGGGTTGGGGTGACAGAAGGGGAGCGAGAGGCATTGTCGTAAAGACAAGCAGATAGTAGTGAACGGTTGTTTTGTGATTCAGGCCTGAAAATATAACTCACCCCTCGTTCCCCTCTCTCGCAAGAGAGGGGATGACTCGTTATCTGCCGTCTCGGTGCTTCCTGTGGCTCAATTCCCCCTCTCTCTGGAGAGGCGGGGTTCCCCATCCCTGTGGAACAGGGCTGGGGTGCAAGAAGGGGGCCAGGGGGTGAGTTACCGGCCAAAACCTCCACTAATTATATTTAGTACTCATGCGTACCTGTGATTTTCTCTTATCTTTACGACAATGGAGCCAGTAGGCGAGTTGCTCTTTCCCGGGAGTACCGAAACGGAGCGCCGGCCAACCGGAAAAGGTTGCATGTTGTTAAAAATGTATATATTAATATAATGATGGCATGTTGTGTTCGCGCGGTCCCGGTCCCTATCGTTACAAGCGGAGGTTCCCCCATGAAAATACTGTCATGTCTATGTGCCGCCTTCTTACTGTTCGCCGCCACCGCGTCTGGCGCGACCTACTATGTGGATGCCGCCAACGGGTCCGATTCGGGTTCGGGGCTTTCCACGGCCGGAGCCTGGCGGTCTGTCTCCCGGGTGAACCGGGCCGAGCTTGTCCCCGGCGACGTTGTTCTCTTCCGCCGCGGATGCACATGGGATGAAGCGCTGCGGCCCCCCGCCTCCGGAAGTTCCGGCAGCCCCATCGTATTCGGCGCCTGGGGCCCCCCCGGAGACGCCGTGATCTCCGGGAATGGCAATCGCTCCCTGGACACCGGTTCCCGGAATCATTTGCGGTTCGAACAGCTCTGCTTCCGGAACCGTCCGGTGGTGATTGCGGGTTCCGGGGCGGTAACCCTGGCCGCCTGCATCATCCGCAACTCCTCCGCCGAGGGGATCCGGATCGAGAACAGTCCCGGAACCGCTGTCCTCAACTGCACTGTAAGCCTGAACCGGACCGAGGGAATCCTGGCGGTCGGCTCCCGCACCACGGCGACCGTACGGAATTCCCTGATTTTCGGCAACGGCATCGATGACTTCCATTACGGCATCCAGGCCGCGGACGGCGCGACGCTTTCCTGGGACCACTGCCTGGTCAGCGGCAACGGCTATTCCGCCGGGCTGGATGTGTCAAGGGCGTCGGGGGTTCACGACGGCGGCGGGAATCTGGTGCGGGAAGCTCCTGGTGTTGCGGGGTACGCCCACGGCGGGGGGAGGTTCGTCATCTCCTCCGACGACTACAATGTCGCGTACTGGAAAGAGATGGCTGCGGTGCTGCAGCCGCACGGCGTCCGGTTCACCATGTTTCTTCCCGGAGCGTACCTGTACGGGCGGGAGGCGGAACTCACCGCGCTGACCGGGGCCGGGCATGAACTGGCGCTCCACGGCTGGTCGCACGCCGATCTCACCGCCGAAACGCTCTTCACCATTGTCACCACGAACCCTTCGCCCTCGGTGACCATAGATCCCTCCGCGAAACAGATCATCCTGACCAGTTCCGACACGGCGAAGAACGTCACCATCTCCTGGGAGACGGAACCCCTGACTGTCCAGAACCTGCGGGATGCCGTACAGAGCCGTGGGTGGACGGTGGTCATCGCCCAATACGTCAATCCCCTGACCAGGCTCTGCTGTCTGGCGGGAACCGGCGGTCCGGTGAATCGGTTCCCTTTCACGGGCCGGGCGGACATACACTCTCCGGAGTACGCGTTCTGGCGGGATGAGCTGGTCCGGACCGCGGAAACAGTCCGGGAACGGCTCGGCGTGACCCCGGTCACCCTGGCCTATCCCTTCGGATTCCTGAACGACGGCCTGCGGGAATACATCCGCTCTGCCGGGGGAATTCTGGGCGCCCGGACCACTTCGACGGAGTGGAACACCCTTTCCCGTATCGATGTCACCCGGTGCGCCGGTTTGAATTTCGTTCTGCTCAAGGGCGACGGCTCCGAGGCCCGGATCCGGGCCAACGCCCGGAACGCCGTGGTCCACGCCCAGCAGGCCGGATGCATCTATGTTGTCTATGCCCACCATGACGGCGAAATGACCCCGGTCCAGCTCGGCTGGTTCGTGGATGAGATCCGCCGTCACGGAGGTAAGTTCGTCACCTTCCGGGAGGCCATGGAGGAAATCCGGAACGGGCATACCACCCGTGACGGTTTTGTCTATACCCGGGACTACCCGGACCGCTCCGACTTCCACCTGGCCGGGGGATCGCCCTGCATCGGCGCGGGTGCGGAGGTCCCGTTGGCCTTCGACTACGAGGGCAAGCCTCTGGCCGAGGGGGGGCGGTACGATATCGGAGCCATACGCTACGGCGACCCGGCTCCCGTGTACTCCATCACCGCGTCGGCGGGCCCCGGCGGCTCCATTGACCCGTCCGGAACGGTTTCCGCCAATCCGGGAGACAGCCGTGAGTTTCGGATCATTCCCGACGCGGGCCACCGGGTTCTCGATGTAACCGCGGACGGCGTCTCGGTGGGAGCGGTAAGCGAATATCGGTTCACCGACATCCGGGAGGATCATGTTATCCGTGCTTCGTTTGCGCCGATACAGGTCGAACCCCCGATTCCGGGACAGGTGATTGCATTCGGTCCCTGGAAGGAGATCGGGAAAAAGGCCAGGGGTCTGGGCAATTTCCGGATTCCGGTTCCGGCGAATGCATTCCCTGCTTCCGGCGGGTGGTTCCGCATCTCTCTGGCAGCCGGGAATCTGCCCCTATTCGTGACCGGTGCGTTTATCGGCGAGTGCGCAGCGGGGGGCGATCCCTTCGACATGCAGGCCGGAACGGTCCGAAGGATCACGTTCCAAAACGGAAGGGACACTGTCTGCGTGCCGGGTTCCGGAAGACTGTACTCCGACTGGATCCAGCTTCCCTCCGGCGGAAGCGGGCACATCATTTCCCTCGGGCTGGCGGGAAGCTATTCTGCCTGGCCCCGAGCCGGAACGGGCTGCTGGTTCCGTGATTTCGGCGCAATCCTGGCCGGGACGCCGGATGTTTCGGGATACCGTCACTCCCATTCCATCTTCGCGCTGGAGCGCCTGGAAGTCCGTGATACGCCGCCTCCGCCGGAGCCCGTTCCGGATGACGATGATGACGATGACGATTGCGATGATGATGACCGCCTGGCGGACAAGGGCGACGACGAGGAAAAGGAAAAAGACGGGAACCAAGGGGAGGACCGGGAAAAGGAACAGAAAGAGAAAAAGGACGATGACGGTGGGGGCCGGGAAAAACCGGAAAAGGAGGACTCCGGCAAAGAGAAGGAAAAGAAGGACAAGGATGATGACGAGGACGAGGACGATGGGGAAGACGACGATGACAGGGAGGGAAAGGATGACGAAAAGGGGGAGAAGGACGGGGATGATGACGAGGGCCGGAATGGGAAGAACCGGGGCAAAGGCCGGGCGAAACTCGCCAATTTTCCCAATCCCTTCAACGCGCATACCCTGATCAGCTTCACTCTCGCCGCGGAAAGCGAGATCAGGATTAGCATATTCAGCATTTCCGGGCAGAAGGTGCGGGAGCTATCGGCGGGACGGTTCGGAGCGGGCCGTCACACCCTCTCCTGGGATGCCCGGGACGATCGGGGGACAACCCTCTCCTCGGGCATCTACCTCGTCCGCCTGCAGACCGGGACCGAGGTCACGACCGCGCGGATGATGTATGTGAAGTGAGCCCCGGCGGCAGCGCGGGAACCGCCCGCCTCGGGAAAAAGGAAGGGGGCTGCTTTTGGGCAGCCCCCTTCCGGCACTATCGCGCCACCTCCCCCGGGGAGCAGGGAAAACATCCGGAGCCATCTTTTCTTCCCTTACCCCCTCCGGGGGAAACGGTTTCATCGTTCCCGCGTAGCGGCAAGGGACCGAGGGATAGGGGGCTGCACCTCCATCACAGCCGATAGGTGTAATTCACCTTCAGCATGGCGGCGTTCTGTTCCGTGCGATAATCGTAGCTTTCGTCGAGCGTGTTGTTGAAAACGATGTAGATGTCGCTGCCGACCCGCGGGATGTAGTGGATGCGGAAGTTCGTGGTGACCCTGTGGCTCTCGTTGTTGTACTGGACAAAGACCGAGGAGGAGAGCCGGGTGGAAAGGTCCACGCCGACACGGCCGCCGTACTCGCGGGTGGTGAAACGGCTGCCCCCGATGGTGATGTCGTTATAGGACATGTCGGCGGAAAGGGAGTAGTACCTGGTCTGCTTGAAGGAGAGCGAGGCGTTGTAGAGGGTCCTCTCGCCGTTGTAGTGATCGCCGAAGCTGGTGTTGAAATTCAGCGCCACGGGACGGTTTCTGCTTCCGGAATAGGAAACGTCGTAGTACCACCACTCGTAGGTTCCCCGGGGGACCATGGTGTTCCCGAAAATTCTCCAGCCGCCGGACTGGTCAATGAAGTCGTATTTGTTCCATATCTTGAAATTTACCTCGTCGCCGGAGTTGAAAACGATGCCGAGGGGTCGGATTTCATTGTTGCGGGTTTCCAGCACACCGTCCATATCCGTGGTGTAGTTGATGTCGAAGGGCTTGAAGACCAGCTTCTTGATCGAGGGGAGACCCGGCCGGGGCGATACGGTGAGCGACCAGATGTAATTCTTGATCCCCACCCGGCTGGCGAACCCCACGCCGGGGCGGAAATTCTCGTCCAGGGCGTGATAGAGGCCGTACCAGTTGATAAGGTCGTTGGGATAGGTAACAAACACCCGCCCGGCCAGGTTGTCGTGCTTCAATCCGTCGTCGGAGGAGCCGGTGAGATATCCCTGGATCTCGAAATTCCGCTTGCCGAACAGCTTGTCGGTCTTGTAGGCGAAGTCCACGCCCATAAGCTGGTTGTCATGGTGCTTGCCGCCGGCCTGCTCGCCGCCGATCACGCTCGTGGCGATGAACCCGATGTAGGACTGCTCCAGCACGTCCCGGCGCACCCGCACCACCGAATAGTTGGTGGTGGGGACAATCCGTCCCCCCGGATTGGTCTTCGTGCGTCCCACCGTTTCTTCTTCGGTCTGCACGGTCATGACGCCGACACGGTAGCGGCCCTGCTTCTGGGTGAGCTTGGCGCCGCCGAGAATGGGGATGCCTTCCCGGGTGGCCGGGTCGATGCCGATGTTCCGGGAATAAAACAGCTTGGTGCCGCCCTGGGTGAAGTCGAAGGTCTCCAGCCCCTCCAGGAAGAAATCACGCTTTTCCGGGTACTGGATGGGGAATCGGGTCAGGTTGATGACATCCTTGTCGCTTTCGATCTGGGCGAAGTCGGTCTTGGTGGTCAGGTCCAGGGTCATGTTGGAGGTGATGCCGTACTTCAGGTCCAGGCCGTACTTGTAGACGTCGTCCAGCTTCTGGTTGCGGTTCTTCTCCGCGCCGGAAAGAATGTAGGGTGTGACATCGAGCTGCCGCCCGGGCTTGACCCGCCCGGGAATGATCATGGTCCCGGCGCTGGCCAGATGGGTCGGGCCTTCGTCCAGCCGCCAGCCGCGCCAGAGCACCTCTTCGTGCTTCCTCTGGATCACCCGGACAAAGTTTATTCCCCATTCCTGCTGCTCGGTGGTGGGAAACCGAAGGGTCTTGAAGGGAATCTCGAACTCGCAGGACCACCCGTAGTCGGTAACCCGCGACGCGACCTCCCAAAGGCCGTCCCACTGATAATTCAGGTCCTTGTCGCTGAGGAAGGTGAGATCGTTCCGCGTTCCGTTGGGATTGGTCAGGAAGCCGAACCCCATACGCTTGTCATAATAGGTATCAAAAATTACCGCGAACCGGTCGTCGTTGTTCAGGCCGGTGTCCCACTTCAGCTCCCGGTGGAGAATTTTGTCGGGCTCGGAATCGAAGCATTTGACACCGATGTAGAGATTGTCGCCGTTATGGATGACACGGACCTCGGTCCGCTCGGTGGGCTGGGCGCCTTCGGTGAGTTCGCGCTGGGTGAAGTCGGAAACCGGTTCGGCCGCTTCCCATGCCTTCTCGGTGAGCGCACCGTCCAGCTTGATGGGGGTGTTCACCTCCACCGCGGTGATCTGGGCGAAAGCGGCGGAAGCGGAAAGAAGACAAAAAAGCGCCAGGGGAATCAATGCGTTACGGAATGCGGTCACGGGTGCTCCTTTGGGGAAAGAGATATCCGGAGATCCGGGGCGCCAAAAATCCGGAGGGTAAAAAGAGTGTAGTACGGCATAAGGTGAATAGTATGCGGCAAAAGAGGGGGAAATGTCAAGAACGGAATGTCGGACGGTTGCGGCAACCCGGTGCGGAAAGCGATGTTGAGCATCTCTCCTTTCGCCCATGTGGATAAATCCCGCATGGAGCCCTCTATCCCCGAGCGTCGGGGTTCCCAACCCTGGATTCCAGTGGGGTGACAGAAGGGGAACGAGGGGCATTGGCGTAAACAGAAGGGAGAACCTCTGGCACGCAGGAATACCATAAGAGAATCAGTAAGAGAATCAGTGGAGGCTTTGGCCGATAACTCACCCCCTTTTTACCCATGAGACCAAGGGATGGGAATTCTTTTTCTCGCGCATTCTTTCCTCTTGTACTCTCCGCAAATATGACTAAATTACTCATACAAACCTGTAAATCAGCCGAATGCATGTAAGTGGGATGAGCCGGCGGACCCTGCGGATGGACGGATGGGATATTTCCGTGCCCCCGGTGGCGGCGGTTCCTCTGTTGCGAAGGACGTTTCCTCCGCCTCCGGGAGACAGGTGCATGCCGGGAATCGGATTTCTGCCGGGCCGCCGTTCCATGGTCCTTGCGTTCATTGCTATGCTGTTTTGCTCTTCCGCCGCGGTCGCCGGTCCCGGCAGTCCGGGCGGAGGCGAAGGTGTGCTCCGGGTTCGGGGCGATTCCGTCTATCCCCCCTACGAATTTCTCCGGGACGGCAGTCCGGCGGGGTTCAACGTTGATCTCCTGCGCGCGACCGCCGGGGTGATGGGACTGAACACGGAGATTTCCCTCGGTCCCTGGAGCGAGGTTCGCACCCAGTTGGAACGGGGGGAAATCGATGTCATCACCGGCATGTTCCACTCTCCGGAGCGTGAGCAGCGGGTCGCCTTTTCCGTGCCGCACACCATGGTTTTCTATGACGTGTTCGTGCGTGCGGATTCGGACATCCGGGAAATCGGTGACCTCAGGGATCGCGAAATCATCGTGCAGCGCGGCGATATCATGCACGACTATCTCCGGGAGAACCGCATAACCCCGAATATTGTCACGCTCGACGATACCGGGGCCATCCTCCGCCTTCTCTCCTCCGGCCACAAGGACTGCGCCATAGTGGCCAAGCTCGTTGGCCTCTATTACATAGATACATTCCAGCTCACCAATCTCCGCGGCCTGGGGGTCGAATTCCCGCCTCAGCGGTACTGTTTCGCGGTGAGCCGGGAGGATACCCTGCTTCTGGCAAAGCTGAACCAGGGGCTTGAAATCCTCCGGTCCACCGGCAGGTATCGGGAAATCCACGAGCAGTGGTTCGGCGTGTATGAGCACCGGAGTTTCATGGCTGCCGCGCGGCCCTACCTGATCTCGCTCGGGGCCGCTCTGGTTCTCCTGGCGGCGAGCCTGGTTTGGACCATATCACTCCGCAGCACGGTGCGCCGCAGAACCGAGGACCTGCGGAAGAGCGGCGAACGGTTCCGCACCATGACAGATTTCACCTGGGACTGGGAATACTGGGTTGCTCCGGACGGCGCCCTGGTGTATATCTCCCCCTCCTGCGAGCGCATCACCGGGTATTCCCCCGCCGAGTTCATGGCCGATCCCGGGCTCCTGGAGAAAATCGTTCATCCGGACGACCGCGAGGCCGCGGGGATTCACTTCCGGGAGGAACGGGAAATCCCGGATCATTGCTCTCTGGACTTTCGCATTGTCACCCGCGGCGGTGAAACCCGCTGGCTCAATCATCTCTGCCGTCTGGTGGAGGGCAGCGGCGGAGCGCGTCTCGGACTCCGCGTCTCCAATCGCGACATCACCGACCGGAAGCAGACGGAGGAGGCGCTCCGGGTCAGTCGTGAGCGTCTCGAATTTGCGCTCGACGCGGTGAACGACGGGGTCTGGGAATGGGAGATCGCTTCCGGCCGCGCCTATTTCAGTCCGCGCTATTTCACCATGCTCGGGTACGCCCCGGATGAACTCCCCTCGAATTTCCGCACCTGGGAGACCCTGGTTCACCCGGATGACCTGGACCCGGCGATGAAACGGGTACGGGCGTGTCTGGCGGGTGACGGGACGACGTACGATGTTGAATTCCGCATGCGGGCCAAAGACGGGGAGTGGATGTGGATACTGGGACGGGGTAAAGTTGTCGAGCGCGACAGCTCGGGCAACCCGCTCCGCATGGCGGGTACCCATGTGGACATCACGGAACGAAAACGGGCGGAGGAGGCCCTCCGGGAGAGCACCGCGCGTCACCAGGCCCTGCTCGCCGCCATTCCCGATCTCATTCTCCATCTGGATGCCGACGGGGTATTCCTCGATTACCGCTCCGGCGGGCAGGTCGAACTGCTCTTGCCACCGGAGGAGTTCCTCGGGTGTACCGCAGCGGAAACACTCCCCCCGGAACTGGCGGAACTGACCATGCAGATGATCGCCCGGACCCTGGAAAAGCAGGTGGTGGTGGAATACGACTATGCGGTTCCCCGGGGAAAGGAAACGCGGCGGTTCAACGCCCGCATGGCCCCGGTGAGCGGAGGCACGGTCATGGTCATGGTTCGGGACGTTACCGAGCGCACACGGGCGGAGGAGGCGCTCCGGGAAAGCGAGCGGCGATACCGTCTGCTGGCCGAGAACGCCCGGGATGTCGTTTTCCGCCTCCGACTCGAGCCCAAACTGGCGTTCGAGTATGTCAGCCCGTCGGTAAAGCTCCTGACCGGGTACTCCCCCGAGGAATTTCACCTGGACCCGGATCTCCTTTTCCGCATCGTACACACGGAAAGCAGGGAGAAGCTCAATTCCACCCTCCTGCAGCGTAATTATTCCGAACAGTTCACCCTGCACTGGGTTACCCGCGACGGGCGTTCGGTATGGACGGAGCAGCGCATGTCCCCCGTTCTCGGGCCATCGGGAGAAATCGCGGCAGTGGAGGGAATCGCCCGGGATATCACCGAGCGGCGGAAGATGGAAGAGGATCTGGCCCGGAGCGAAGCGAAATACCGGGAACTGGTGGAGAGCGCCGGAAGCATCATCCTCCGTCTCGACCGCGAGGGGAGGGTGAATTTCATCAACGACTTCGGGCAGCGCTTCTTCGGGTACCCGGATGTGGAACTGGCGAACCGGGGCGTATTCGATACCATTCTCCCCCGGACGGATTCGGCGGGGCGCGACCAGACCGGAATGGTCAGCGACCTCCCGGGAAACCCGGTCCGGTATCTCACCCACGAAACGGAAACGGTCAAGCGCTCGGGAGCCCGGGCCTGGGTGTCGTGGAATACCCGGGTGATCCGCAACGAGTTGGGAGTGGTAATGGAAATCCTGTGCACCGGGCAGGACATCACCACCCGGAAACTGGCCGAAGACGCGATCATGGAAAGCGAGTACCGGTTCCGGACCCTTTTCGACACCATCTCCAGCGGGGTGTCCATATACGCGGTTCGGAACGGCGGTGAAACGGGGGATGACTTCGTCGTCCGCGACTGCAACCGCGCCGCGCTGGAAATCGAGGGGAAAACCAAGGGCGAGGTGATCGGCCGGAACCTGACCGAACTCCGGCCGAATATCGGAGAAACGGGACTCGTCCCGGTTCTGCGGCGGGCGTGGGAAACGGGACGTGCCGAGCATTTCCCCGCAACTTTCTATGAGGATGACACGATCACCGGCTGGTTCGAAAATCACGTGTTCCGGATCCCCTCCGGGGAAATCGTGGCGGTCTACAACGACCTGACCGAACAGAAGCGCGCCGAGGTGGCCCTCCGGGAGAGCGAGGAACGGTATCGTGAGGTGTTCGAGTACACGTCGAACGGCTTTTTCCTCATAGATGTCACTCCGGACCGGCGGTTCCGCTTCAATCGCTTCAACCCGTCCGAAGAACGGATGGTGGGCTACACAAACGATATGGTCGCCGGAAAGTTCATGGAGGACGTGCTGGACACGGAAACGGCGGAGGCGGTCGCCGCCCGTTACCGGGAGTGCGTGGAGCGGGGGGTCCCCCTCAGCTACGAGGAAGAATTGAGCCTTCCCACGGGACAGCGGAGTTTCACCACCACGCTTATTCCGGTGCGGAACGAAGCGGGAACAATCTATCGCATCGTCGGGGTGGCCCGCGACATCACCGGCCGCAGACAGGCCGAGGCGGCTCTCCGGGAGAGCGAGCGGAAATTCCGTCAGCTCTTCGATGAAATGCTCACCGGCTTCGGGCTTCATGAGATCATCCTCGACGAGGAGGGGCGGCCGTACGATTACCGCTACCTGGAAGTCAACCGGGCTTTTGAGCGGCTTACCGGTCTCACCCGGGAACAGGTGCTCGGCCGCACGGCCCGGGAGGTGCTCCCGGGGATCGAGCCGGTCTGGATAGACCGGTACGGCGAGGCGGCCCTCACCGGCGAGTCCCGGACCTTCGAGGAATATTCAGGCGACATCGGCAAGTATTTCGAGGTGAGCGTGTTTTCGCCGCAACGGGAACGGTTCGCGGCGGTTTTCCAGGATGTCACCCAGCGCCGCCGGGCCGAAGCGGAGCTCCGGAGTGTTCTCGACGCCTTGCGGGCAGTGGTGGACTCCTCGCCCCTGGCCATCTTCGACCTCGATGTCGAAAGCCGGATCCGCTCCATCTGGAACCCCGCGGCAGAGCGGATTTTCGGCTGGCCCCGGGAGGAAGTACTCGGGAAATTCCTGCCCACCGTGCCCCCGGAGCACATGGAGGAGCACATCGGGCTGCGGGAACGGGTGCTGCGGGACAAGTCCTTCACCACGGTCGAGGTGCGTCGTAGCCGCCGTGACGGAACAATGATAGACGTGGCCATGGCCACGGCCGCCCTGTATGCCGAGGATGGGGCGGTGAACGGAATCATGGTGATCTGCGACGACATCACCGAGCGCAAGCGCATGGAAAGCCAGTTCCTGCAGGCCCAGAAGATGGAATCGGTGGGCCGTCTGGCCGGAGGCATCGCCCACGATTTCAACAATCTGCTTACCGCGGTCATCGGAAACGCCGAACTGGCACTCATGTCAGTCGAGCCGGATTCCCCGGTGGCTGAAGATCTGGAAGAAATCCGCCGTACCGCCGACCGCGCCGCTTCGCTCACCCGTCAGCTCCTGGCCTTCTCCCGCCGTCAGATCATGGAGCCTCGCATTCTCAACCTGAACGATCTCTTCCTCGACCTGAACAGGATGCTCCGGCGTCTCATCGGCGAAAATATCGAGTTGATCACCGTGCCCGCGCCTGACCTGAAGCCGGTGAAGGCCGATCCGGGGCAGATCGAGCAGGTCCTGACCAACTTGGCGGTGAACGCGCGGGATGCCATGCCCGATGGCGGCAGGCTTGTCATCCAGACCCGGAATGCCATCCTTGACCCGGAATTTGCCCGCGAACACCCGGAGACAACCCCGGGAGAGTACGTCCTGTTCACGGTCACCGATACCGGCGTGGGGATGGACGCCCAGGTGCTCGCCCATCTTTTCGAACCCTTCTTTACCACGAAGGAACGAGGCAAGGGAACCGGGCTGGGGCTTTCCACCTGCTACGGCATCGTTCGTCAGAACAACGGTTGTATCCTGGTCCACAGCGAACCGGGACGGGGCGCTGTGGTCGAGGTCTATCTGCCGGCGGCGGATGCGTTTCCCCATCCGGCCCAGACGGCTCATGACGAGCAGTTGCCGGGCGGAACGGAAACCATTCTCGTGGTAGAGGATGAGTCCGCGGTACGAACCATGATATCGCGCATCCTCGCTGGCGGTGGGTACCATGTGCTGGAGGCCCCCGACGGGCCCGTGGCGCTCGCTCTCACCGGGTCCGGCCCCGAAACGGTCCACCTTCTCCTCACCGACGTGGTGATGCCCCGTATGAGCGGCCGGGAACTGGCCGACGAGTTTGCATCGCGCCGTCCGGAAGCGCGGGTGCTGTTCATGTCCGGATATACAGACAACTCCATCGTTCACCACGGCGTCCTCGAGCACGGGCTGGCCTTCATCCAGAAGCCCTTCTCCCCGGCCGCCCTGCTGCGAAAAGTCCGGGATGTCCTGGAGGGATGACACCGTGCCCGAACTTACCCACTTCCAAATCCTGATTGCGGTCGTATCGCTTTCCATGGCCATACAGATCGCGGCGGCCTGGATGGCTTTGCGCCTGATCCATGTCACCGACCGTCACCTGGCCTGGATCCTCATTGCCCTGATGAGCTGCCTTCAGGCGGTGCGCCGCGGCATAACCCTCGGGGAACTGCTGTCCGGGAGCGGACTCCATTCCGTCGTCCTCGCGGACCAGATCCTGGGCCTGGCCATATCGATGTGCATGTTCGCCGGGGTCTCCCTGATCGCGCCCATTTTTCGCGCCCTCCAGCGCACCGGACGGGAACTCCGCGCCACAGTGGCGGAAAAAAACCTCATCATCGAGGACCTCCGCACCGCCATGGACCACGTTTCGGTTCTTTCCGGACTCCTGCCCATCTGCTCCTACTGCAAGCGCATCCGTGATGACGAGGGCTACTGGGAGCAGGTGGACACCTATATCCGGGAGCATTCCGGGGTCAGCTTCTCCCACGGCATATGCCCGGAATGTATGGCTAAAATCATGTCGAATATGGATGCCCCGCCCGAAAACGGGAAAGCGTCCACCCCCGGAACATAGACCTGCCAGGCGGTGGCTTTCCGGGATGCCGGAGGGCCCGCATTTCCCCAAAAGCTAACTCACCCCCGGTCCCTCTCTCTGGAGAGCCGGAAAACCGTCGGAATCAGCGTGAAAACGGGTTGCTCTCGTGTACCGCGATTTCCCCCTCTCTCTGGAGAGAGGGGAGTAAGGGGGTGAGTTACCGGCCAAAGCCTCCGCGCTTCCCCATACTCGAACTCACCCCTCGTTCCCGGCCTTCCCGGTGTTTTCCCGGCCAGAAGTGGGACAGCTCGGGCGATGGCCGATACCATGCAGGAGCGGGAATCTTTCTTGAAATTGAGAGCGCATGGAACTATCTTACTATCAAGGAGTTAATGCAACCGCCCGGCCGGGTTACGGCCGGAGCTCAATCCTGATACGAAGGGGTAGAGGCAATGGCGTACAAACAAGCCGGTACTCTTCGTGAAGCGCTCGATTCGTTCGATACGGAGGCAATCCGCCTGTTCGGCCGTCATTTCGGACAGATGACGGCGACGCGCAAGCACGACCGTATTGCCAAAATTTTGAAATTTCTGGAGGGGGACGGTCTCAAGTATGCGATAGATCATCTCGACGAGCTTTCCCGGAAGGCTCTGGCTCAGGCGGTCTATGATCGCAAGGGATACTTCGACGAGCAAATATTTCGCGCCCGGTACGGCAGCGTGCCGGAGAGGGGATGGTTCGATGGAGATCCGGATTCACTGTTGAATCTTTTCATCATACAGGAGCATGT
>JAWLHT010000078.1:0-17980 GCA_041690195.1 Candidatus Latescibacterota bacterium
GAAAAACGATGGGGCGCGCCCGCCTGCATACCATTTCCGCTCCCTCCCGGGCTGAATTGCATGACTTCATCCGCCAGCACGTCCAGCCGGGAGCTACCATCCGTACCGACGGGCTTTCCGCGTACGGAGGCCTCGACAAATACTGCCATGTGCCGCTCAAGAAAACAAAAGAGGACCCCACCGTGATGTCCCGGCTGCATGTGATCGTGGCGAACCTCAAGATGTGGCTCCGGGGAACCTACAACAGTCTCCCAAGCAAACATTTGCAGCGGTATCTGGACGAATTCACTTTCCGGTTCAATCGCCGCTGGAAGCTCTCTTCCATTTTTGCTATTCTCTTTTTGCGCTGCCTTGATACTCACACGATCACTTTTGCTGACTTAACCCGATAACCGTTATTGACAAAGGCCCAATTAATGAGTAATTTGTTCATACACTGTGCATTTATCCATGGTGCTTTCACGGTCGCCGATGGATTATTTATTAATATACTTTATCAGATTGTGGGTTATTGGAGCACAGGAGAAATAAAGCGGGCTTAGGGAATCTGTCTCTGAACTTTTTTGATTGTAGGTGCATGTATGCAGTTATTGAAAACCAAGGCCAAGCGATTCTTTTTCTCTCTCAGGAAAAAGATTATTATTGGATACGGTATGGCGCTGGTCCTTACGCTTTTTGTTATTGTCTGGGCTGTTATGAACCTATACACGCTCGGCAAGGCCAGCGATGCAGTCCTCCGGGAAAACTATAACAGCATTCTGGCAGCGGGAAACATGCTGGCCGCGCTCAACCAGCAGGAGAGTGCGGCCCTTCTCCTGATTCTTGGAGAGGAAGATATCGCGATATCAATGTTCAGAAAAGCTGAAGGGGAATTCTTTGAGTGGCTTGGCCGGGCAAAAGACAATGTAACAATTGCGGGAGAAGAAACGGTTGTCAATACGGTTGACATTAAATACAGTGACTTCCTCTTGTCATTGTCACGCCTCCAGATACTGCATGCGGAAAGCTCTCCGACAGCAGATTCATTCTATGTCAACACGGTAGCTCCTGCTTTGGATTCCGCTCGAGCCGCTATCATCAGGCTTCGGGAACTTAACCAGGAAACCATGTTCCAAGCCAGTGCTACCGCCCGCAAGGTTGCGACCCGGGCAGAGATATCAACCATATTGATCGGACTTGCGGCCGTGTTGCTGGGAATCGGATTCAGCACTATGCTGGCTAATCTAATCTCCCGCCCCATCCAGAACTTTCTTGACGCAACGCGACGAATATCGGAAGGCGATTATAATGCCCGTATCACGGTAAAATCAAGGGACGAGTTGGGGCATCTTGCCGGTGAATTCAATGCCATGATCAGCAAGGTTCAGTATTATCACGAGATGAACATCGGGAATCTTCTGGCGGAAAAGAACAAGAGCGAGGCAATAATTCAGAGCATTGATGACGGGCTTCTGTTTCTGGATTCGCAGTACCGGATCATAAACATGAATCCGGCCGCAGCCAGGATGCTGGATACGCAGATAACACTCACGGAAGGAAAGCATTTTCTCGAAGTGTTGCACAATGATGAACTATTCAAGTCTATTAAAGACGCAAGCGAAACGGGTAATGCCGTCACACCGGAACATGGCCAAAACGTGCTTACAATTGAACGAGATGAAAACAGATTCTATTATGAATATGCAATATCCCCTGTTACTGCCAATTCAGAAGTAGCGGTAGGTGTGCTTCTTTTATTGAGAGACGTCACCCGGCTTAAAGAAGTGGACATGCTCAAAAGCCAGTTTGTCATGACCGCATCCCATGAGTTGCGCACACCCATTGCCAGCGCTCTGATGAGTGTTGATCTGCTTGTTGAAAACGCGATGGATCGCCTCACGGAAAAGGAGAGTCAGCTTCTGAAGGCAACACAGGAGGATATGCATCGTCTTCGCGCTTTGGTAAATGATCTTCTGGAACTTTCTAAGATCGAATCCGGCAAGATCGAAATGGTCTTCGAGGAAACATCACTTCAGCAACTGGTTGAAAAGTCGGTGATATTACTGAAACGACTGGCGGATGAGTTGAAGATAGACCTTTCTTATGACATTCCGGAGAGTATTCCGCCGATAAAGATGGATCCCAACAAAGTGGCATGGGTTCTGACCAACCTCGTTTCAAATGCATTTCGGTATACGGACCCGGGCGGATTTATCAAAATTTTCGCGGAGCATTTCGGCGCACAGGTGCATCTGTCGGTTCAGGATAATGGGACTGGTATACCTTATGAGTATCAATCCCGTATCTTTGACAAGTTCGTCCAAGTCAAGAGTACCCGGGAGAATGGCGGAAGCGGTCTTGGGCTGGCTATCTGCAAGGAAATAGTTCGAGCGCACGGGGGTACGATCTGGGTGGATTCAGTTCCTGGGGAAGGCAGTACGTTTACGTTTACCTTACCCATTGCCGTATCCTGAAAGGGAGGTCCGATGGAAAAGCAATCAATTTTGGTCGTTGACGATGAGAAAAATATCCGCATGAGTCTTTCCATGTCGCTTGAACCGCTCGGGATGGACATTGATACCGCAGTCAACGGTGAGGATGCGCTGCAGCAGTTGCAACTTCGGGAGTATGGTCTCATTCTTCTGGATCTGAAAATGCCGGGTATGGATGGCATGGAAGTTTTGCGGCGGGTACGAGACATCCGACCGGATATCCGGGTCATCATAATAACAGCTCACGGGTCGGTGGAATCCGCGGTGGAGGCGATGACGCTCGGTGCGGCCGATTTTATTCAGAAGCCGTTTGCCCCGAAAGAAATTCGTGATCTGGTGACCAGCGTTGTTGACCGTGAAAAGATTGATGAACAAAAAGCGTCGGATTACTATTCCCATTTTCAACTTGCCAAGCGGTGTATCGCCGAGCGGCATATCGATGCGGCAACCGAGCATGCACGCAAAGCCATTGCGTATGACAGCTCCCGCCCTGAGGCATTCAACCTGCTCGGTGTGTTGAAGGAGATGGCAAAGGATATTTCTGAGGCGCAGAAATATTACCGCGCAGCACACGCACTCGATCCCACCTATGAACCTGCCAAAAAGAATCTTGAACGTACCGCCATGTGGGAACGCAACGGTTCAATTATCATCGGCACCATCAGAACTGATGCGGAGGAGAAGTAGGTGAGACGTGTCGAATCCATGTTCGTTGTCATTGTCGGATGCGGCCGGTCCGGAGCGTACATCGCAAACCGGATGAGCCGTGAGGGGCATCATCTGGTGGTTATCGACAGTTCAAGCGATGCTTTTGAGAACCTGTCACCGGTGTACAGCGGCTTTCGGATTGAAGGAGATGCCACGGAAATGGCCGTGCTCAGTCAGGCCAAGATGGACAAAGCGGATCTGGTGGTTGCTACAACCGCAGATGACAACGTGAACCTAATGGTTGCCCAGATTGCCAATAAAATCCTCGGAGTCCCGAAAGTGGTCGCACGCGTGTTCAAACCGGAGCGGGAGAAGATTTACCAAACGCTTGGAATCGACACTCTCTGTCCGACAACCCTCTTCGGCGACCTGGTTGGCGACCTTTATCTGGAGCCCGCCTCCACAGCTCCTGCCGGGGGAGATGAGGATAAGTCATGAACCGAATCATTCTGGTTGGCGGAGGGAAACTGGTATACTTTCTATCCCGGCAGTTTATTGCAAAGGGGATTTCAGTAACCATAATCAGTGACAACCGTGAAGATTCCCGTTATCTGGCCCGTCAGTTACAAGCAACAGTAGTCTTCGGGGACGGCAGTGATCCCCAGATACTGGAGGAAACAGAGGCCACATTGTCCGATGCTGTGCTTGCGGTTACTCCCCGGGACCAGGACAATCTGGTCATATGCCAAATCGCCGCGTTGCAGTTCAAGGTTCCTCGTGTTCTTGCGCTGGTGAATGATCCGGATAATGAAGAGATATTCCGTAAACTGGGAGTAACGGCTTTTTCCACTACGAATATTATCGCCAGCCTCATTGAGCAGAAAACAGGCTTTGATGAGATTGTGGGGCTGCTTCCCATGGGTGGAGGTAAAGTCACCGTAGCCGAAGTTACCCTGAGCGATAAATCCGTCGTATGCGGGCGGGCGTTACGGGAGATATCCATGCCCGATAATTCACTTGTGGCGTTCATTTTGCGGAACGGCACACCGCTTGTCCCCCGGGGCAGCACAATTATTCTGGCAGGGGACCGTATTCTGCTGGTAGCGCTGCCGGAGAACTACGGCGCAGTGCTTCGTACATTCACCGGCGACGAATAGGGGAATATCTGTGAGAGGACAAGATTTCCTTGCACTGCGATACCGGACCATTCTGTCGTACACTGGACAAATACTTCTTCTGGAGAGTTTGGTTACTCTCCTGCCGCTTTTGTTTCTCGCTTTCTTTCCCGCTGAAACATCGCTTGCGCCGGGATTCCTCATTTCCGCCCTGTTGCTTGCTGCTGCCGGAGTTATTCTCCGGAAACTGTTTAATCTCAGGACATATAACGTGCTTTCCGTTCAGGAGGGCGGTGTTATTGTTCTCATGAGCTGGATTGCCGCGCTGCTTTCCTCGGCTTTGCCATTCATGACAACGCTGAACCTTACGTTTACCCAAGCCGTTTTCGAGTCGGTGAGCGGCTGGACAACGACCGGGCTTTCCGTAATTGATGTGACAACGGCGCCCCGTATAGTGTTGCTCTGGAGAAGCATCATTCAACTGGCTGGTGGGGCGGGTCTCGCCATCATCATGATCTCATCACTCGCGGGCCCGGCGGGCACGGGCTATGCTTCCGCCGAAGGGCGAAGCGAACAGTTACTGCCGAATGTTCGTGAATCCGCCAGACTGGTTCTGTTCATCTATACAGGGTATGCTCTTGTTGGCGTTCTGGCTCTTTGGGTGGCGGGAATGGACTGGTTCGATGCGGTGAATCATGCATTCGCCGCCATATCCACCGGTGGTTTTTCCACCAGGACCGAGAGCATCGGATACTGGAATTCTATTCCTGTTGAAGCCATTACCATCGTTCTCATGATTTTCGGCAACATGAACTTCCTCACTGCGTATACTTTATTCAGCGGGAATTTCAAGGCGTTTTCCCGGAACGGCGAAGTCCGCATTCTTTCCCTCGCCATAATTTTCGGCTCGTTCCTCCTGTTACTTTTTGTCACGCCTCAATTGTATGCAGGTATGGGAAAGAACATCCGCGTAGCTATTTTTGAGGCGACTTCCGCCATAACGACGACAGGTTTTTCAACCGTCGGATACACTCCCTGGAGCGCAGTCGGGTTTGTGGTGTTGCTCTTTTGCATGCTTATTGGGGGGGGAACCGGCTCCACTGCAGGCGGGATCAAGCAACACCGCGTTTATCTTCTCTACAAGGCTTTGGTGTGGGAAATCAGGCGTTTTTCCCTTCCCCGTCACACGGTATCGGAACATTACATATGGCAGGGAGAGAATAAGGACTATATCACGGATACCCGGATTCGGGAAGCCGCGGTGTTCGTGTTCCTTTATTTGATGGTGTATGCGGCAGGCGTGCTGGTTTTGACCGCATACGGATATGATCTCAAGGAGTCGCTTTTTGAATATGCTTCGTCGCTCAGTACCGTCGGTCTTTCGATTGGGGTGACCTCTCCCGCTGCCCCGGCAGGCGTTCTTTGGGCTGAGATTGTGGGTATGTTCCTGGGGAGGCTTGAGTTTTTCATCGTATTTATCGGTGTTGGGAAGCTAACGAGAGACTTTTGGCTGGCAACACACTAGCGGTGTTCCCGAAAAGCCGACCGAGTTATTCTGCAAATATTGCTGACTGTTTTGGCTTCAAGCCGGGTGACCCCGGATGAAGAATGAAAACGGCCCGCCTCCGATACAGGAGGCGGGCCGTTCCATTTCCGGGCCGTTGCGGTTATTCTGAAACACTCCGCAGGTACTCGATGCACTTTTTCACCGAGGGCGAGGGATTGTGCTCCTCGTCGGGATTTTCGTACTCGATGGTGAGGTATCCCCGGTAGTTCTGGCGGGTGAGTTCGGCGAGGAGGTCCCGGACGCCGCCGACGCCCTGTCCGAAGGGAACGTCGATTCCGTCCGCAGCGGCCTTGTCCAGGTCCTTGAGGTGAACGTCCAGAATGCGGCCGTCGAGCATCCGCAGGGCGTCCATCGGTTTGACTCCGGCCCGCATCCAGTGGCCGTTGTCCGCGCAGGAACCGAACCGTTGGCCGAGCCCCTTCACCTGCGCCAGCACCGCCTCCGGACGGGCGTATTTGGAAGGCAGCGGATGGTTGTGGACCGCCACGTTCAGTTTGTACTCCCCGGCGAGCCTGGACAGGAGCGACCAGTCGTCGAAGGCCGGCTCGCATACCACCGTACCGATCCCCATCTTTTTGGCGAAATCGAACACCTTCCGGATGTCGGGCTCGGTGTTGCCGAATCCCACGACGCCGTAAGCAACCACGCTGACGCCCGCCGCTTTGAGCTTCGCTTTCACCTCCCGCATGGTCGCGTCATCCATGGAGTGGTCGAACACCTTCGCGGGCGCGGCCTTGTCCAGCACCTGCCCGGGATAGGCCTGGACATATTTGACACCCAGCGCTTTCATGGCATCCAGGGTCTCATAGAAGGAGGAGAGGTGATAGGTCCAGCACTGGACCGCCACCGGGAAAGCCTTGACTTTCGGGGACTGCGCGCCCGCCGGGGAAAGGAACGCCGTCAGCAGGAGCAGGGAGAGGAACAGGGTTCGCATGGGAGACCTCGTCGGAGGGAATGGTTCGGTGCGTTATGCGCCGGATACAGCCATCCCCCCGGCCGACGTATTGTGACCGGGGGGATGGAAGCGAACGGAACGGGCGCGGTCAGCCCCGGGGGTTCCAGCAGCCCCGGGCCACCGGCGGAATGTAGTCTTCCAGCCCCGGCGCGGGGAAGGGGATGGTCCGCTCCTGCTCGGCGCTCATGTAGGCGGCCATGAGGAGTTCGGTGACATTGACACCGTCGCTGAAGTTCTCCATGGGGCGCTTCCCGGCCAGGAAGGACTGGACCATGTGACGGTTTTCGCCTTCGTAGCCGTACTCGCTCTCCTCGTTGGAGACCACGGGCATGAGCCCCATCTCGGCGTTCTGCTTCTCCACCAGGTCCTCGCCCTCGCTGCCCCGGACATTGCGGCTGAAGAATACCTTCAGGCCGGTGTCGAGGGAGTTGATGGAGAGGGAGTACTCCGGCCCGAGCAGTTCCATGGAGAGCCGCAGGCCCGCGCCGACATAGCACCAGGAGGTCGTGGTTTCCACCACCAGCTTTTGCCCGTTCTGGTCGCGGTATTCCACCAGCGAGCGGCCGTAATCCTCCGAGGGACGGACAAGGTAGTCGAGCTTTCCGCCGCTGTTCTCGGCGAGCACCTTGGCGTACTTGGGATCCTGCCACTTGAGGCATTCGGCGTGGGCGGTGATTTTTACCGGGGTGAGCACGCTCCGGTCGGCATCCGGCGGGGTCAGGATGAACCGGGCGGTTTCCACGGAGTGGCACATCATGTCGTTGATGACGCCGCCGCCCTGGAGAGAGCCTTCCCAGAACCAGGGCATGTGCGGGCCGCTGTGCTCCTCGGCCGCCCGGGCCAGGTAGGGACGGCCGGTCGCCGCCGCGCCGCGCGACCATGCGATATGTTTGCCGCGCATCACGGTCGGGGAGAATATCTGGTCTTCGAGGTAGCCGTCGAGGAGCCCGATTTTCTGCACCAGTTCGAGCATCTTCCGCGCCTCGCGGACGTTGCGGCCCAGCGGTTTTTCGCAGGCCACGCCGATGAGCGAGCCCTTGCCGGACTCGATGGCGTGCACGATCTCTTCCATGACCTCCAGACGGGCGAAGTTTGGGGCGCAGATCCAGAGGGCGTCAATGGCGGGATCGGCTACCATGTCGGTGATGGAGGAAAATATCTTCGGGTCGCCCACGCCGAGCTGGCGGACCAGCGCGGCCCCCGATTTGGCGGTTTCCGGGCTCTTGTCGACAATGCCCATGATGTCGGCGTCGCGGACCCCGACCCAGGAACGGATGTGGAACTGCCCGATGAATCCGGACCCGATGAGACCTACTCCGAGTGTTTTACGAGCCATGATTTCCTCCGGAAAAGATTGGTGTCTCGCAGAGACGCAGAAAAAGAGAAACAATATTCACGCAAAGACGCGAAGGCGCAAAGAAAAGATTGAAAGAACGACGCCATGAGCCGTGATGCGCCACGGGGTTCAGGCGCAACCCCGCAGACCGAACGGTTTCACACCGCATACGAACACGCAGTCCAGCAGTACGAAACGGGGGCTGGTCTGTCGTTGCGGTCCCGTGCGTCCGGCCGCTTTTCGTATCTTCGATCTCACGCTTCCGCCGCGACGGGCTTCACCTCGCGGAAGAACATGAGGAATGCCACCAGACAGAACACCGTGATGCCGCAGGGGACGAGGAACACCCCGACCCAGTTGGTCGCGCCGCCGGTGGTGAATACGGTCTGCACCCAGCCCGCGAAGAGGCTGCCCACGAAGTTTCCGACCCCCAGGGTGACCAGGGCGATCAGCCCTTGGGCCGAGGCCCGGATGTCCTTCGGGGCGACCATGTCAACGTAGATGAACGATGCGGTGAAGAAGAAGACATAGCAGAAACCGTGCAGGAACAGCGAACCGATCACCAGCCAGGCGGGCGCGCCGATGGCGAAAATGATGTATCGGATCGGCCAGGCCAGAATTCCCAGAAGGAGTGTTTTCCGGATACCGTAGCGCGGCAGGAACCAGGGGAGAACAAGCGCCATTACGAGGATTTCCGCCGCCTGGGCGAGCACCATCACCCCGGCCACCCCGGATGCGGGAACACCGATTTTATCCGTCATGAGGAAGGGCGCGGTGAGCAGGTAGTAGAAGTAGAGTTCGGTGGAAACGACGAAGGCGATGAGCATGAATACCGCGAAATCAGGATTGCGGAGCATGCGGAAGGCTTCCAGGAAGGCCCAGGGATTGGCGGCTTCCTTCTTGGGCGGGGTGTGGGGCAGGGTGAGCGCCTGGAATCCCATGAGGAAGGAGAGGATACCACCCATGAGGAGCATGTCTCCACTGAAAGTGGGCAGCCCGGTGGTCTGCGCCAGCAACCGCCAGCCGGAGAGCATGAGTCCCGCCGCGATCCAGCCGAGGGTTCCGCCAACCCGCACCCGTCCGAAATCCTTTTCCGAGTCCTTCATATTGATGAAGGCGATGGAGTTGGTGAGAACCAGCGTCGGGGCGTACAGCAGGCAGTAGGCGAGCATCAGGGCCAGCATGAGCGGATAGCTCTTGACCATCGAGACCACGACGAGCAGGATACCGCCGGTAAACTGCAAAAAGGCGATGATCTTCTCCGTGGCGAAATACCGGTCCGCGGCCTGCCCGCCGATGAAGGGGGCGATGATGGTGGCAAAGGGCAGGAGGGAGTAGATGATACCCGCCTGTACGCCGGTGAAATGGAGATCGTTGATCATGTACGCCGAAAGTACCGAGAACCAGGATCCCCAAATGGCGTACTGCAGGAACATCATCACTCCGAGACGCACTGTCACGCTCATGAAAAAATCCTCCCTCTTTCAGGACAATATAGGTATCGCTCGCCGGATGTGCCGACAGCCGGTCCGGGGCGGCTGACGAATAGCCCGGACTCCGGCACAATCAGGAGTATACGCCATCGCGGCGCGGTGCGCAAGCGGACACTTGCAAAAAAATCATCTGCTGGTTTTCGCCGGAAAGAGGGGTGCGAGCGATGAAAAGGAAGGCACAAAGGGGCAAAGGCACAGAGGCTCAAAAGGAAGACCGGACGATGCACCCCCCGCCCGGCCTGAACCGGCGGGGGGTGTAGTCTCCCCGGAAGGAAAAGCATTGGTGGAATTTAAAAAGGGCGGGAGGGTTGGCAACGGCATAAGCGTCCCGGTTCCCGTTCTGTACTTCTTCGGGTGTTTCGCGCTTCCGTGGCGGCTCTTTTCTTCACCCCTTATTCGTTTCTTTGCGCCTTTGCGTCTTGGCGTGAGAAATTTTATTCCAACTCCGGCAGACCCCATGTGGTGCGCAGACGGTCGTACCCGGCACGGGTGAGCTGGACGATCACCGGTTTCGCCCGGGGGTCGAGCCACCGGACGATCTCTTCCATGCGGCTTCCTTCCATGGCGGTGCAGCCCGCGGTGAACGATTCCGGCCCGTTCCAGAGGTGGAGGAATATGCAGCTCCCCGCGCCGCCCACCGGCTCGGGCAAATTGTGGCCCACGGTGACCGTAAGACGGTAGAGGTCGTCATTGCGGAGCATGTCTTCATGGGAAGGAAGCGACGCCGGATCCAGGCCCGTTTCCCGGAGACTCACCACGAGGCTGTAGAATTCCGAGCGGACGTCGTCTATGCAGATGAGGTCCGGGGTCGCCTGGGTGTATGGCAGCCGGGTCCCGACCGAGTCGGCCGGGGCGTACCCGGTGACCAGCGGCAGCGTGAACGCTCCCGCCGGGGATTTGCCGTCGCCCTCCCGTTTCACCGGCTCGCCGGGAACAGGACCGCCCTCGCCGTGCAGACCCCGTCCCCAGGCCAGCCCGTTCCGTCCGAGGACGACCGGCCAGGAGTCTTTACGCTCCCAACTTTCTCCGCTCCGTTCATAAATGCCGAGTTCGGCCCGGTGGACCGTGTCGTTTTCCGCAACCACGAGGATGAGCTGACGGGACCCCGTCAGGGGCGACTGCTGCCCGGGAGCGGCGCCGGAGCAGGCAACAAGCGCCAGTACGGCCAGCAGGGCGGCGGGCATTATGAGAAATCGTGCGGACATGGGCGTCCTTTCCGGAGAGGCGGCGGCCGTCACAGCCGGAGGGGCGGACGGGGACATTCGTTCAGTCCGAATAATATACGCCGGAGCCGCCGCGGACGCAAGCCGTATGGCGGGACGGGAGGTTGGAGGGGGTAACGAAGGTTATGCAATGGTCCATGTGGGCAAACTTTTCTCTTGACAAAGTGCCTGAAAACGTTTATATTACCTCACGGTAATACATGCGGGAGCGCCCGGTTTTTTCGGGCGCTTTTCTGTTTTTTTGGGGAATGCCGGTGAAACGGGGGGGCGGGATTGGATGTACGGAGAGCCGGGAAACAGTCGCAATCAGCATAAAAGCGGGTCGCTTTCGTGTATCGCGATTTCCCCCCCCCTCTCTTCAGAGAGAGGGGATGACTCAATGGGAGACTATGAGTTACACTGAAGATGAACGGCAGGTGATTCGCATGCGCGAAGCCGGTATAAACGCGCGTTTCCGCTTCCCCCGGTACTCTCGAACCGTCTGCCGCATCCCGGCCGGCGTTCCGGAGTAACAGCCCGGTTACGTTTTGGTGACAGATTGTTACAAATACGACGGTTTGGTAACAAATAGCAACAAATCATCCGCCGACCCGGACGCAGTCCGGGGTCATCCTTCCCGGCCTTATTCGGCTGTCCCGCGGACGCTTTCCTCCGTTTTCCGTCCTTCCGCCATTTTTGCGGCCAGTTCCACCGCTTCGATCATGCTCAGGTCGCTGGCCACGCCCTGCCCGGCGATGTCGAAGGCGGTTCCGTGGTCAACCGAGGTGCGGATGATGGGCAGCCCGAGGGTGGTGTTCACTCCGCCCACCTCCCGCCGCTTCCCGCCGAAGCGGAACCCGGCCAGTTTGAGGGCGATGTGTCCCTGGTCGTGGAACATGGCCACGATGCCGTCGAACTCGCCGCTGTAGCCCCGCGCGAACACCGTGTCGGGGGAGATGGGACCGGTGACATCCATGCCCCGTGCGCGTAGGTCCTCCACGGCGGGGGTGATTTCCTCGATTTCCTCGCGGCCGAACATTCCCGCTTCCCCGGCGTGAGGGTTCAGCCCGGAGACGGCTATGCGCGGCTTTTCGATGCCGATGAGCCGGAGGGCGTCGTGCATGAGCGCGGCGGTTTTCACGATGCGCTCCTTCCGCACCTTGTCCGGCACATCGCGGATGGCGGTATGGGTCACCACGTGGATCACCCGGAAATCGCCCAGGGTGAGCAGCATGGCGATCTCCTCCGCCCCGGTGAGGTGCTGGAGGAATTCGGTGTGTCCGGGGAAGGAGTATCCGGCCAGATTGAGCGATTCCTTGTTGATGGGCGCGGTCACCACGGCGTCCACCGCCCCCTCCAGGGCGAGTTTGGCCCCCAGTTCGATGCAGCGGGCCGCCGCTTCCCCGCAGCGGGTGTCCACGATGCCGTACTCCAGGGGGATGTTAACCCGGTGGTCCGGAACGATGAGGTTCACCGTGTTCGGCTTGCGGACCCGCTTGCGCGGTGAGTGGATGTGATGGAAGGAGATGTCCAGGTTCAGGAGGATCGCGTCACGCTCGAACGGCTCGGGATACCCGATCACCACCATGTCCGCAATTTCGCCGGCACGATGGGAGAAGAGGGTTTTGAGTATGACTTCCGGCCCGATGCCGGCCGGGTCGCCCATGGTGAGGGCGCAGAGGGGCTTGTCCATGCTTCGGCTCCGTTCGGGGTGTATGCGCCGGACGGTATTCCGTTCCGCGCGATAGTTCGGGATGGTTCGTTTTCGTGTGTCCTGATACTCTCGTTCTTTAACGGCTCTTCTCTGGCGGGGGCGGGACCCATGCAATGGGTGACAGGAAAGAGCAATACTGGAACTCGGACAATACGGTACTACCTGTCTGAATGGGGATGCGCGGGATGCATGGGATAAAAGAGGATGAAAGGCAGAAGACGGTGGGGCTGTGGGTTTATTTATCCCGCATTTATCCTGTTTTTATCTCCCGCATACCAATTCAGACAAGTATTTTTCCCGGGGTAGTCCCGCGCATCCCCATTCAGACAGGCTTTCCCGTCTTTCTTCACGGTCTGATTCAGCTTGAGTATGAGCCGCAAACAGTGCAAACCGCACGGATATTTCCTGTAATATGCCGTCCGCTCATATGCATCGGCAACATTTTTCGCTCGGCTTATGGCCCGGAACCGCAAGTATTTCTTGTCTTCCGCACGGCCCGGATAGATATTATCCAAAATCATTCAACATCGCGCGAAGCCGGTAGTTTTTTTAACGGGAACCACAGCAAAGGACAGTTCTCATTATGAGTACGCACCGGGATATTCAGGCATTCATCGATGACGCTGAAGTTGTCCAGGTCACTCGCGATCTGGTGTCGATTCCCTCCATCACCCACCAGGAAGGCCCCGGGGTTTCGGACTATCTTCAGCGTTGGTTTCGGGATCTCGGCATTCCGGCGCGAACCTATCCGGCGGGTGACGACCGGGTGAACTTCTTCGCCGATTACGGAGCCACGGAAGGGGGCGGACGCTATCTCTTCAACGGCCACCAGGACACCAAACCCACCGGAACCATGACCGTGGATCCCTTCGCCGGGGAAGTCCGGGACGGCCGCATGTATGGCCGGGGAACCTGCGACATGAAGGGCGGACTGGCCGCTGTCCTCTGCGCTTTCAAGGCCATGGTCCGGGCCGGAGTGAAGCCGAAGGGCGGCGTTACCCTCTTCAGTGACATCGAGGAGGAGTACGGCGGACAGGGCGGCATGATGGCCATGATGCAGCGGGGCGTGGTCGACGGTTACGACGGGGTGATCTGCTGCGAGCCGAGCGAACTGGAAGTCCAGATCGGGAACCGGGGCGGCATGGCCACCGCTTTTGAGACCAGGGGGAGAACCGCCCATTCCGGGCTGGCTCACCTTGGGGTGAACGCCATCATCAACATGGCCATGTTCATCCGGGAGTTTCTCACGCTCCCCTATCTCCAGGTGGAGAATCCCTGGTTTGGAAAATGTACGGTGAATTTCGAGAAGATAGAAGGCGGAAATTACCTCTCCGCGGTTCCGGACCGCTGTCTCGCCTGCCTGGATACACGGTTCATTCCGGAAACCGAACCGGAAATAGTCCATCGTCAGATCAGTGAGCTGATGGAGCGCATGAACCGCGAGCAGGGGATCGACATCCGGGAGGTGGATCCGCCGAAAAGCTGGCGTCCGGGCAGAGGCGGCAGCCCCGCCGCTTTCATCCCGCCCGACCACCCGCTTGTGGAACGGGCGAAACGGGCGGTGCAGGCGGCGACCGGCGAGGAGCCCAAACTCTCCGCATGCCCCGGAGCGACCTTTGCCGGACAGATGATCCAGCGGGGGACTCCCTCCATTATCATCGGGCCCGGAAACATCGCCCAGGCCCACACCGACGACGAGTGGGTGGAAGTGGCCCAGCTTCCGCGCGCGGCCCGGATTTACGCTGAGATGATGGCGGAGATGTGACCGAACCGGTACGCCGCGCCGGGAGGCCCGTCTCTTCAGACTTAAAGTAGTTTGGGAAAGGAACATACCAGATGTTCGTCCTCGGAAGACCCCTGTTCATGACGATGTTACTGCTGATACTTCTGGCGGGAGCCGGGGACATAATTGCCCAGGAAACGCCCGCCGGACTGGCGGACAAAGCCGCTCCGAACTTCTCCCTCCCCGATCTCTCGGGGAACATCGTCCGCTTCCCGGAGGACGCGGGCGGCCCGGCGCTCCTGGAGTTCTGGGCGACCTGGTGCCCGGACTGCCGGGAGGTGCTCCCCGGCCTGGAGAAGATATACCGGGAGTACGGCCCGAAAGGGCTCTCCGTGGTGACAGTCAGCGTGGATACCAAACAGAAGGCGGTGGAGCCCTTTGTGGAAGAGAACGGCTATACCTTCCCGGTGCTCCTGGATGACGGCTCGGTGCGCGCGCTGTATGCCGTGCAGCGGATTCCCACCCTGTACCTCGTCGACCGGAACGGCAGGGTGCGGCTCTTTTTCATTGAGTACGGCGAAGCGGGGCTGGAGCGGCTCGAAGCAGAAGTGAAGAAGCTTATGGCGGAATAAGGCCGGGTCCGGAAACGGGGCTCTGCCTTCCCTGCCTCCGGGAGAGGGGGAAACCCCCGGAGGGATCAACAATTCCGAACGTGCCGGTTCGGTCAGATACCCGCACTGTTCATCCAAACGAGGGGGGTTCACACATGCGGTTATTCGCGGTGGCGCTTGGAGCGGCGGTGTGCTTCGGCATCGGTTCGGGGGATGTCCATGCCGCCAACGGGCGGAAGATTACGGTAACGCAGGTCGAAACGGCTCAGGCCGCCTATGACGCGGGATTCGCCGAAAGGGTGATGCGGGCGGACAAGGGCGGGGTACGGCTCTGGAATCACCTCCTGGTGGAGGATGACGCGCCCGGCTCCGGCACGAGCAACAAGGGCGAGTTCCGGGAGCCGGTGTACGGCGGACGGATGATCAAAAAGATTCTCACTCTCGATGATCCCCGTTGTGAAAAGGCCACGGTCGTGTTCTTCACCATGGGCGGAGACCCGAAAGGGAAAAAACCGCTGGTGGTGACAGTGAACGGCCGCGAATCGGGCTTCACCTTTCGAAATACAGAACAGTACGGCTATGTCCCCATTGACCCCGCCTGGCTCCGGAAGGGTGATAACGAAATTACCTTTGCCTGTCCGGAAGCGAAGGGCCCCGGCGACGGCCATGTGTTTCTCATCGCCCGGGCGGACGAGTACATTGCCGGAGGCGGTGATCCCGCCCTGGTGGGAATGGGACAGACCGTCGAAGCGGGGCAGGGCATCGGTCTCCTGACCAGGGGGAAGGATGAGATTTCCCCCATAGAGACAAAAGCCCGCGGTATCGGAAACCGTTCCCTCATCAGCACCGACGGCGGAAAAACCTGGAGCGTGAACGGCAAGGGTGTGCATCCGCGTATCGACCAGTCCTTCGGAACAGAGGACGGTTTCGATAAAAACGGCGTGGTCGGCGAGTACACCGCCCGCATCAATCTCCAGCGGTACGTTCCCGAGGGGACGATCATCTCCCCGGTGATCGACCTCTGGAGCGAACCGGACAAACCCGCCGCGCTCATCCCCTTCACAGAGGTGGAACAACTCTCCTTCATATTCAGGGGCTCGGTTCCGGACGGCGCCGGACTCACCTGGCAGATTCGGACCGGGGTGTCCATGGACCCCTATCAGGCACAGGACTGGTCGGAGTGGATTACGGTCGCTTCCGGCGCGAACGCCACGGTTGAGCCCCGGGGGCGTGTTCCCATGCCCTCTTCCCCCTGGGACCCGGACCGTACGGTGACCCTGCCCAAGGTCCGTTATATCCAGTGGCGGGCAGTGCTCACTTCCACCGATCCCCTGAAAACCCCGGTGGTGGAGTCGGTCGCGGTCAATCGCGAGATCACCCGCCGCATGGAAATCCCGGCCAATATTTTTGTCCGGGACTACCGCAATCCTGAAATCCGCTATTCCTCCACCGGCTTCGACTACCAGTCTCCGGACGATCCCCGGAACCGGGAAGTCGTAGAACGGGATGACCTGGACGACATTGTGAAAAACTCCGCGAGCGAGTTCGATGCCATCGTGAAGATGCTTGATTACGCCTCCCGACGGTGGGTTTATGGTTCCCCTTCGCTGGAGTACCCCAAGTGGAACACCGTGGACATCGCCGAGCGCGCCCATTCACTTGGTGACGGTGGCATGTGTATCCAGCATGCGGCCTATCTGGCCCACATTCTCACCGCGGTCGGCTTTCAGGCTCGTCACCTGAACATCCAGTACCACGAGGTGGTGGAGGTCTGGTCCAACGACTTCGACAAATGGATCTATCTCGATCCCACCCAGGCGGTGGACCTCTACATGTACGACGCGGTCACCGGCGAGCCGCTGAACCTTCGCGAGATGCACGAGCAGTATTACCGGATGTACGGCGTCAAGACCCCCGTGGACTGGATGAAGACCCCGGACACCTGGCGCACCGCCAAACCCGACCCCAAGGCGCTCCCCAGCGGGTTCTCCACCACCGACCCGCGGGTGGAACTTTCCCATGTCGGCTGGGTGGGCTACTACGAACTCCTCGACTTCATCCGCATGATGCCCCGGAACGATTTCTCCTCCCGCGCCATCCCGGAGCCGCTCCAGCAGGGCACCATCCAATGGCCGTGGGACGGCTACATAAACTGGTATGATGAGCTGGCGCCGCCCAAGCTCCAGTACTCCCGTCATACCGACCGGGTAGCCGACTTCTGGCCCGACCTCAATCGCGTTCGCTTCGAGGCGGTGCCCGAGATTATCGGCGACATGGTCTTCATCACCATGACCACCTTCACCCCGGGCTTCAAAACGTTCCAGGTGCGAGTGGACGGCGGCGAGTGGAAGGATTCCGACACCCGGTTCAACTGGCGGCTCCACTCCGGCAAAAACCGTCTGGAAATGCGCGCGGTCTCCGGCTTTGGCGTTGCCGGACACCCCAGCCACATCGAACTGAACTATGTCGCCAAGCACATCCCCAAGACCATCAACTTCGGCACGATGAACCAGTGAAGGCGAGAACCAGAGAGCCAAAGTCGCGGACAACAAGGCAGAACGAAGGTGTGAGGAAGAGTGGCTCTTCAGTGTGGGGGAGAAAAGGCGTTCCGGAAGCGGGACGCCTTTTCTCTATTGCGCCGGAAGAAAAATGCGAGTATTATGGACATGCTGCAATCTGTTGTTTCTCTTTGAATAACGAGAGTATCGGATTTGTTCGGCGCATGATCCCGGCCGCACGGCTTTCTGGCCCCATGCCCTTCTACTCGTTGGGGATTCTGAAGACCGCCGATAACGAGTCATCCCATTCTTTCACCCATGCGGGAGAATCCGGCATGGGGCCCGATCTCCCCGAGAGTCGGGGTCCCCAACCCTGGATTCCAGGGTTGGGGTGACAGAAGGGGAACGAGGGGCATTGACGTAAAGATAAGAGAAAACCGCAGGCACGCATGAGTACCAAAGGTAGTTAATGGAGACTCTGGTCGGTAACTCACCCCCTAGCCCCCTTCTTGCACCCCAGCCCTGTTCCACAGGGCCGGGGACCCCGCCTCTCCAGAGAGAGCGACCGTGTTGAAAGTCAAGAAGAAAAGAGAGCCGGGTCCCAGTTTTTGTTGGACTGCAGGATTGCATTGGCGTAGACCAGGAGC
>JAWLHT010000079.1:0-17955 GCA_041690195.1 Candidatus Latescibacterota bacterium
TCGGCTCTCTTGGTGCTTCCTATGGCTCAATTCCCCCTCTCTCTGGAGAGGCGGGGTCCCCGGCCCTGTGGAACAGGGCTGGGGTGCAAGAAGGGGGCCAGGGGGTGAGTTACCGACCAAAGTCTCCATTGACTACCTTTTGTACTCATGCGTGCCCGTGTTATTCTCTTCTTTTTACGACAATAGGGCCAGGAGGTGAGCAATATTTCCGTGTCTCCCAAGCGGAATTTCTGGTCCACAGCCGCCGGTCCCCTGTTGATATCCACCCGCCCGGGGATCTTCCTCCGAAGGCTGTGCGGATAAACCCACTTCAGCTTCAGCCCCATATTTACCTGTTCTCCCTCCAGCAATTACGCAAATTCCCCGGGTTCTATATTTCCCTTGTTTGAAAAATATAGTATTGATTAGGTTTATTTCCGGTGAGTGGGAAGTACATCTTTCCCATCGTGCTCTCCAGAAGCAAGGCGGGGATGTTTCCCGGCGCAGACAGGATACACCACCTACCTCTTTTTCAGCCTGCCACCCTCCCTTGCTACCGGGACTTGCTCCACGGCGCCAATCTTTTGCCTCTCAACCCATAAAGGCTCAAGACACCATGAAAAAAAACGCAAAGAACAACCCCCTTAAACCTGTGACCGATGTCGATAAACCTGCGACTGTTGTCGGTATCGGTGCCTCCGCTGGCGGGCTGGAGTCCATTGAAGCGTTTTTCAAGGCTATGCCGGTGGACAGTGGCATGAGCTTTGTGGTGGTTCAACACTTGTCGCCTGATTACAAAAGCCTGATGGTTGAACTGCTATCCCGCAAAACAGAGATTCCGGTCCATCGCGCCGAAGACGGTATGGTGGTGAAGCCAAACCATATCTATCTGATTCCGCCCAAGAAAAATCTGACGATTTTTCATGGCAAGCTGCTATTGGAGGATCAGAAACAGCGGGAAGGCATCAACCTGCCGGTCGATATTTTTCTCCGTTCGCTGGCCGAAGATCAGGGGGAGCATGCGGTGGGAGTCATCCTCTCCGGTACCGGCAGCGACGGAACGCGTGGGGTTCGAGCCATTAAGGAGTGGGGCGGGCTGGTGATGGTGCAGGACGAGGCAAGCGCGAAATTCGATGGTATGCCCCGCGCGGCCGCGTCGACCGGGGTGGCGGATTTTGTGCTCCCGCCGGATGAAATGCCCTCTCAACTGGTGGCGTGTCTGCGTCATCCATATGCAACGCGCCAGGAGCGGCAACAGCAGTCGTTATCCGACGAAACCGGGTTGACTCGTCTTTTCTCAATGCTCCGCGCCAAAACGAAGGTTGATTTTACCTTCTACAAGCCCAGCACGATCACCCGCCGGATAGAACGGCGTATCGCGGTGACGCAGGTGGCGGATCTTGATGCGTACATCAGGTATGCGGAACAGACGCCCGCCGAGGTTTCCGCGTTATACCGGGAACTGTTGATCGGCGTGACCAGCTTTTTCCGCGATCCGGAAATCATGGAGAACATCCAGGAAAAAGTCCTGCCCGAGCTGTTCGAACGTGCGTCCGGCCGGGAACTGCGATTCTGGGTGGCCGGATGTTCCACCGGCGAGGAGGCGTATACCCTGGCCATTCTCGCCCGCGAAGTCATGGAAAAAATGGGATTCGTCCGGGACATCAAAATCTTCGCCACCGACATTGACCGCGATGCGGTCGCCACCGCCGGAGCCGGAACGTATCCGGAGAGCATCGCGGCGGATCTGAGTCCGGCCCTGCTCGCCAAATATTTCTATAATCGCGGCGACAGGTATCTGGTTGCCCGAACCATTCGCGAGATGGTGGTATTCGCGCAGCACAACCTGGTGAAGGATCCCCCTTTCACCCGCATCGATCTGGTCAGTTGCCGTAATCTGCTGATTTACCTGCAGACAAACCTCCAGCAGCGGGCGCTGGAAATGTTCAACTTTTCGCTGCGCCCGGGAGGCATTCTGCTTTTGGGCTCCAGCGAAACGGTGGGTGACATGGAGGACTGTTTTGAACCGGTCGACCGCAAATCCAGAATCTACCGTTCACTGGGGAAATCGCGTACCCGGACCGCGGTGAATGGATTGGAAGCGGCCCCGAAACACGAGGACCATCTTCCGGTGGCTACGGCAGGATACGTGCGTCAGCAACGGACCGGTTCGCGCGAACAGGACCGGATGGTCACTCGTCTGCTCGAAACGCTGGCCGCTTCGTACGTGCCGCTGGCGGCTGTGGTCAATGAGCACCTGGAAGTCCTTTACACGCTTGGAGATCCCAGTGGCATCTTCACCCTGCCCTCCGGGCGTGCAGTCTATGACATTTCAAAGATGGTGAACCGGGAGCTTGCCATTCCCCTGGCCACCGGTATCCAGAAAGTCTTCCGCACCGGTGAGGAGTTGGTTTACAACAATGTGCGGTTGCGCGAGACGGACACTACTCGTGTCATGCGCCTGCGCCTGCATCTGCTGCCCGGCCGTAAGAGCGACGATACGCTGGTTGTCGTTTTCTTTGAGCACATCGAGGACGCTCACCCTCTTTCCGAAAACGGTACGGCCGAGTATGACCTGAGCGAAGAAACCAGCCAGCGGTTGCAGGACCTTGAGCAGGAACTGCAGTTCACCCGTGAGAACCTTCAGGCCACCATCGAGGAACTGGAAACCTCGAATGAAGAACTTCAGGCCACGAACGAAGAACTTTTGGCCAGCAATGAAGAGCTGCAGAGCACCAACGAGGAATTGCAGAGCACCAACGAGGAGCTCTACACGGTCAACACCGAATATCAGAACAAGATTATTGAATTGACCGAGGTGCGCAACGATGTTGACAACCTGCTTTCCAGTTCCCGGATCGGGACGCTGATCCTCGATGAAGACCTGTGCATCCGGCGATATTCGCCGCAGGCGGCCGAGGTGTTTCATCTCGTGGACAGTGATATCGGAAGACCGCTGAAACACCTGTCTCACAAACTGCTGGAGTTCAATCCCGTGGAACGGGCTTTCGAGGTGCAACGTTCGGAACGATTCTTTGAGCAGGATGTAAAAACAGAGGACGGTAAGTGGCACCTTGTTCGCATTCTCCCCTATCAAATTGGCCCCCACACGGTTTCCGGCATCGTATTCACACTGATTGACATCACCCCTCTCAGGGAGGTGAGTGAGCGCCTCGAAAGCGCACGGCAAACCGCGGCGGATATTGTCAACCATATGCCTTCCGGCCTGTTCGTCTACGATGTCAGGGAAACGGGCGAACTGATTCTGAGCAGCGGTAATGCTGCCGCGGAAGGAATCACCGGGGTGGACATTGCGAATTGTGTTGGCAGACGTTTTGAGGATCTTTGGCCGGGTGAACAGGGTGTACGGTTGAAGGAATTATTTATGCAGGCTTTTCGCGAGTGCGAGCCGGTATACGCACCCGAAGTCATCTATGAGGACGAGCGGTTCCGAGGCGTCTTTCACACGCATGCCTTTCGGCTTCCGGGGAACCGCCTGGCGGTAGGTTTCGAGGATATTACTGAACGCAAAAACATGGAGGAACAGCTCCGGGTAAGCGAGGAACGGTACCGTTGTTTATACAATCTGTTGGCTGACGCAGAAAAAACAGCCCGGATGGGAAGCTGGACATGGGAGGTGGCCACCGATACCGTAATCTGGTCGGGTAATCTGTACCGGCTCTTCGGGCTCGATCCCGCCCTGGGTGCGCCCTCGTTTGCAGAACACGATTCGTTATATACACCAGAATCCATGGCCTGTCTCCGGAAGGCCGTTGAAAAGGCGCTGACTGATGGCGCCGCATATGAAATACGCCTGGACGCGGTGCGGAAAGATGGGAAAATCATGCCCTGCCTGGCTCGTGGTCAGGCAGAGCGGAATGAAAAGAGTGAAGTTCAACGCCTGTATGGTTCGTTACAGGAGATTTTGTCATGAACGCCGATAATCACAGAATTGCTGATGCCCTGCGCAAACGCGCCGAGGAACTCATGGCTGCATCACCTGATTCCTTCCAACCCTCGGAACTGAAAAGTATCAGCGAACTGGCCCATGAGCTGGCAGTGAATCAGATCGAGATGGAACTGCAGAACGAGGAACTGCGCGAAACCCATATGGCGTTACAGGAATCCAGGGATCGCTTCGCCGCACTTTATGAGTACGCCCCCGTCGGATATGTTGTACTGGATGCTTCGGGAATCATTCGTCAGACCAATGCCACCTGGCGCGGCATGGTGAACCGTCATGAGGATGATTTCAGGGGCAGGCCGTTCGCCGACGCCATAGTTGCCGAGGACGCACCGGTGTTTCTGGCCCGCTTCCGCGCCTTCTTTCGCAATCCGCTGGAAAAACGGATTGTTGTCCGCATGCAGAGAAAAGATGCCGCACCGTTTTATGCCCAGATTGAAGCAAGCCCCCGCGCATTCCAGTTTACAGGCAGCACCGCAGCCGATAACGAACGAACTGAATTGATGGTCATTGTCACCGATATTTCGGATTTGCAGAAAGCGAAACAGCAGATTGAGGAGAGTAACCGGGATCTTCGCCGGATATCGGGAAGCCTTCAGGCGGTTCTGGATTACAGCCCGTTGCTGATCAGCGAAATAAGCCCTGATGGGAAATATCTGCGCGCCAATACCGCCACTGCAGCCCTGTTCAACCTTTCCCCGAGCGAACTGGCGGGCAAATCCTTTGATGAGCTGCTTCCGGAAAACACGGCCCAGCTTTTCGGGGAGCGCATTTCCCGGGTGGTGGCTACAGAAAAGCCAGAAGCGGTGGAGGATGTTTTAGGGGCCCCGGAAGCAGAGAATTATTTTCTTACGACGCTATACCCGCTGTTCGACGATACCGGACGGGTTTGCTCCATCGGGGCAATTGCCAAGGATATCACGGATATCCGGCGTGCCGAAGCAGAGGTCAGTCAACAGGTGCACCGGCTGCGGGCGCTGGTCGATATTCTGCAACACGATGCGGAGTCCATTCAGGATTTCCTCGACCATGCGCTGAACCAGGCCATTGCGCTGACCGGAAGCGGCATCGGGTACATCTACTTCTATGACGAAAACCGCCGGGAATTCATTCTGAACACGTGGTCAAAAGATGTTATGAGCCAGTGCGCCGTGATCAACCCGCAAACCCGTTACGAGCTGGATAAAACAGGGATATGGGGTGAAGCGGTGCGAAAGCGGGAGCCCATTCTGGTCAATGATTTCCAGGCGGACCACCCGCTCAGGAAAGGTTACCCCGCAGGCCACGTCCCGTTGAAAAACTTCCTCACCGTCCCCGTATTCCACCGAGGGAGCGTTGTCGCCGTGGTTGGTGTGGCGAACAAGCACTCTGATTATATCGAGGAGGACATACTGCAACTGACTCTGCTCATGGACGCCGTCTGGAAGTCGGTGGAGACCATGAGGATCGAGCAGGACATGCGTGAGCGCGAACGATTCCTTTCCACGATTCTCAAAACGACGGTGGACGGCTTCTGGGTAATTGACAGCAAGGGATTTTTCACGGAAGTCAATGACGCGTATTGCACCATGACCGGATATACGCATGACGAAATTATTGGAATGAGAATCGGTGATTTTGATGCAGTCGAAAACCCGGATGATACCGCCGCACGCATCGAACGAATCATGGCAAACGGGTCGGAGATATTTGAAACAATGCATCGCAGGAAAGACGGCAGTGTGTTTCCTGTCGAGGTCTCTACAACTTTTCTTAAGGAGTTCGGCGGTGGCTTTGTCTGTTTCTGCCGCGACCTGACCGAGCGGAAACAGATTGAGGATGCCCTGCGCGAGAGCGAGGATGCTTATCGTACTTTGTTCGAGAAGGCGAACGAGGCGATCACAATCGTGCAAGATGGTGTTTTCGTCCTCTCCAACCAGAGGGTTTCCGACCTCACTGGAGTGCCGGTTAGAGATCTGGAAGGGAAGCCTTTCATCGATTTCGTCTGGCCCGAAGACAGGGTGTCGGTGCTTTCCAATTACAGGAGGCGACTCGCCGGAGAGGACGTCGACGACACATACGATTTCAGAATAATCGGCGTGGGAGGCAAACTAACCTGGGTTTTTATTTCCGCGACATTGGTCCAGTGGAAAGGGAAGCCGGCAACGCTCAATCTGGTGACCGACATCACCGCCCGAAAACAGGCCGAGGAGGAGATTGAGCTGAATGAAGCGCGGTTGAGAAGGTTGGTGGATATTCTGCAGCATCCATCTGACACCATCCAAGATGTTCTCGATTATTCGCTGGAGCAAGCCATCCAACTGACCGGGAGCAAGATCGGCTACATATATCATTACAATGAGGGGCGAAAGGAGTTTGTCCTGAACACATGGTCAAAGGAAGTAATGGCGGAATGCGCCATTACCAAACCACAGACCTGCTATGAATTATCCAGGACCGGGATATGGGGCGAGGCGGTCCGGCAACGTCGGCCTATCATTGTAAACGATTTTCAAGCGCTCAATCCCCTGAAAAAAGGGTATCCTCAAGGCCACGTTCAACTTGAAAAGTTTATGACCGTTCCTCTATTCAAGGACGAAGGCATTGTTGGTGTGATCGGTTTGGCAAACAAAGAAACCGATTATACCGCAACGGACATTCTGCAAGTTTCGCTGCTGATGGAATCCGTTTGGAAAGTGATTGAGCGCAAGCAGGTCGAGGAAGCGCTGCGGGATTCGGAGCGCTTCGCGCGTTCGACAATAGATGCACTTTCGGCGAACCTGGCCATTATTGACGAAGCAGGGACAATTGTTGCCACCAACCACGCCTGGCGGCAATTTGCCCAAGCCAATTCGAACACAGTGAGCGGCCTCGGTGAAGGGACAAATTATCTGAACGTTTGCGATTCCGCCACCGGGCCCAATTCCGAAGGGGCTGCTGAGTTCGCCGCGGGGATACGAGCGGTCCTCAAGGAAAAGCAGGATGCATTCAGGCTGGAATACCCCTGTCACTCTCCCACGGAAAACCGCTGGTTCGTGGGCACGGTGACGCGTTTCCAGGTCGAGGGGACATCTCGTTTGGTCGTCTCACATGAAAACATCACTGAGCGCAAAAGAGCAGAGATCGCATTGAAGGAAAAGAGCGAGGAATTGGACAACTTCTTTTCCAGCAGTCTCGACCTGATGTGTATAGCCAACACGCACGGTCAGTTTATGCGACTCAATCCCGAGTGGGGAAAAACTCTCGGTTATTCCATTTCAGAACTGGAAGGCAGATTGTTCCTGGATTTTGTCCATCCGGATGACCTGGAAAGCACGCTTGCCGTAATGTCGAAGCTTGAGGGCCAGGAAGAGGTTAAGCTTTTTGAGAATCGCTATCGATGTAATGACGGTTCATATCGCTGGATCGAATGGCGTTCAAAACCAGTGGGCGATGTCATCTATGCGGCAGCCCGCGACATCACCCTTCGCAAATGTGCAGAGGAGGAACTCCAAAGACAGTTGCTCTGTCAGAAGGGCATCGCCACGGTATCCTCATGTCTGCTGATGAGCGACGGAGACCACCATAACATAACGCAAGCCCTTGCCTATCTGCGTGATGCGGTCGACGTATCGCGAGTCTACATCTTTCAGAACTACAACGATGCCATTGATGGACTGTGCATGCGCCAGACTCATGAATCGTGCATGCCGGGAGTCAGCCCCGAAATTGGCAATCCGTTACTCCAGCATGTCGTCTATCGCGACGGCTTTGAACGCTGGCGCGAGATACTCTCGGCCGGCAACCTGGTTTGTGGCAATGTGAGCGAATTCCCTTTGGCAGAACGAGAGATTCTTGAATCTCAATCGATACAGTCCATTTTAGTTATACCGTTGTTCGTCAGTAGCGGATGGTGGGGGTTTATCGGCTTCGATGAAACGCGCTCACTCCGCTCCTGGAGTGAAGACAGTGTCACGCTGCTGAAAGCCACTGCGGACCTCTTTGGCATTTATCTGGATCGAGTTCAGGCTGAAGCCAAACTAAGCGAGAGCGAGGCATTTCTCAACTCATTATTGGAAACCATTCCGATCCCGGTTTTCTACAAGGATACTGCGGGGCGGTATCAGGGCTTCAACAAGGCTTTCTCGACCTTTTTTGGACAAAGCAAAGAGCAACTGATGGGTAAGACCGTATTTGATATAAACCCCCCCGAGCTTGCGGAGGTCTACCATGCCGAGGACCTTAAGCTTTTCAAAAATCCCGGCGTACAGGTATACGGCGCAAAGGTACGGGCCGCGCATGGAGTCCTGCACGAAGTAATCTTCCACAAAGCCTCTCTTACAGACAAGAAGGGCTCGGTCACGGGTGTGGTCGGTGCGATACTGGATGTTACCGAGTTCAAGCGGGTTGAGCACGATTTGCGCGTTGCCAAAGACGAGGCCGAACGGCTGAACGAACACCTCGAGCAACAAACCCTTTACGCAACCGAGATGGCCCTCCAGGCTCAGCTGGCAAACGCAGCCAAGAGCGATTTTCTGGCGAACATGAGCCATGAAATTCGAACGCCGATGAACGGAGTGATCGGCATGACCGGTCTGCTGCTGGATATGGAGCTCAGCCAGGAGCAACGGCATTATGCTGAAATTGTGCGTGCCAGCGGTGAGTCGCTGCTTGGGTTGATCAACGATATCCTCGATTTTTCCAAGATCGAGGCGGGCAAGCTGGAGATGGAAACGCTGGACTTCGACTTGCGCGCCATGCTGGATGATTTCGCGGCCCTCACCGCGATGCGTGCACAGGAAAAGGGACTCGAATTTATCTGCGCCGCCGCACCGGATGTGCCGAACCATCTGCGAGGAGACCCCGGTCGTTTGCGGCAAGTCCTGCTCAATTTAACGGGCAATGCGGTGAAGTTTACTCACTCGGGCGAGATCGCTGTGCGGGTAAGTCTGGTGTCGGAGACAGACCAGAACACCCTGCTGCGTTTTTCAGTGAAGGACACGGGGATTGGGATCCCGGTGGATAAACAGGCGATGCTGTTCAATAAGTTTGTCCAGGTGGATGCATCGACCACACGCCAATATGGGGGGACCGGTTTGGGCTTGGCCATCTCCAAGCAGTTAGTCGAGTTGATGAGCGGTGAAATCAGCGTCGAGAGCAAAGAGGGCCAGGGGGCGGAGGTTTGGTTCACCGCACGCTTCGATAAACAAGCCGAGCGGGAACACACTGTTTCGCCGCCACCCACGATTCGCGGGGCTCACATCCTGGTGGTGGACGATAACGCAACCAATCGCGAAGTACTCATGGTCCAGCTTCGATCCTGGGGTATCAGGCCAGAAGAGGCTCCGGACGGGCCCAGCGCCCTGGAAGCGTTATCCCGGGCCAGTGATGTGGGAGACCCTTTCCAGGCCGCCATCCTGGATATGCAGATGCCGGGTATGGACGGAGCTGACCTGGCCCAATCCATCAAGGCCGACGAAGATCTGAAGGATACCCGACTGGTGCTGATGTCCTCGCTGGGCCAGCGGGGCGATGCCAAACGAATGGAGGAGGTCGGATTTTCCGCTTATCTGACCAAGCCGGCAAGACAGTCGGACCTTTTCAACAGCTTGTCCGCCGTACTGTCCGATACAGTCGCATCACAGCGGCCGACCATCATAACCCGCCATAAGATTCGCGAGATGCGCCGTGGCGCGGTTCGTATCCTGCTGGCCGAAGACAACATCGTCAACCAGCAGGTGGCCGTGGGTATTCTGAAGAAGTTGGGCTTGAGCGCGGATGCAGTGGCCAACGGCGCGGAAGCGGTCAAAGCACTCGAAACCCTTCCCTACGACCTGGTGCTGATGGATGTGCAGATGCCGGAAATGGATGGAATTGAGGCCACTCGGCACATCCGCGACCCGCGGTCCGCGGTAAAGAATCACCGTGTTCCGATCATCGCCTTGACAGCACATGCAATGCAGGGCGACCGGGAAATGTTTTTGAACGCGGGTATGAACGACTATGTTGCCAAGCCGGTGAACCCTCAGACTCTGGTGGACGTGCTGGAGAAATGGTTGCCGAAGGAGACTGCATTGATGCAGGGACAAGCGCCGGGACCTCACGTATCAAGCAGCTCTGTTCCCGGTCATGAACCGGAGGCGGTATTCGATAGGGCGGGTATGCTGGGGCGCCTCATGGAAGATGAAAATCTGGCCCGAAGGGTGGCAGCGGGCTATCTGGAGGATATTCCCTTGCAGATTAAGGTGCTGCGGGAGTACCTCCAATCCGGTGACGTCGCAAACGCCGAACGTCAGGCGCACACCATCAAGGGGGCGTCAGCAACCGTTGGCGGCGAGGCCCTGCGCGAAGTTGCATTCGATATGGAGAAAGCGGCCAGAGCAGGTGACCTGGACGCTGTAGTGGCCCGCCTTCCGGAACTGGAGCGGCAATTTGTCCGGCAGAAGGAAGAACTCAACCGATTCATCAACCATTCGCAATACAACGGGAGCGAACGACCATGAAAACATTGATCGTTGAGGATGATTTTACGAGCCGGCTGCTTATGCAGGAAATCTTGAAGCCGTATGGCCCATCCCACGTCGCCGTAAACGGCAAAGAAGCCGTGGAGGCATTTAGTACGGCGCTGGAGTCCGGAGAGCCCTACAACCTCGTCTGTATGGATATCATGATGCCGGAGATGGATGGTCAGCAGGCACTGAGACGAATCCGCGCACTAGAGGAATCCAACGGTATTTTCTCAACGGATGGTGTTAAAATCATCATGACCACGGCTTTGGGTGATATGAAAAATGTCAACTCCGCTTTCTCCGGTCTGGCGGATGGCTATCTGGTTAAACCGATAGACAAAGCAAAGCTCATTGATATTGTAAAAAAGTTCATGCTGATCTCATAACCCGGGGACTATCCATGCGAATTCTGATTGCCGAAGACGACTTCACTTCACGCACTGTTCTTGCCGCAGTGCTGAAAAAACACGGCCACGAAGTGGAGGAGACGGCGAACGGCGCGGATGCCTGGGATGCAATGCAAAAACCCGACGCGCCCAAGCTGGTCATCCTTGACTGGATGATGCCCGAACTCGATGGTGTGGAAGTATGCCGCAGAATCCGTGCCATGGAAACGGACCAACCGGCCTATCTTGTCATGCTGACTGCCAAAGGAGAAAAGACAGATTTAATCGCCGGGCTGGATTCGGGAGCGGATGACTATCTGGTTAAACCCTTCGACCCCGGCGAACTCCGCGCACGGGTGGAGGTCGGTCGGCGCATTATCGAACTACAGACAAACCTGTCCCGCAAGGTGACGGAGTTGCAAAAAGCTCTTTCAGATGTCAAAGTCTTGCGCGGCTTGATTCCCATATGCGCGAGCTGCAAGAAAATCCGTGATGACCAGGGCTACTGGAACCAGGTGGAGGAGTATATCAGCGAGCACTCGGAAGCCCACTTCACCCACGGCATTTGCCCGGATTGTGCACAGAAACTGTATCCGAAATACATATAGGATACCACGAGAGCAAGCATAAATGATGGCACGGAGCAAAAGGTATGCATGAGAATTTGGAAAAACTCAGGCGGAAAACTGTCGTCGTCGTCAATGACGATACAATCCAGCTCAATGCACTCTCAAGGCTGCTTACCAACGCGGGACTCAATGTCATGGCGTTTGAAAGGGCCGAATTGGCCCTTCAGAGTATGATATCGAATGCTCCCCCTGACCTCATCGTCACCGACCTCCGCATGCCGGGCGTCGACGGCTGGCACTTCCGCAGAATGCTCCGCTCTGCCGATCACGCTGCCTGCAATCATGTTCCCATCCTGGTGATATCGGCCACACTCTCCGGCGACGAACCCGACCGCACTGCCGCCGATCTGGGGGTTGATGCCTTTCTTCCCGCTCCGGTTGATGACAAGCGATTCCTCGAACAGGTTCGGAGGATATTGAGGGATGACTGGCACAGATCCCCGCTCCGCGTCCTGATTGTCGATGAAGACGAGGACCTGGCCGGCTCGATTGAAAAGACGTTTATTGCCAACGGCTATCAGGCGCAGACTACATCTGCGGACCGGGCTGCCGCCGCCTTCAGAAAAGCCGCCTACGATGTAGTCGTGATTGACTGTCAGCAATCCGACGAAACAAGTGATACCCTGCTCGATGTATTTCGTGCCGAGCGGCCGGACTGCATCTTTCTGATGACAACCAGCGACCCCAACCCGGCACTGGCGATGAACTGGATGAAACGGGGTGCGGCGGCCTGTCTGCGCAAGCCCTTCGAGCCGGATTACCTGTTTGCGCTGTGCGACAAAGCAAGAAGAGAACGGGTTTTATTGCGCATGCAGGACACACTGGAGGCTCGCACCCGTGAACTGCGGGAGAGCGAAGAGCGATTCCGCCAGTTTGCCGAGGACGTGCCGGCGTTCATCTGCTCGTTCCTGCCCGACAGCACTGTGACCTACGCCAACAAGGCGTTAGCTTCGGTCGTGGGCCTGTCGCCGGATGAACTCGTCGGCCGCCAGTTTTTTGACCTGATCCCGAACCAGCGGGACCTGGATATTGTGCAGGACAACCTCTCCGTACTTTCTGCCAACCGCCCGGCCGTAGATCATGTCCAGAAACTGCTGACGCCCGATGGCCGGGAAAGGTACTATGAATGGCGAAACAAGGCTTTTTGCGATCCACAGGGCAACCCCCGATATTACCTGGCGGTGGGGATAGACATCACCGAGCATAAGCAGGCCGAGGAGCAAATACGCAAGAGTGAGGAAAAGTATCGCGCTTTGTTCAATCAGTCAACGGAAGGCATCTATCTGCATGATATGGAAGGTCGCATTCTGGATGTCAACGAAATGGCGTGCGTGCAGTCCGGCTATTCCAGAGAGGAGTTGCTTGGTCTCACCGTGTTCGACTGTCATCCGGGCAACATCACAAAGAATTTGCCCAAAGCCGAAATTCTCCGGATTTGGAGCCAGAGCGAGCCGGGGCAGCGCTTTATTGTTGAGGCAGAGCACCAACGAAAGGATGGCGCCGCCTATCCGGTTGAGATCTCTACGGGGATTGTTCGCTATGAGCACGAAAATGGTATGATGGCAATTGTAAAAGACATCACCGAGCGCAAGCGGGCCCAGGAAGATCTGGAGGAACGGGAACAGTATCTCTCGGCTATCCTGAACACAACGGCGGATGGTTTCTGGATGCTTGATACAATGGGCAGGGTTACCGAGGTGAATGATGCCTACTGCGGGATGTCCGGGTACAGTCGCGAAGAACTGGCCGGTATGGATATCGGCGACCTGGATGCCGATGAAACTCCGGAAGGGAAAGCGGAAAGAATCGCGCGTTTAATTGAAAATGGCTTCGAGATATTCGAGACTCGCCACCGGCGCCGGGATGGGAGCATATTTCCCGTTGAGATTTCCGTAACATATCTGCGGGAAAGAGGCGGCCGGTTTGTCTGTTTCTGCCGGGACTTGACAGCGAAGAAAAAGGCCGAGGAGAGAATCAGGGTAAGCGAGGAGAAATATCGTGCCCTGTATGATAATGCTCCGTTGTCCTACCAGTCTCTCGATGAAAACGGATGTTTTTTGGATGTCAATCCCACATGGTTGAAAACGCTTGGGTATACGCGAAACGAGGTGATTGGAAAATGTTTCGCCGATTATCTGCACCCAGACTGGAAAGGGCATTTCGAAAAGAACTTTCCCGCGTTCAAAAAACGAGGGTATGTCCATGATGTGCAATTCAAGATAAAACATGGCGATGGTTACTATCTCGATATATCATTCGAAGGGTGTATCGGATATCATCCAGACGGAACATTCCGGCAGACATACTGTGTCTTCCAGGACATTACCGAACGCATGCGGGCCGAGGAGGCACTGAAACAAAGCGAAGAACGGTATCGCACTCTCCTTGATTCCTCTCCAAGTGCTATTCTGGTTTTACAGAACGGAAAGTATGTCTATTCCAATCCGGCCGGAGCGCGCATGCTCGGATATGATTCCCCCGAACAGCTATTCGGGGTTGAGGCAATTACAACCATACACCCCGCTTCGCGGGGTATTATTTCCGAGCGGGCAAGGCAAATATCGCTCGACAAGCCGAATATGCCGATTGAGCTGACCGTTTTGCGCAAAGACGGTTCAATGCTGGTCACCGAGTCGGTATCCATCCCCATTGAATATAACGGTCAACCGGCAGCGTTGATCATCGGAAACGATATAACCGACCGGAAACGTACTGAAGCGGCGTTACACGATAAGACTGAAACATTGGATGCCATCTTTGATAGCGTCCCCTACGCCATGCTGTTGCTTGACGGAGAAGGACGGGTCATGGACCTCAACCGGGCATGCACTACCTTTACCGGAAAAGAGAAAAGCGAACTCCTTGGTCTGTACTGCGGAGATGTTTTGTCCTGTCGAAACGCGGCGGAAAGTGGATGCGGGAAAACTGATCAATGCATGGATTGCACGATACGCACCCTGCTCGACCGGACTCTTGAAACTGGGCAGTCCATATACCACTATCCGGGGAGTATGGCCTTTTTGAAAAACGGCGGCGAGGAACCGCTCGACTTTTTAATTTCGACCTCGCCAATGGAATCGAACGGTCGAAAATGCGCTCTGGTCACCCTGGCCGATATCACTGAACTCCGGCGCACGCAAACTGCGCTGCATGAGAGCGAAGAGAAGCTTCGGAGTATTTTCCGGGCTGCGCCAGTAGGTATCGGAATGACGATCGATCACGTTTTCCAGGAAGTGAACAGTACCGTTTGCACCATGACCGGCTATACCCGGGAGGAACTGCTCGGTAAAAATTTTCATATTCTGTATCCCACAGAGGAAGAGTTCGCGTTTGTCGGAGAAGAGAAATACCGTCAGATTGCAGAGACGGGCGCGGGGATGGTTGAGACACGCTGGCGGTGTAAAAACGGCAATACCATACATGTCCTCCTGAGCTCAGCCCCGTTTGATCGGGACAATATTGCCAAAGGTGTTACTTTCACCGCGCTGGACATCACCGAGCGCAAGCGCTCGGAAGAAGCGCTGGTCCACTCTCATAACCTGATGCGCTATATCATCGAGCATAACCGGAGCGCTGTCGCTGTACACGACCGGGATTTGAAGTACATCTATGTCAGCCAGCGGTATCTCGATGAATTCAATGTGAAGGACCGGAATGTCATTGGAAAACATCACTATGAGGTATTTCCAGACTTTCCCCAGAAGTGGCGGGAAGTCCACCAGAAAGTGCTGGCCGGAGAGATATTGAGCGCTGAGGATGACCCGTATGTCCGGGCGGATGGAACGGTTGAGTGGACCCGCTGGGAGTGCCGGCCCTGGTACGAGGCAGATGGCTCCATCGGGGGAATCATTGTCTATACCGAGGTGATAACCGAGCGCAAGAGGGCTGAGCAGGCGCTTCGGGAGAGCGAGGAAAAGTTCACCCAACTGGTCGCCCAATCGCCCATTTCCATCGAGATATATGATCCCTCCGGGCTGCTCCTCAATGTGAACCGGGCCTACGAAGAACTGTGGTGTATTTCGAAAGATACGGTGGTCGGAAAGTACAACATTCTTCTCCACCAGCATGCAGAGAAGCTGAATATTGCTGACCGAATCGAAAAGGCATTCCGGGGGGAGCAGGTGAAACTTCCTCTACTGGAACATGACCCAGATTGTACCGGAGATTTTCACGCATCCCGCAAGCGGTTCGTGCAGCCGTACATTTACCCCATCAACGATGATCTGGGTACGGTTTCCCATGTTGTTCTCATGAACATTGATATAACCGAACAGAAAAAACTTGAGCAGCAGTTCCTGCAGGCGCAGAAGATGGAGACGGTGGGACGTCTCGCCGGCGGAGTGGCGCATGATTTTAACAATATCCTGACGGTAATCAACGCCAATGCCGAAGTCCCCCTCATGTTCATGTCCGGGTCGGATCCCTATTACGATGAATTCTCCGAGATCAAGAAGGCGTCCGACCGTGCGGCGGCGCTGACCCGCCAGTTGCTTGCCTTCTCCCGGAAGCAGATAATTGAGCCCAGGGTGGTTGATCTGAACACAACGCTCCTGGAGATGGACAAGATGTTTCGTCGGATCATCGGTGAGAATATCGAACTGGTGACGCTTCCCGATGAAGACTTGAACTCTGTCAACATTGATCCGGGACAGATCGAACAGGTACTGACCAACCTCGTGGTGAATGCCCGTGATGCCATGCCGGACGGGGGCAAGCTGACGATTGAAACCCGTAATGTCACCCTGGATGAGGAGTTCTGCGCGGTTCATCCCGGCATGACACCCGGCAGGTATGTCTCTTTTTCCGTAACGGATACGGGGACCGGTATCGACGCGGAAACGCTTGCCCACGTTTTCGAGCCGTTTTACACCACGAAGGAGAAGGGACGCGGAACGGGATTGGGGCTTTCGACCTGTTATGGCATTGTAAAACAGAACAATGGCGGAATCTTGCTGTACAGCGAGTCAGGGGGAGGAACCTCCGCGAAAGTGTATTTGCCGACGTATGAGGGTACAGTAACAAAGAACGTTTCGACCGGAGAACAGCCCGTTATTACCCGGGGCTCGGAATGTGTACTGCTGGTTGAGGACGAGGTCACAATCCGGACAATAGCGGCAAGGTTCCTTGTACAAGCGGGGTACACCGTCATCGAGGCGGCCAACGGGGAAGAGGGATTGGCTACGGCACAGGAGTACGAGGGGCGAATTAGTCTGCTCATCACGGATGTGGTCATGCCGCTCATGGGAGGGCGGGAGCTGGCGGATCGTCTCAAGAGCCTCTATCCGGATATCAGGGTTCTCTACATGTCGGGGTACACGGATAACTCGATCGTACATCACGGGGTGCTTGAACCGGGTATTCATTTCATCCAGAAACCGTTTTCCATGCAAGCCTTTTCCCAAAAAATACGGGACATTCTCGATAACTGAAACAACCCTGTGTCCTGAGGAGTACTGATGATTGTCAGATGTGGATGGTGCGGGAAACAGCTTGACGATTCACCCGGCGTTGATGGTGAAGCGGGGAACCCCCAACAGCCGGTATCCCATGGTATTTGCCCGGATTGCCAGGACAATCTGGCATTCCAGATGGGGGTTGACCTCCACAAGTATCTGGACAGCCTGAAAACACCGGTGGTGCTGGTGGACCAATCGGGTTCTGTTGTGGCCGCAAATGCGGTCATGCTATCGGTGCTTGGAAAAGAAAGCTCGGATATCCACGGATTTCCCGGCGGCGACGTTTTTGAATGTGCGTATGCCCGTCTGCCGCAAGGATGCGGGCATACCGTGCATTGTTCGGGGTGCACCGTTCGGAGAGCGGTGATGCGTACCTTTGAGACCGGTATCAGCGAAATCCGCACTCCCGCGGTATTGATTCGGGATAATGACGGAATCCCGGAGCAGTACGACCTCGCGATATCAACGGAAAAAGTTGGCGACAAGGTGCTGCTGCAAATCGATGCGATGTGCCCTGCATGAATAATCGCCTAACGGAATTGTTCAGGGAGCGGGAATCGGGGTCCCCCACCCTGGATTCCAGGGTTGGGGTGCAAACATAAGAAAAAACCACTGGCACACATGAGTAGTATAAGATAAGCATAGAGGCTTTGGCCGGTAACTCACCCCTTTACTCCCATAGTCGTAAACATAAGGGGAAATCGCAGGCACGCATGAGTACCACAAGATAGTCAATGGAGGTGCTGGCCGGTAACTCACCCCCTGGCCCCCTCTCTCCAGAGAGAGGGGGAATTGAGGCATAGAACAAGCCGAGACAGCCGATAACGAGTCATCCCCTCTATAGGATAGAGAGGGGACCGAGGGGTGAGTTAGGTTTCCACCCGTTCACCACTATCTGCTTATGTTTACGACTATGCCCCCTTACTCCCCCTCTCTCCAGAGAGGGGGAACCGAGCCACAGGGAGCGCCGAGACGGCCGATAACGGGTCATCCCCTCTCTCACCGAGAGAGCGACCGTGTTGAAAGTCAAGAAGAAAAGAGAGCCGGGTCCCAGTTTTTGTTGGACTGCAGGAT
>JAWLHT010000080.1:0-17881 GCA_041690195.1 Candidatus Latescibacterota bacterium
CAGCGAAAGCGCCATGGTTGCGGCCTGGGCAAGCAGATTCCAAAAACAGTCCCGTCGAACCAGGTGCGCCAGTTCGTGCAGGAGCACCTCCCGGCCCACGGTTTCTCCATCCAGGCCGGATTGCGGCAACAGAACCGCCGGACGGAATACGCCGGTCAGGAATGGACTCCGAATGCTCCGGCTCTGGAGCACCATGGGCGGAGCGACACCAACCATCCTGGCGAGCGTCGCACACTCCCGGACAGTGTCAAGGGGTGCATGCTCCGCCGATCGCCTGATTTTCCCAACCAGAAAAAGACACACCGTCAACCGTATCGCCAGAAAAAGAGACAATGCCGCCCAGAATACGACTGCCGCAATCACGAAAGCCGGAAACACCCGTTCCGCCATACGGATCGCGCGTTCACTCCAGCCTGTCCGCGCCGTCACGTTCTCCACGGCGGAAACGGACCCAACGGAAACGGACTCGCCCGTTTCCCGGACCGGGCCCGTCACGGCATTCGTGGCTTCGGCTGCTTTCCACTCCCCATCCGGACCGGTGGACATGGCGATGTGCCGGATACAATCGGGAACCGGCACGCTCAGCCCGCGCAACCCCAGCTTTCCCGCGGCAACCGAGACAATGGGGCTGCAGAGCACCGCCACCAGTGTCAGGCGCAACACCAGCGACTCAACCGCGGCGCCCCTGCTCCGAAGCGCATGAGCCGCCAGCAACCCGGCCAGGATGAGCGCGGCGGAGTGCACCATTAAATTGGCCCAAAACGGGAAAACGCCCGCCGCGAACGCCGGTATCCATTCAAGGATCGGCAGTTCGAGCATGGTCACTTCTCCTCTTTTTCAATCATCTCCTTGATCCGCTTCATTTCGTCCCGGGGAATTTCCTCGCTCCTGAGCAGATAGGAAACCAGACCGGACGGCGAGCCCAGGAACACTCGGTCAACAAATTCCCGGAAAGCGTGACGGGTAACATTCTCCGAGTTGACCAGAGGAAAGAAGATGAACGTGCGGTTTTCGATATCGTGATCCACCGCACCCTTCTCCTCCAGCTTCCGCAGGAGCGTCTGCACCGTGCTGTGAGCGATCGGATCGATTTTGTTCAATTCATCGGTGATCTCACGGGCATTCGCTCTCCCCTTGTCCCAGAGCACCCGCATAATCCGCAGTTGCACCTTTCCAAAACGCATCGTGGCCATTGCATCCTCCGCAGTTAAAGGTAGTGGACCCCATACCATAAATCTACTAAAGTAGACACTAATGTCAAGAGTTTTCTGAGGGAATGTAACATTTTTTTAAAAAAAACCCCAGCAGAATGTGATCAAGAATAGAATATTTCCATCAAGCCACCTTTACCGTCCGAACGGATTGCCGCGCCGGCGCGTTTTTGCTTTATATCGGCGGATCGGCGGCCGACGGCCCGGACAACATATGTGATCCGCAGCCGCTTCCGCTTGCGCCGGCCCCCGTTCGGTCCGTATCTTTTTGATTCGGGCATGGGGTGCGGTCAGCAGCGGGGTCCGTGCCGCGGGCCTGCTGACCCACCCCGATACCCGTATTCGTATGATGTGTCCCGGAAAGATGTAAGGAGGGTACGTGGGTACCGATATCACCAGCGCCGCCCCGTCGTGGAACATATCCGCGCGGTTCATCTCGCGGATATTCAGGAGGACAACCCTTCTCTATCCGGTCTATGCCCTGCTTCTGGAATATGGGCGATCGGAGCAGACCCGTCTCCGAGCTGTCATCGGGTTGGGACGGACCGGGAATCCATCCGCCGGGCCGGCGCTCCTGGAGGCGCTCGAAGACCCGAGCGCAGTGGTGCGCCGGGAAGCCGCGCTGTCGCTGGGCCGGATACGGGCCCGAATCGCCCTGCCCCGCCTGGTACGGGAACTGGAAGACAACGAATCGGACATCCGCGCCGAAGCGGCCGAGGCGCTGGGAAAAATCGGCGACCATTTCGCGCTCTCCCCACTCCTGCATGCGCTCGACGTCCCCGACCTCCGGCTCCGGAACGCCGCGGTGACCGCTCTCGCCATGCTGGACGACAAAGAGGCCGGGGAACGGCTCATGGAGCTTTTTGTCCTCTCCTATGACACCGACCTGTTTCCCGCCCTGGCCGACAGTCTTTCCCGTTTGGGCGAGCAGAGCATTGTGGAGCCGGTCATGCGGCGCCTGGGTGAGTTCAACTCCACGATGTTCCGTCTTCAGCTCCTCAACGCCGTATGCCGGGCCCTTGGAGCCGGAAACGAGTTCTACCGCATCCTCTCACACCATGAGTATGCCCGGGTGGACGAAGTCAACCGGCTTATCCGAAAGGCCCGGCGAGACATCCTGCGATCCCCCCTCCGGCGGAGACCCGAAGCGGTCTCCCACGCCGGCCGTATTCTCCGGGCCATGGCGGAAGCGTACCGCGCCGAAGACCACCGGAGCTTTCTCAGCTCGGTCTGGGAGTTCATGGCCTGGCTTCAGCTCGTCCTGCCGGAACTTGACTCACTTGCTCCACGGCCGGAGGGTGACCGCCGCGACCACCTTCGTCCCTATATCGAGGCGGTCAACCGGTTCCTCGTCCTGAAGGAAGCCGAGGATATACGGGACGAGGGAATGGTGTTCCTGGTGCTCTGCGTCACCCGTCTCCTTCGGGCGGCCTGAAAATATAACTCACCCCTCGTTCCCCTCTCTTGTGAGAGAGGGCCCCATGCAAGCTAAGCTTGCATGGGTGAAAGAAGGGGATGACCCGTTATCGGCTCTCTTGGCGCTCCCTGTGGCTTGATTCCCCCTCTCTCGGGAGAGTTGGGGTCCCCGGCCCTGTGGAACAGGGCTGGGGTGACAGAAGGGGGCCAGGGGGTGAGTTACCGGCCAAAGTCTCCACTGGTTTTCTTTAGTACTCATGCGTATCAGTGGTTTCTCTTCTGTTTTCGACTGCGAGGTACGTCCCGCATCCGTCGATATCCGCGCACACATTCAAGGAGAAGTTCATCATGGCAACCCAAGTCGTATTCGACGATATCGTACGGTATCTTCGCGTGCAGGACCTCGTTTTCGGCATCGGTGAACGCGCCGACATCCGCATGGCCGTCTCCGGTGAAAACGGCAGGTACGGCATCCTCATACACTATCCCTGGGAACGGGAAATCATCGTAGTCTATGCCGAGTGTCCCTTCACGGTCCCCGCGGAACACCGTTCCGAGGCGCTCGAACTGGCGGCCCGGATCAATTGGGGTCTCTTCTTCGGCACCTGCGAGTACCACCCCGCAACAGGTCTGGTGCGTTTCCGCACGGTCATGCTCACCGACGACGCGCCCTTTCACGATGCCCAGTTCGCCACTGTGCTTTCCACGGCGGTTGCCAATGCCGAACGATACACACCTGTTTTTAGGATGGTCCTGAAAGGCGAGGCGACCGTTGCCGAGGCGCTTTCTTTGGCGGAAGAATGAGCCGGAAGCCTCCGGCAGACATCCCCGAAAATGGACAGACGCAGAGTGTACGCCGGAACGCGACCGTTTCGGGACGAACTGAACGGGCCGAAAGGGAAAATTTTTCCGGCCCGTTTTTGTTGTTTTGAGGATTTTTCGAGAAACAATGTTAACAAACCACCGCAACCCAGTATTTCTTTTACAGTATTGGTACTATGGCATTCGCAGTTTGATATGGACCAGATTTCCGTTCATTCCGTACATGACCGTACACGCCGGACGTGTGCATGGAATACGGCACCCAACGCCGGTAATGCTTGTCTGAATTATGATACGTGTGACGAGATGATGGATGAAAGAAGACAGAGTGCACCGGGCTCTTATCAGTCTTTCATCAGGCCGTTCCGGGGTGAACTGGCAAATCGGTACGATTCGGTTGGGGTGGTCACATGTATCACCATGCAGACGGATCTATCCCGATTGTATGATTTTCCCGTATTGTTCCGATTTCAGTTTACCGCGATGCCCCAGTTTCACCCCGGAACCACCTTCGCCCGAAGCGCCACATGAATGTTCCGGTTCCGTGACCCTGAATACAACCGAATATCCGAAAACAAGTTGCCTGTGGTCCTGTCTTCGATTATTATGACCGTATGTTCCGAAAAGTTCGGAGAGTGGACTTTCGGAAACATGCGTTGCGTTCATGTAACCCGAACGCCCGGTATGCGTCACAGTACTCCGTCGACACAGAAGGGGGGAACGGGGCGAAACAGGTTACGCCGCAATAACACGGACGATAACTTGACCCCGAATATTGATACATCCCCCGATTCCTTTTCGTTAACCGCCGGATGAAGCGGTAATCCACCCACCATATAATCCATGGTACGGTTTTGCATGATCGCACTGCATGTCTCCATTATGAACGGCGAGGCATTTCTATGGGGCGAACGGGGAAACGGAGTAACCCCGTCCGGTTCCACACAACCCTTCGATCCCTCGGCATATCCGTATGACCCGAAAGACAAGGGACTGCGGGAAGCGCTAAAAATAGCCGCGCCAAATGTCAACGGAAGCAAATACGCCGGAGAGCGGCCGGTGGTCTGGCTTCCTTCACGGGGGAATGTCCCGTTACGGTCATCCCCGGTCCTGGGTTTAGCTCCGGACCAACGCGCAAAGCCATCGATGCGACCGTACCGGGTTTCGGTAAAAAAGATGTCACCGGAAGAACTGCTGGAAATCGCGGCCTTGGCCGATGCGCATGGAAATGCGGGCGCGGGAGTGTTGTTCGGCCCTTCCCTCCGGTGGTGCGCCCGGGCATTGAAAGTCATGCTGAACATGACGGTGAAAGAAGCCTTCCTTCCCGGTCTGGCGCATGCCGGAAATCACTGGGAAGCTCGCTGGATGCCGCTGCCCGGCGAATACGATGAGCAGGAACTCGATTCTCTGTCCGTAAAAATGCCCGGTGCGGTCCGTTGCATGAGCGACTCCGCGGAACTAAGCCCGGACACTCCCCCCCGGCTGATCACAAACCATCTGCTGGCGCGGGGGCTCGATTTTCTGGTCCGGCGGGCCAACAGCCGGGCGGAAGAAAGCGAAACGCATTCCGGCCACGGACGACGTTCCCATGCCAGCCTGCACGATGCCTGGATTGACGCCCTGGTCTCCGATGACGCGATCGTCCGGTGGAGCGACGAGCGGGAACTGCAGGAGTTCGCCGCCGTTCTCGAACAGTGGCGGCGTCCGGCTGACACCGTCGCGCACTCGAAATACCGTTTCTGCTTCCGGCTCTCGGAACCGGCAGAGGACGCCGACGGGTCAGGAGCCGTCTGGAATGTCGATTATCTTCTGCAGCCAAAAACCGACCAGAGTCTGCTCATCCCGGTCGCGAATGTCTGGAACGTCATAAGCACGGCCTCCCGACAGTTGGAAAAACTCGGCGGAAAGCCGACCGAGTTTGTGCTCCTGGCCCTGGGACAAGCGGCCGGATTGAGCCCCGGTGTGGCGGAGAGTCTGAAACATAAACACCCCGGCGGCTTCCGGACTGATGCCTCCGGAGCGTGGCATTTCCTCCGGGAGGAAGCGGAAGCCCTTCGTGCCGCAGGATATGCGGTCATGCTGCCCTCCTGGTGGGTAGGACGGGGTCCGGCCAGAAAACTGGGCATCAAAGCCATTGCCAAAAGCCCCAAGATGCAGGGCGGAAGCGGCATGACACTGGACATGATGATAACGTTCGATCTCTCGGCGTCCCTGGGGGACGATTCCCTGAGCATGGAGGAACTACGCGCACTGGCCGGATTGAAAGCTCCGCTGGTGAAAATCCGGGGGCAGTGGGTCCAGATAGACCAGGGGCAGATCGCGGCGGCAGTACGGTTCCTGGAAAAGCATGATCGCGAATCGGCATCCGCACGTGATCTGCTGGGAATGGCGCTCGGCGCCGACCGTCAGTTCGGCGGCCTTCCCCTGGAAAAAGTGGAGGCGGATGGCTGGCTCAATGAACTGCTGGATAAACTTTCCGGACACCGTGATTTTGAAATCGAGGCTCCGCCGGAACAGTTCAGGGGAAACTTGCGTCCATACCAGGAACGCGGATATTCCTGGCTGACCTTTCTCCGTCGGTGGGGACTCGGCGCTTGTCTGGCAGATGACATGGGACTGGGAAAAACGGTGCAGACCCTGGCGCTCATCGAGCGGGAACGGGAATCGGGAGAAACTCGTCCGGTACTGCTGGTGTGCCCCACTTCGGTGGTGAACAACTGGCGGCGCGAAGCGGAAAAGTTCACCCCGTCGCTGAAACTCCTGGTCCACCATGGACCACAGCGACGAAAAGGCGAGTCGTTCGCCAAAGCCGCGTCGAAACATGCAATGGTGGTCTCCAGTTATGCCCTCCTGCAGCGGGATATCCAATTCCTGAAAGATGTCGAATGGGCGGGAATAATCCTCGATGAGGCGCAGAATATCAAAAACCCGGAAGCCAAGCAGTCCCGTGCCGCCCGAACGGTACATGCCGATTACCGCATCGCCCTGACCGGGACCCCCGTGGAAAACCATGTGGGCGACCTCTGGGCGCTTATGGACTTCCTCAACCCCGGACTGCTTGGTACACAGGGTGCGTTCAAGCGAACATTCTACCAGCCCATTCAGGTGTGGCGGAATGCCGGAGCCGCCGACCGTCTCCGTACACTCACCGGACCGTTTATCCTCCGCCGCCTCAAGACCGACCGTTCGGTAATTACGGATCTTCCGGAGAAAATTGAGCAGAAGGAGTTCTGCACGCTCACCCGCGAACAGGCGTCGCTTTATAAAGCGGTGCTGGACGACATGCAGGAAAGGCTGGAATCAACCGACGGCATAGAACGGCGCGGACTCGTGCTTGCCACGCTCTCCAAACTCAAACAGGTATGCAATCACCCGGCGCACTTTCTGAGCGACGGCTCCTCGCTGGAAAACCGTTCCGGCAAACTGGAGCGTCTGGAGGAATTGCTTACGGAAGCCGCGGAATTGAACGAACGGATGCTTGTGTTCACCCAATACGCCGAAATGGGCGGTCTGCTCCAGCGGTATTTTCAGGACTATCTGGGCGAAGAGGTCCTTTTCCTCCACGGCGGGGTGCAGAAGAAGAAACGCGACGAGATGGTGGAGCGCTTCCAGAAAACGGACCGGGGACTCCATCTCTTCATACTCTCCCTGAAAGCCGGCGGCACTGGGCTCAATCTCACCGCCGCGAATCATGTGGTACATTACGACCGGTGGTGGAATCCGGCGGTAGAAAACCAAGCCACGGACCGGGCTTTCCGCATCGGGCAGAATCGTACTGTCCAAGTGCACAAGTTCATCGTGTCCGGAACGCTGGAGGAGCGTATCGATGATATGATCGAGCGAAAAACCGGCATCGCCGGCCAGGTGGTGGGGAGCGGAGAAAAGTGGCTGACCGAGCTTTCCAACGATGAACTGCGGAAACTCCTGTACCTGAGCGCGGACGCGCTGGGAGACTGACCAATATGGCTCGACGAAGTTATTTCAGAGATTACTGGTATACCCCCGCCACACCCAAAGAAGTTGAGGGCGGCATCAAAGCCCAGAGCAAACGGGGTGCTTTCACCCAGAAGTGGTGGGGCAGACGCTGGATCGAAACATTGGAGAGTTTCAATCTCGGGGCGCGCTTGTCACGGGGAAGCTCCTATGCCCGCAAGGGACAGGTAGTCAGCCTCGACATCGGGCCGGGGAAGGTGACCGCCCGGGTGCAGGGCTCGCGTTCAACTCCATATAAGGTAATACTGCTGTTCAAGACATTCACGGACAAACAGTGGAACACGGTCATTGAAAAACTGCTGGAAGAGCCCATCTACACGGCGCGGCTGCTCGGCAACGAAATGCCGGAAGATATCGAAGGAGTATTCCAGAGCGCCGGGCTGGATCTGTTTCCCGGCCGGTACAAAGATCTCGAAACCGAATGCTCCTGCCCGGACTGGTCCAACCCCTGCAAACACATCGCCGCCGTATACTACCTCCTGGCGGAATCATTCGACAACGATCCCTTCCTGCTGTTCACCATCCGGGGCATGAATCGGGAGACGTTCCTCAAAAAACTTCGGGAATCCGGCGGAGAACTGGTTGCGGAATCGGCGGGTCCGGAGTATGACCCCGTTCCCCTGACCTCCGAACCGGATGTATTCTGGGGCGCCGGGCTCGCGACAGAGGCATCCATACCGGTCACCGCCACGCCGATACTGCACGCATCCATTCCGAAACGCCTTAACAACGTGCCCTTCTGGCGGTCGGAAACCCCGTTCCAGGAAGTTATGAATTCCATGTACCGGGCTGCGTCCCAATTCGCGTTGGACGCCATCTTGAAGGAAGAGGAGAAGATGGATGCTTGAACCGTGCGGCCAGTCACTGAGGTGTGTGAACCACGCGGCAACCTCTATGAAATATCTCCCGGAACGGAACCGTTTCGGGACGTAATGCGCGGGCCGGAAGGATAAATCCTTCCGGCCCGTTTTTGGGCGGATATTCGAGAATGGATGCAGGCAATCGACATCGAACGGATGTTCGCTTGTAACTATATGCGCACCATCACTGAACGTCAGAACCCCCTGTCGTAAACATAAGGAAAAATCATTGGCACGCATGAGTACCACAAGATAATCAGTAGAGGCTCCGGCCGGTAACTCACCCCCTGGCCCCCTTCTGTCACCCCAGCCCTGTTCCACAGGGCCGGGGACCCCAACTCTCCCGAGAGAGGGGGAATTGAGCCATAGGAAGCACTGAGATGGCCGATAACGAGTCATCCCCTCTCTCACCGAGAGAGGGGAACGAGGGGTGAGTTACTCTTTCTGCCGCCTCTTCCGTTTATCACAGTATACACCCCTGGTATCACCTCCGCAATAATTATTTCTCTGGCGCATTCCGGAGCTGTATCGTCAGTGATGGCCGGCGGACCGCTGCGAAGGAAATGCCGCATCCTGCTTCCACCAAACACGCCTCGCCGGGGAGAAACGGTTGCCTTATCTGCAGCGGTAATGTATATTCGGTAGCAAATCAACGGATTGCGGACGGCCCGTTCACTGCGGCTTCCGCCCGTTCGCCCCAGCGCCCCTGCATTCTCACCCAGAGGAACATCATGGCATTCCATCGCACCATCCGCACACTCGTTCCGGCCCTCGCGCTCATCGGCATCGCCGGATTGGCCGCTCCAGCCCGGGCCGCCGCGCCCCGGCATGATTTCGCCATTCCCCGGATCACCGAACCCTGCCGGGTGGACGGCGTTCTGGATGAAGCCTTCTGGAAACGGGCGGATGTTCTCGACGGCTTCCGGACCGACGCCAATCCGGGGCGCATCCCCCATGCGGAAACCGGGGTGCGGGTCGCCTATGACCGGACGACCCTCTATGTGGCCTTCATCTGCGAGGAGCCCGGAATCAAGGCCGGTATGACCGGCGGCTCGCTGCTGGGGGATTCCTGCGAGTTCACCCTGTTTTCACGGCCGGAAACGCCCTACTACTCGCCCTATCTCCAGCGGCTCGATTACATGAACGCCAACGAGGCGGTGCGCACCATGCGACGCTTCGCGCTCACGCCCGCCAATGTGAAGGATGAAGCCCGGGTCTACAAGACCGGTCCCCACACCCATTACATCACCGACAAGGCATGGGAATGCCCCTGGGAAAGCGCGGTCGGCTTCGAGGCGGGCCGGTACACCATGGAGATGGCGGTTCCCTGGGAGCACATCGGCGGTCTGCCCCAGCCCGGGCACACCTTCCGCCTGAATTTCATCCGCACCAGGAAAACCTTTGACGACGAAACCTCCTGCTTCAACTGGTACTCCGGGCCGAACATCCTGGCCCGTCCCTTCGCTTCGGCGAGCTTTGTCCAGGAATACCCCACCATCTTCGCCACCACCCGGGTTGAACAGGACCGGATGGTGCTCACCCGCTTCACGGAGACCGTAGACCCCTGGAAGGTGGTCCGCACCCGTCCCGAATACGAACGCGTCCTCACCAGCCGCCCCGTCCCCAACCGGGCCACCCATTTCTATCTCGGCCTGAGCGACTTCGTCATGCCGGACCATGTGCGGAAACGGTACGACGCCGAGGCGTGGAAGCGGGAAGAAAAGAACATGCTCGACGAAATGTTCCTGGCGGGGGTGAACGGCCCCTTCCTGCCCGGCTTCATGAACCGGGTGGGCGCTTCCGGGCTGGACAGCCTGTACCGGGAATACGGTGTCCGGTTCAACTGGCACGGCGGAGCGAGCGCGGCGGAAGCGAAGAAGCAGGGCGCAACCATTATCCAGCCCAGCGGCACGGTGGCCTTTTTCGACCCCGTCTTCGTCCGGTTGCGCAACGAAACGATCACGAAATGGCTCGATCAGCACGGGAAAGCGCCCTGGCTGTTCGATGTCCGGGGCCAGGACGAGCCGTTCAACCAGATCGCCACGATCCTGCAGCCGGGCGTCCATGAGCGGGTTGACCGTGAACTTCGCGAGCAGTACGGCGTCGGGCTCGGCGTTCCGGTGGGAGTCCCCAACACACCCTACCAGGACCAGCCGGTCCACGACAACAGCCGCGTCGTCCCGGACCACCAGACCGCGCTTTCCCGCATCGCCGCCTTCCGCTGGCTGAACAAAACCTACTCGGAGATCGTCCGGGACGACTATGCCACGGTGAAACGGCTCGCACCCCATGCCCTTTATGAGGCATACAACCGCAACTCGGTGGCCGATCTGGACTTCCTGGATCAGTCGCTCATCCATCCCTACACCGACTACTATTCCGCCGATCCCTACCCGTCCTTCTGCATCTACGTCTACGGCGGCGCGCGGTCGAAGTACCATGTCGGCTTTACGGGCAAGATGGTCACCGACTTCGCCGCGGGCAAGCCCACCCAGATGATCGTGCAGGGCTGCGAGATGATCCAGCGGCTCTCCACTGCGGAGAACGTGCGGGAATGGGCCAGCCAGGCGGCCAAGGCCGGAGTGACCATGATCGACTGGTGGGGAACCCCGAAAGTGCGCTTTCCCGACGTTTACCGCGAGATGCTGCGCATTTCCAGAATCTGGAAGACCCTGCCCGCGCTGGACATACCGGAAAAGAGCGAACTCGGGGTGGTCTTCAGCGACGACTCCCGCGCCGCGGCCGGAGACGAAGGTCTGCACCCGCACTATTCCCTCCATGCCCTCCTCGGCGAGGAAATCGGGGCCTGGTTCACCTTCGTGAGCGAGAACCATGTGCGCCGCGGCCTGCATACCCTCGAAGGCAAAAAACTCCTGGTCGCCCCCGAACTGGGGTATATCTCGAAGGAGTTCGCCGCCGACCTCACCCGCCGGGTGGAAGCCGGGGCGACCCTGGTCGTGCTCGACCCGGACGCCCTCACCTGGGATATCGAAACCGGCTCCCTCGCCGCCGAACGCCAAACGCTGCTCGGACTGGGCGAGTGCTCCAAACGGTCCGCGTCCGAGATGCGGCCCACGGCGGCAGCCCGCACCCGCTTGAAGATCGCGAAGCCCCTGCCGCTCCGTCCCCTGCGCATCGCGGCCGACTCGAACAACGCCCGGACACTGACCGTACCCGCCGGAGCAACCGTGCTCTTCACCTATCCCGACGGCGCTCCCGCGGCCTTCTCACGGAAGCTCGGCAAGGGCGAGGTCATCGTGTTCGGAGCCATGCCCTTCCAGGACAGCGAACTGGCCATCGCTCCCGACGGCTGGGATTCCCTCTTCCGCGCGCTCGTGGACGAGAAGGACATCGCCCGCGACCTGCCGGTCTGGCGGTTCCTCTTCCCGGTCACCGGCGGCGAACCAACGGTGTTCGAGCCCGTGGTGAAAGCCCCGAGGGGGTAATCCCTCCGCACCCGCGTGCACTGTAGCGACCAGCGCGCCCCCTTTCCCATGGCGAGGGGGCGTCTTTTTTGTCGAGCCGGGCCGTATCTCGACCATTTCGTCGCAGGCGCGGCTCCGTTTCACGACAATTCCGGTGACATCCCCATCCGCAGTGAACAAAAGAAAATACGACATTTTGTCCACTTTCCTCCAATACGGGACGAATCGCCCTTTCGCTTCCGACAACCCGTTCTCACACGGCCCGCTCCATCGTCCCCCCGTCATCTGGCCCGCCGCTTTCCCGAAGGCTCCCGGTTCAGGGTATTGTGCACATCTATTCCACCGGTGCAATGAAAGGGTGTTGCGGCAGGCCCGGACACCTTCCTGTCATGCGGTTTTCGGCATGCATGTTGCTATATAGGGTATTCGAAAGGCATGAACAATCCGAAAACGGGATATGCGCCAACGTATTTCCCCGAGTCCTTTCCATCCCTGTCACCGAAACACGGGGTATCCCATGAGAAACGGTCCTCCCCCGAATATCCGGAAGCCGGAGTCCGCGTCCCCTTTCCCCTGCTCACGTTCCGATGCGTCCCCGGCCGCTGAAGCCGGTACGGGCATTCCCCAGGCATTCTACGGAATACCGCTCGACCCGGACGAGTACCAGTTCATCTGCCGGGACATTTACGGCACACGGTTTTTTCTCAACGCACGGGTAAACCGCGGGGCGGGCTACTTTCTGACCGGAAAATGGACCGATGCCCGGGGCACGCACTCCGTCTGCGGAATCTACGACGAACGGTCCCGTACGGTATCCCTCACCCTCGAGTACACGGATTCCCGACGGATCATGAGCCAGTATACCTATACCGGAAACAACCGGTTCGCCGGTGTGGAATGCAACGACCGCCGGAACAGCTTCTACGAGATGAGCCTGTACATGGAGAAAGGCGTGTTCCCGGGGATGCCGTCACCGGCGCTCCCCGTCGGCAAAGGCCTGTCCGCGTACCGCCGGGAGCGGGATTCCCGTGCGGCGGTCTGAGAAGAGGGGAAAGCGCGGAGGTGCTGGCCGGTAACTCACCAGCCCTGGAACCCGGCCAGAACCGCGAGAACGCCGATGGGCATATCGAGCTTGAGGATGAAGGCCACCCTCCGGAGCGTCGCCTCGGTGGGATGGACAATGGAGGCGGCGATGGAATACGCGAGCGCCGGCCAGACACCGAGGGCGATGACGGCGAGGTAGCCGGCTCCGAACCGTCCGCAGGCCGCGGGGAGCGCCGCCGCCGCACAGAGCGTGAGGAGCACGCCGGACGCCAGGTAGACTGTGGGCCGGACGCCCCGCTCGGTGGCCAGTGTTCGGACCCCGGAGTGAGAGTCCCCGCGGAGGTCCGCCGCGTCCTTGATGATTTCCCGTCCCAGGTGGAAGAGGGTGGCAAAAAGCGCGGGAATGAAAGCGGGCAGAACCGCTTCTCCCGCGATGCCGCCATAGATGAAAGCCAGACCGCCGAGAAGCGCCACAAGAATGTTTCCCGCGAGGGGAACTCCCTTCAACCGCATATCGTAGAGAACCAGCAGCGCGACCGCGGACGCGGCCACGAGTATGCCCGGAAGCCCCAGAGGGAGTGCAAGGAGAATCCCGGCCAGCGCCAGTCCGACTGCATAGACTGTTGCCGCCCGGGGGGTGATGATTCCCGAAGGCAGCGGCCGCCCGGGGGTGTTCACCCGGTCCGACCGGAGGTCGCGGACATCGTTGAAGACATTCCCCGCCGCGAGCACCAGTGAAGCTGATACCGCCGCGAACATCACCCGTACGAACCAGGAAGGAAGGCCCTCGCCGCTCAACAGGGCCAGCGCCGCCCCGACCGTCCGGTCGAGCGGTTTCCCGCCGATAATTCCGCCCGCAAATACGGAAAGGCCGCATACCAGGACATTTCCGGGCCGTATGATCCGATAGAATCCCCGTGTCGTGTTCACTCGCTCTCTTCCCCCGGCGGATTATCCGGCGATTCCTCCTGCGGGAAAAGGAACGCCTTTCTGTTCTCCGGAATCGCGAATTCGGCCAGGAGCCCCGGCACGGAGACAGGTTTGTATCTGAACCCCGAATGGGTCGGATCGGTTGCGGATTCCCCCGTTACTTCCGGGAGGTACCCCGCTTTGCGCAGCAGCCCGGTGATCATGGACACCCGGTCCGCATGTACGGAGACAATGGTGTCACAGAGCCGCTCACGGATGTATGGGGCGATTTCGGGTATGTGCGTCACGCTGTCGCATACTGCGGCATCCCGGAACCGCATGATGGTGACCGTATCGAACCGGATGGAACCGTAGGCTTTCGCCCAGCTTTCGATGGAGAAACGCACATTTTGCGTAAGCGGCGTCCGGGAGTGCCGTTCGAAAAAGCCCATGACCTCCGCCGTGCTCATGCCCCGCTCCCGGGCGCGGGCAATGCCGTCCCGGTCCACCGCGAGGGTCACCACCACATCCCGCCCCTTGCGCTGGCTCATGAGTTCCAGGGTAAACCGTACCCTGAGATCGAACTCCGGTCCGACCAGCACCTCGAAGTTGGGCTGCACGGTGAAGTATCCGGACACATTTTCGTCCATGGGAAGCCGCTCGCCCCTGAAGAACCTGGCTCCGGTCTCGGTCATGACAAACCGGCCCTCCCGCGGGAGCATAACCCCCAGTGAACCGAGTATACTGAGCGCCGTGCGAACTTCGGAAAGCAGCGCGGCCGGAGTTCCCCACGCCGTGGTGTGCTCATGGAGGAACCGGGCCAGGTCCGGAGGGCTGACCTCGGTTCCCGCGGGTATTTCACGCATGAGCCCGACAAAGGGCACGGTGGTATCGCCACCCCACAGATTCTGGAGGGCGAAAGCGGCGACATCCTGTATGCGTGCGGTGTTGCTCAGGCTGAGCCATCCATCGAGAGCGGACGTGATTTTCGCCTCCCGGGCCCTGAAATTGAGCAGACCACGCATATATGCATAATTCGACACGAGGGTGTCGCGTTGCTCGAGAGTGAACATTCCGGGAGTATCCTCCCCGGTGGGGGATCCGGCAAACACCCGATCCATTACATTCCGGCGGATATACCCCTTCAGGGTCAGCGGCAGCGGTTCACGGTACGCTGCGGCGAGGAGGGCGATAACGTCCTCCAACAGGCTGGGCAGAGAAGCCGGGGGAGCCGGTGACACCGGCGGGGCAAAGAGTCCGGCCTCCTCGAGCAGAATGGCCCGAACCTGCTCCGCCACTCCGCGGGGAGTAAAGTACAACGGCTCTGGCAGCGATATCCCGCCGACCAGGGCGGTAAGCTGTAAATCGTCCAGCACACCCGGGAAATTGACGCAATCGGTTCCGGCAAGCCGTATCAGCTTCCGCTGAAGCCTGTCCGCGGATACCCCGGCGCCATAGGAGAATGCCACGATTGCGAGCACCCGCCGTTGTTCCGGAGAAAGTTCCCGCACCAGACGCCGGGTCAGGGAGCCATCCCAAAACGCCCGGTCAATGGCATTCATGAGCTTGATCCGGGCCTGGTACTCCACACTGATTCCCAGCCGCTCCGCGATGCGCTTCAGTGCTTTCAGCGGGATGTCATGAAGATAGTCGCTCAGGTACATGGTCAATCCGGGTTTCTGGGGCTCGTGAAGAGATGCGAGAGTTTATCGCCCCTCGGTTCCATAGTCACAATCATACGTCAGTATTGGTGAACGAGGGGTGAGTTACCGGCCGGAGTCTCCGCGCGTCCCTCTCGCGAGAGGGAGGCCGTTCGCCCGGGAGAATCCTCAGCCGCTGCTCATGATTCTTCGCCATGCCCGCACTTGAAGTACTTCTCGTTGTCCACGATTTCGTATGAATATCCCTGCTCGGTGAGAAAGAGCTGGCGTTTGGCCGAAAATTCCTGGTCCTGTGTGTCACGGGTTACCACGGAGTAAAACCGCGCCGAAGCCCCGTTCTTTTTGGGCCGGATAATACGGCCGAGCCGCTGGGCTTCTTCCTGGCGCGAACCGAATGTTCCCGACACCTGGATTGCGACATTGGCGTCGGGAAGGTCCACCGCGAAGTTCGCCACCTTCGAAACCACCAGGAGCTTGATTTCCCCCCGCTTGAAAGCGTTGTACAAGCGTTCCCGGTCCTCATTGCCCACCTTGCCGGTTATGATGGGCGCGTTGAACTCCTTCGCCAACTCTTCGAGCTGGGTGAGATACTGTCCGATCACGAGCACCAGGTCGTCGCGGTGCCGTGCGATGAGACGTTCCACTACTTCGGTCTTGGCCGGATTTTCCGAGGCGATCCGGTACTTTTTCCGGAGTCCGGCCATGGCGTACTCAACCCGCATTTCTGGGGGCAGTCCCACCCGTATCTCCATACAGGCCGCTTCCGCAATCCAGCCGCGCTTTTCAAGATCTTTCCAGGGAACATCATACTTTTTTGGCCCGATGAGGCTGAAAACATCGGTTTCCCGGTTGTCCTCGCGCACTAGGGTGGCGGTGAGCCCCAGCCGCCGTTTGGCCTGGATATCCGCGGTGTACCGGAACACCGGCGCGGGGAGCAGATGTACCTCGTCATAGACGATCAGCCCCCAGTCCTCGCGGTTGAACAGCCCGAAATGGGGAAAGGCGCTCACCTTGGACTTGCGGTAGGTCAGGATGTGGTAGGTGGCGATAGTAACCGGCTTGATGTCCTTCACCTCTCCGGAATACTCCCCGATCTGGTCCGCGGTGAGAGAGGTTTTGTCCAGGAGTTCCTGTTTCCACTGACGAAGGGCGGTGATGTTGGTGGTCAGGATGAGGGTCATGGTCTTGCAGCGGGCCATCACCCCGATACCGATGATGGTCTTGCCCGACCCGCAGGGCAGCACCACCACGCCCGAGCCGCCCCGCTCGGACCCCCCGGCGTAAAACGACTCCACGGCGTCAACCTGGTAATCCCGCAATCCGAAGGGCTGGCCGCCGAGCGTGGTCTTCCGCAGTTCAAGCTCCAGCGGCTTGCCGGGAGTGTACCCGGCCAGGTCCTCCACCGGATAGCCGATCTTGATGAGCGACTGTTTCACGAAACCGCGGCTGGCGGGCAGAATGGCCAGGGTGTAGTCGTCGAGAAGTTCGTCGATGTACGGCCGGATCTGGTCGTTGTTCCAGACTTCGGTGATGATATGACGGTCCGTGGATTCGAGAAGGAGCCGGTCCTGGCGTGAAACCAGCCGCAACTTGCCGTACCGGCTCATCTGCTCCACAACTTCGAAGCGGATATTCTGCGGGATGTCATACTTGGAGATCGCCTCCAGGTCCCGCAGGACCTCGTCGCTGGTAAACCCCAGCGAGGCCGCGTTCCAGAGGGAAAGCGGCGAGAGACGGTAGGTATGGATATGCTCCGGACTTTTCTCCAGCTCGGCGAAGCGGGAGAGCGAGTTCCTGGCGGAGACAAACGAGGGGTTGTCCACCTCGAGCAGGATACTCCGGTCGCTCTGCACGATTGCCGGGTTCGAGGGATTATATATCATTACAGGGTAACTCCTTGGGATGGCGGAACTTTGCAATATAGCAGAATGAGGCGGAATAGTCAAGGACGAGAAAGCACGGAAGCAAAAAAACAAATGGGGTATTATGAGGCGGAGCTTCGGGGGAAAACCGGTGCTTCCCGGCGGAAGCCGTTCTCCCGTGTTGATCGTTCGCGGGACCACGGAAAGGGAGGGGGCCACCGGGACAGACGGCGGCGAGGGTATCGTCTGGGCGAGGGTATTTTAGATTGTGGGGAAGCGCGGAGGCTCCGTTTGAAACCTGACCACCCCACGCTCCCCTTCTGTCATCCCAACCCTGGAATCCAGGTTTGGAGTGCAAGAAGGGGGATCAAGAGGGCATAGTCGTAAACATAAGCCAGGAGTGACGAACGGGAGTATTGCGGTTCAGGCCGGGAAATATAACTCACCCCTCGTTCCCCTCTCTCGGTGAGAGAGGGGATGACTCGTTATCGGCTATCTCAGTGCTTCCTGTGGCTCAATTCCCCCTCTCTCTGGAGAGTTGGGGTCCCCGGCCCTGTGGAACAGGGCTGGGGTGACAGAAGGGGGCCAGGGGGCATTGTCGTAAACTTAAGGGGTGATACTGGAACGGATGTATCGTATGGGCACTCACGGGGAGCTGAACCCCCTGTCCTCCGGACA